>NZ_JBNNGK010000004.1:0-350784 GCF_050268245.1 Serratia sp. NPDC078593 | reverse complement strand
ACTCTTCAAGACTTGATATTTTTTTGCATCCGAGGATGCTGGATATCGTCTTGTGAGTGCCCACACAGATTGTCTGATAAATTGTTAAAGAGCAGTGAGTTACGCGCCGAAGCTTGTTAACTCGAGGTGGCGTATATTACGCTTTCCTCTTTCAGAGTCAATCCATTTTTTCAGGATTTTTTCTCTTTCTTCCCGGCCGCTTTGTGAAGTGAATCACTTGCGCCGTGTCGATGGAGGCGCATTATAGGGAGTTCTCAGTAAGCCGCAACCCCTAATTTCAAAAAACTTTTCAACCGCGTTTTTTTTCAACAAAACGCTGCACAAGGCAGCATTTGTTTCATTTTTCGTACTGGATATGGCTGAATTCCAGCGCGAAACGATCGACTTGCTGCCAATCGGTATATTCCACCTCTTTACTGCTATCCGTTTCGCCGCCAGTCATTCGCATGATGAATTGAATCATGACACGATCGAACCAACGATAATGAGGATAACGCAACGCACCAGCAAACACTGCGCATTGTGTGGGTTGCCAAGGTGAAGCCAGCAAGAACTTCCGGGTGTAGCCGTTAGTTTGCGGAGAGCGCTTTTCAGGTTTACGCGCCGTTAAGTTAACGGAGAAAAATGCGCTTGGCATTTGGTTCAAACGATCCGCATGGCGCTTAACAAATTTATCCAATGCCGGATGGAAATGACCATAACGAATAGATGCGCCAATCATTACGCGCTGATACTGGCTGAGATCGATATTCTCCGCCTGTAACAAATCAATTAGATCGCAGCTAAGTGTGTCCTGTAACTGACTTGCTATATAAGAAGCAATAGCGTGCGTTTGTCCGTCACGGCTCGAGTAGAGAATCAATGCCTTCATGGCGTTACTCCTTATTAGATCATTCACGCCAAAACGTCGGCGTGAAAAGTACGAGTAGTGTGAAGACTTCCAGTCGCCCAAATAGCATGGTCAATACCAGTACCCATTTCGCTGGCGGCGGCATTGTGGTGAAGTTATCGGCGACAACACCAAGCCCCGGCCCTAGGTTGTTCAACGTTGCCGTTACCGCAGCAAAAGCAGAGAATTCGTCCACCCCCGTCGCAATAATAACCAACATGCTAATAATAAACACCAGAGCATAAGCGGAGAAGAATCCCCATACCGCTTCCAGAATACGTTCAGGTAGTGCGCGATTGCCTAATTTAATCGTATAAACTGCATTAGGGTGCACCAACCGTTTTAACTCACGCGACCCTTGCAAATACAGCAACAGAATACGAATAACCTTCAACCCTCCCCCGGTCGACCCCGCACAACCGCCGATGAATGCTGAACAAAGCAACAACATCGGCAAAAACAGCGGCCATTTGGAGAAACTATCGGTGGTAAATCCGGCCGTTGTCGCCATGGAAACCACCTGGAAGAAAGCCTGATTAATCGTTTCCATGCCAGACTGGTAGATACCGTGCCACCAGAGAACCACGGCGCATACCACAACCAGCGTAAGTTGCACAAAGATGAACATGCGAAATTCAGGATCGCGCCAATAGACCTTCAGGCTCCGCCCACTCAATAACGCAAAGTGGAGGCCGAAATTACACCCTGATATCAGCAAGAATACAGCAATAATGGTATTAATCGTGGGGCTGGCGTAAAACCCAACGCTGGCGTCATGCGTAGAAAAGCCGCCAATGGCAATGGTTGCGAAACTATGACCAATGGCATCAAATGCTGTCATACCCGCTCCCCACAGCGCCAAAGCACACGCAATGGTTAACAGCACGTAGATCAACCAGAGGGTTTTGGCCGTTTCGGCAATGCGCGGGCGCATTTTGTTGTCTTTCAGCGGCCCTGGCATTTCTGCTCGATAAAGCTGCATCCCACCAACGCCAAGAATAGGCAAAATCGCCACGGCCAAGACGATGATCCCCATCCCCCCCATCCATTGCAGCATTTGACGATAGAACAATATCGCTTTAGGCAATGAATCCAAACCGACCAAGGTGGTCGCGCCGGTGGTTGTCAAACCAGAGAAGGATTCAAAGAAGGCATCGGTTAGCGAGAGATTCGGCCGTTCGGAGAACAGAAAAGGCAAAGCACCCACACTGCCCAATACCGTCCAGAACAGTACGACAATTAAAAAACCTTCTCTGGGTTTCAGCTCATTTTTCTGTTTACGGTTAGGCCACCACAGCATCAGGCCAATCGTCACCGCCACAAAAAAGGTCTGCGTAAAAGCTCGACCGGCCCCATCGCGGTATATCAACGCCACCAAACCAGGAATGAACATCGTCCCGGAGAATAAGATGACTAATAAACCTACAATACGGGTTATGGCGCGAAAATGCATTTCAGCACGGTCCTTAGGAATTCAGTTGGGGGAATTATTGCGAAATAGGGCTTAATTGCAAATTACCGCGACTAAGATCACGTAACTTATTGCCGAACGCCTCAACGCCCGTTGCCGGTAAAGCCAGATGCAGTGATACCGCTGCACCGTATTCCCCATGCAAAATTTGCCCTTCCGTTTGCTGTAATAAGTTCTCAACCAACGCCAGCTGCGCGTAATCACAATGCAAAGTATATTCGAGCTGAGGTACTTTGCTGACTAACTCAATCTGTTTTAATGCCTGTTGCACGCCACTACCGTAAGCCTTTACCAACCCACCGGTGCCCAACTTAATCCCGCCGTAATAGCGCACAACAACAGCAGTGATTTCACCGATGCCACTGCCCATCAATTGTGCCAGAATCGGTTTACCCGCCGTACCAGAAGGTTCACCATCATCGGAAAACCCCAACTGTTGCGAGTCGTCCGGTGCACCAGCAACAAAAGCCCAGCAATGATGCCGGGCTGTGGGGTGTTCATCCCTAACCTGCTGAATAAAAGCTTTCGCCGCTTCTATTCCACAGGTCGGAGCGAGCAACGTTATGAAGCGACTTTTTTTTATCTCTTCACTGACGCTGATCGTTGCTTCGGGGATCGGATAGGCGTGCATTAGGCCAGATTAAGGTCGCGCGTCATATTTTCTACGCGTTTATCGTGAATGATAATGTTGTCTTCAATACGAATGCCGCCATAGGGTTTCAGCATATCAATCCGCTCCCAGGCAAAGTGCTTGCTAAACGCCCCTTCACGCCAAGGTGCCAGCAGTGATTCGATAAAGTACAAACCGGGTTCAATGGTCAGCACCATGCCAGGTTGCAGCATCCGCGTACAACGCAGGAACGGATACTGGCTCGGCGCGGCCAAATGAGTTCCTTTCTCATCCTGCATAAAACCAGCAGCATCATGCACCTGTAGACCCAGAGAGTGACCCAAGCCATGTGGTAGGAACGGGCAAGTCAGCCCCTGCTCCACCATTGCTTCCTCACTGATGTCATTAACCAGCTTGTGTTTCCTTAAAAGCTTGGCAATACGCTGATGCATCTGTACATGATAATCGGTGTAACGCACGCCGGGTTTGATGGTGTCAATCAGCGCCAGCTGTTCGTCATTGAGATCTTTCACCAACTGGGCGAAATCAGTGCCACTTTGTGCTGCGTAAGTCCGCGTCAAATCAGCCGCATAACCATTGTATTCTGCACCAGCATCAATCAGGAAACTGCGCGACTCGTCAGGCGCTTGGTGATCCAATTTAGTGTAATGCAATACGGAAGCATGTTCGTTAAGTGCCACAATATTGTCGTACGGCACGTCTGTATCGCGGTGGCCAGTGGCAGTCAAATACGCCAAATTGATATCAAATTCGCTCATACCTGAAAGAAAGGCCTCATGCGCTGCACGGTGGCCCATCACTGCGGTCTTTTGTGCTTCACGCAAGCAGGCGTGTTCGTAACCTGTTTTGACAGAGCGATGGAAATCAAGATAATTCAGCACGGCCTGCGGATTAATATTGTCAGCGCTGATACCCAGCTCGTTGGCACGCTGGTGTGCATAGCCAATATACGCCACACGTTCACGCGGTGCCGGTAGGTGCTCGGCAATCTCATTGGCATTAGCCAACGGCATCAGTTCAATCGTTTTGGTCCAAAAACTTTCCGGCAGCGCCTCAACGCTGTGCCAGTAGTCCACTGGCGAGTAGAACCACAATTTCGGTTTGTTAACCCCATCTACCCATAACCAGCAGTTCGGTACTGAGGTTACGGGTACCCAAGATTTAAAATGCGCGTTAACTTTGAACGGGTAGTTATGATCGTCCTGAAAGACTCGTTGCAGTTCACCGGAATGGATCAGCAACGCGTCCAAATGGTGATGCGCCAAGACCTCTCGCGCACGGCGTTGCATTTCTGTCAGGTGATCATTATACAAAGAAGCCAGTGTTTCCATAACAGTACCCTTATACCCTTGAAATCGGAATGCGCCATCTTAACACACTGATTCTGCACTCCAACCCTCTCCCGCCAGGCATGCGGGACGCTTCGCAAACTGCTGCAACCTCGGTGAAATCCCTGTCTTTAGCGCTAAATGACTAAAAATATAATTTATTTAATAATCAGAAAATTACATTAATTACCTGTGATCGTTGCTGCAAAAATGCAATCTTGTATTTGCATATTGTTAACATAAAAACCACACTCCTGTTCATCTGGTCGTACCAGATCATCTGCGCTGATTCAGGAGATAGACATGCTCTACCAAGGCGAAACATTACAACTACACTGGCTCGAAAACGGTATTGCCGAGCTGGTGTTCGATGCCCCCGGTTCAGTCAACAAGCTGGACACCCGAACCGTTGCTGCGCTGGGTGAAGCGCTGACGGTACTGGAAAAGCAAACCGATCTGAAAGGGCTACTATTACGCTCCAGTAAAACAGCCTTTATTGTTGGTGCCGATATCACCGAATTCCTGTCGCTGTTCGCTGCCCCAGCTGAAAAATTGCAACAATGGTTGGCCTTCGCTAACTCCATTTTCAACCGCTTAGAAGACCTCCCGGTACCGACCATTTCCGCAATTAATGGTTATGCGTTGGGCGGGGGGTGCGAATGTGTGCTGGCAACCGATTTCCGCGTGGCCTCGCCAGATGCTCGTATCGGTTTACCTGAAACCAAACTGGGTATCATGCCTGGTTTTGGCGGCTCCGTTCGTCTGCCACGTCTGCTGGGTAATGACAGCGCGTTGGAAATTATTGCCGCGGGTAAAGACGTCAGTGCTAAAGACGCGCTAAAAGTTGGTCTTGTAGATGCCGTAGTCGCACCAGAGAAATTGATCGATGCAGCGCTGAAAATGCTGCAGCAGGCGATCGCGGGTCAACTTGACTGGCGCGCCTATCGTCAGCCAAAACTCGAGCCGCTGAGGCTGAGCCCTATTGAAGCCGCAATGAGTTTTACCACGGCCAAAGGCATGGTGCTAAAAACGGCTGGCAAACATTATCCGGCACCGATGACTGCGATAAAAACCATTGAGGCAGCCGCTAAAATGGGCCGCGATGAGGCGCTGCAATTAGAGACGGCCAGCTTTGTACCACTAGCCAGATCTAACGAAGCCCGTGCTCTGGTCGGCATCTTCCTGAACGATCAATTCGTTAAGAGTCAGGCCAAAAAACTAGCCAATAATCTTGATGCACCGAAGCAAGCCGCGGTTCTGGGCGCGGGTATCATGGGCGGTGGCATCGCCTACCAATCTGCGCTGAAAGGCGTGCCGGTGATCATGAAGGACATTAACGATAAATCCTTAACGCTCGGCATGACCGAAGCCGCCAAGCTACTGAATAAGCAACTTGAGCGTGGCAAATTAGACGGCATGAAAATGGCGGGCGTATTGGCAACCATTCAGCCAACGCTGGACTACGCGGGCATCGAACGTGCACAACTGATCGTCGAAGCGGTGGTGGAAAACCCGAAAGTGAAAGCCGCCGTATTGTCCGAAGTTGAAGGGTTGGTGGGGGAAAATACCGTTTTGGCCTCTAACACGTCGACCATTCCGATCGGTGAATTAGCCAAATCACTGAAGCGCCCGCAAAACTTCTGCGGCATGCACTTCTTCAACCCGGTACATCGCATGCCATTGGTAGAAATTATCCGTGGCGAACAAACCAGCGACAGTACGATTGCTGCGGTCGTGGCCTACGCGTCACGCATGGGGAAAACACCGATCGTGGTCAACGATTGCCCTGGGTTCTTCGTTAACCGCGTGTTGTTCCCGTATTTTGCCGGATTCAGCCTATTGCTGCGCGATGGTGCTGATTTCCGCGCCATCGATAAAGTGATGGAGAAACAATTTGGCTGGCCGATGGGCCCGGCCTATCTGCTTGATGTGGTGGGTATTGATACAGCTCATCATGCTCAAGCCGTGATGGCCGCAGGCTTCCCGGAACGCATGGGCAAAGATTACCGCGATGCCGTCGATGTGATGTTCGATAATCAGCGCTTCGGCCAGAAGAATCAGTTAGGCTTCTATCGCTATAGCCAAGATAGCAAGGGTAAACCCCGCAAAGATCACGACGAGCAAACCGATACCCTGTTGGCAGAAGTCAGTCAGCCATCTCAGAACTTCAGCAGTGAAGAAATCATCGCCCGTATGATGATTCCGATGATCAACGAAGTGGTGCGCTGTCTTGAAGAAGGTATCGTTGCCAGCCCGGCAGAGGCGGATATGGCACTGGTATACGGTATTGGTTTCCCACCATTCCACGGCGGCGTATTCCGTTATCTGGACACCATGGGCAGCGCAAATTACGTCGAAATGGCGCAGCGCTACCAACATCTGGGCGCACTGTATCAGGTCCCGGCCGGCTTACGCGCCAAGGCCGAACGTAATGAAAGCTATTATCCGGTGACAGCGCCGCACGCGGACGTCTCCACTGGCCAACCGGCATGAGGTCATAAAGATGGAAAATGTAGTTATTGTTGATGCCGTTCGCACGCCAATGGGCCGCTCCAAAGGCGGTGCGTTTCGCCAAGTCCGTGCTGAAGATCTTTCTGCTCATCTGATGCGTGCCGTGCTAAGCCGCAACCCAGCGCTGGAAGCCGCCACTATCGATGATATTTATTGGGGCTGCGTACAACAAACGCTGGAGCAGGGTTTTAACATCGCTCGCAACGCTGCGTTATTGGCTGAGGTTCCGCAAGGCGTACCGGCTGTCACCGTCAACCGTCTGTGTGGTTCGTCAATGCAGGCGCTGCACGACGGCGCTCGCGCCATTATGGTCGGCGATGCCCACGTTAGCCTGATCGGCGGTGTCGAACATATGGGGCATGTGCCCATGAACCACGGTGTGGATTTTCATCCTGGCCTGAGCCGCTCGGTGGCAAAAGCCGCCGGTATGATGGGGTTGACGGCCGAAATGTTGGCAAAAATGCACAACATCAGCCGCCAGATGCAAGACGAATTTGCCGCACGTTCACACCAACGCGCCTATGCGGCTACGCAAGCAGGTCATTTTAAGCAAGAAATTATTGCCACCACCGGCCACGACGCCGACGGCGTATTGACGCGCTACGATTATGATGAAGTGATCCGCCCAGAAACCACCGTCGAAAGTTTGGCAGCACTGCGCCCGGCATTCGATCCCGTTAATGGAACGGTAACTGCGGGCAGCTCTTCCGCCTTGTCCGACGGTGCGTCCGCTATGCTATTGATGAGCGAGTCACGTGCCAAAGCACTGGGGTTGAAAGCGCGCGCACGCATTCGTTCGATGGCGGTGGTCGGCTGCGATCCATCCATTATGGGGTACGGCCCGGTTCCCGCCAGTAAACTAGCATTAAAGCGCGCCGGTCTGAGCGTGCAGGATATCGATCTGTTCGAGCTGAATGAGGCGTTTGCTGCCCAGTCACTGCCTTGTATTAAAGACCTGGGGCTGTTGGAAAGTCTCGACGATAAAGTGAATCTGAATGGCGGCGCTATTGCTCTTGGCCATCCGCTCGGCTGTTCAGGCTCACGTATCTCCACCACATTACTGAACCTGATGGAACGCCGTGACGCGCAGTTTGGCCTAGCGACCATGTGTATCGGTCTGGGTCAGGGGATTGCCACCGTGTTCGAACGCGTCTAACTGTATCTATCTTCGGCTACGCTCGGTACGCAGCACGCCGGGACCGCCGTGAAAGTTTTGTTGCCGTACTTCCCGCCTGTCAGGGGCGGGTTTTTTATGCCCAAAGGCTTACTATCAACAAAAAAGAGCGGCACTTAGCCACTCCCGTTTGTCTTTCCACGCATTCAATTAAATGAATGAGAAGGCATCACCAAACATGTGCGTTTCCTGTGCACCGCGTTCGGCACAAAAGCGTTCACGCGCAATTTTAGCCATTTCAAAACGACCAGCAATGTAAATATCATGCTCTGCCAATGAGCCAAAATCCTGTAATACCGCACTCAGTACCGTACCACTGCGGCCCCGCCATGACTCTTCGGGTTGTTCAACCACCGGGATCACTTTCAGATTAGGATGTTGCAGCGAGAGAGACTCCAGTTCCCCGAGATCGTACAAATGCTGCAATTCGCGACCGCCCCAATAAATCGAGATATCGCGATCCGGTTGCTGTTCCAACGCGGTTAACAAAATAGAACGAGCGTAGGAAAAACCGGTCCCCCCGGCGATCAACACCAGTGGCCGGCTCCCCTCTTCCCGGAGCCAAGCATCACCGTGCGGAATATCCACGGTGATCGCCTGCTCTTTCAAAATGCGATCCATCACCGCCATCGCATACAGGTTCAGCTCCGAAGCACCAATGTGCAGCTCGATGTAATCTTGCTGCATTGGGGTTGAGGCCAGTGAAAATGGGCGCTTATCACGCTCGTCCATCACGACCATCAGGTATTGTCCTGCCTTAAATGAAAACGGCGCTTCCGGCACCAAACGTACCCGATAAACGGTATCGGTAATGGCCTCTACGGAGGTCACTTTACAGCTCAATATTGTCATGCGTTCCCTCTGTCGGGTCATCAATGCAAAACTGAGAACAGAGCCCGACGCTACAACGTCGGTTCTCTGTCACTAAAGATTGCGAGCTCATCCCAGATTTCGTCAACGCGTGCGCGCACCTTTTCATCCATCTGAATCGGACGGCCCCACTCGCGCTGGGTTTCACCCGGCCATTTGTTGGTGGCGTCCAGCCCCATCTTCGAACCCAGCCCTGAAACTGGCGAGGCGAAGTCCAGATAGTCAATCGGCGTATTCTCCACCATTACGGTATCCCTTGCCGGATCCATTCGTGTAGTAATCGCCCAAATCACATCATTCCAGTCCCGCGCGTTCACGTCGTCATCACAGATGATCACAAACTTGGTGTACATAAACTGGCGCAGGAACGACCAAACCCCCATCATGACGCGCTTGGCATGGCCTGGATACTGTTTCTTTATCGTAACGACCGCCAGCCGATACGAACACCCCTCCGGCGGCAAATAGAAATCGACAATCTCCGGGAACTGTTTTTGCAAAATCGGCACGAACACTTCATTCAACGCGACGCCCATCACCGCCGGTTCATCCGGTGGACGCCCGGTATAGGTTGAATGGTAGATGGCATCACGACGTTGGGTAATATGGGTAACCGTGAGTACCGGGAAGTGATCGATTTCATTATAGTAACCGGTATGATCACCGTAGGGACCTTCTGTCGCCATCTCACCGGGTTCAATATAGCCTTCCAGTACAATTTCCGCACTGGCGGGCACTTCAAGATCGTTGGAAATGCATTTAACCACTTCGGTTTTATTGCCACGCAATAGCCCGGCAAACGCATATTCAGACAGATTATCCGGTACTGGCGTTACGGCTCCCAGAATCGTTGCCGGATCGGCGCCTAACGCGACCGCAACGGGGAAACGCTCGCCAGGATGCGCCTGACACCATTCCAGATAATCTAATGCGCCGCCGCGATGTGACAACCAGCGCATGATAACTTTGTTCTTGCCCAGCACCTGTTGGCGATAAATCCCCAGATTCTGACGCTCTTTGTGCGGCCCTCGAGTGACAGTGAGCCCCCACGTGATCAGCGGTGCCGCATCTTCCGGCCAGCAGTGCATCACCGGGATACGCCCCAGATCGACATCATCGCCTTGCCATACTTGCTCTTGGCAAGGCGCAGAACCCAACACTTTAGTCGGCATGTTCAATACTTGTTTGAACTTGGGCATCTTATCAAACAGATCGCGGAAGCCTTTCGGCGGCTCAGGCTCTTTCAGGAAGGCCAATAGCTTACCGACATCACGCAATGCGCTGACATCCTCCTGTCCCATACCCATTGCCACGCGATTGGCGGTGCCAAACAGATTACACAGCACCGGCATGTCGTAACCTTTCGGATTTTCGAACAATAACGCCGGGCCGCCCGCACGCAAGGTACGATCGGCAATTTCTGTCATTTCCAGATAGGGATCAATCGGCTGGCTGATGCGTTTTAGTTCCCCTCTCTTTTCCAGCAACGAGAGGAAGTCGCGTAAGTCACGGTATTTCATGCTGATCATTATAACGGCCAGTGAGGAGGGCATTATAAGCGCTCTTCACAGTTGTTGCTGCAATTTTGTTAAACAGAGGTCAACGGCGGACACACTGTCAGTGACAATCGAACGGAACCAGCGTACTCAATGCCAACGTATCATGGTATTCCTGCGTATCTTGACCATGACGGAAAACTTTAAAACCTTGATCACGTGCGCTGAAGTAACTCAACACGTTACCACTGATATGCAAAAGGCTCCCTTCACGCAAGGCAACCACCGATTCACTTGGATTAACCGCACAGAACTCAGCCAAACGTTCATCACGGGTTTCCCCCATATGACCGCTGATATGCGCATCAATATAATGTGGATTGATTTGTAATGGGAACAACCCTAATGCGGGCAATACGGCGCTGTTACGTACCGGCATATCATTAGTGGTACGAATACTGGGTGTTGCCACATTACAGCCGGCACTCCAGCCGATATAGGGGACATTACGCTCGCGAACGGCACGTTGAATCGGCACAATTAAACCTTGCTCATGCAGTTGTTGATTCAACATCCACGTGTTGCCGCCACTAATCAAAATACACTCAGCCTGTTCGATGGCGGCAGCCGGTGATTGAGCATGATGAATACTGCTCACCTGAATACCCAATGTTTGAGCCAGTTCCTGAGCCCGCTGATCATAATCACCGCGAATCAACGCATAGGGGATTAATACCGCAGACGCGATGTTGCAACGTTGAATCATCGCCTGTAGTTGGCTTTTTGCATACCCCAACAGTTCAGATTCGCCTGAAAGTTTGCCGTTACTCAGTAGAAATAGCTCCATCTCTCTCCCTCAATCTTAAACTTAGGAATAACACCCCGTGGTCGCTGTGTTAGCGCATCATGCTGTCACGGTAACAAATTTTTCGCCCTCTTTTATACCCGAGCGGATCGGATAAGTATGTGACAACGCGCCAAATGCCATGGATTCACACCGTTCGGTAAGCTTACCGATAATGCGCTTCACTAGGTATCCGTATTAGCTTTTGTTATGCTTACCGGCTGGCAGAAAGGTATGTGAAATTATGGAATCTTGGTACTTACTGTATTGCAAACGCGGTCAGCTCTTACGAGCACAAGAACATTTAGAACGGCAGGCGGTGAATTACTTCAGCCCTATCATCACGCTGGAGAAAATCGTGCGCGGCAAGCGAGTCGCGATAAGTGAACCCCTGTTCCCCAATTATCTGTTTGTTGAGTTTGATCCAGAGCGCGTTCACACGACCACTATCAGCGCCACGCGTGGCGTCAGCCACTTTGTGCGTTTTGGTTCGCTGCCTACGATCATTCCTGTCAACGTGATTGAAGAGCTGCGCACGCATATCAGCGAAACCTATATCGACCCGGAAACACCGCAGCCTGGTGATACCGTTTTAATTACCGACGGTGTGTTTGAAGGCCTTCAAGCGATTTATACTGAGCCAGACGGCGAAGCGCGTTCGATGCTGCTGTTGAACCTGATCAACAAGCAGGTGACCCAAAGCCTGGATAATCGTCAGTTCGAAAAGTTATAAACAGATTAATGAGTTGCGAGTTCGTCAGCGCTGGAAATGGCATGGACGAACTCAGAATAGCCGGAACAACTGGCGGGCATTGTGATCGATGGTCTGTGCCAGCCATTGTGGATCTTCTTGTCGCCAGCCTGCAACCTGCCGGACAATGTGCGGTAAAAAACAGGGTTCGTTACGACGCGATGAAGGCTTGGGGTGTAAATCTCGAGGTAATAGATAAGGCGCGTCGGTTTCCAGCAGCAGGCGCGCAGCAGGGATCTGAGGTAACAGCGCACGCAGTTCTAAACCGCGCCGCTCGTCGCACACCCACCCGGTAATCCCCACAGATAGACCAAGTGATAAACACGCCGCTAACTCTTCCGCACTACCGGTAAAACAGTGCACAACGGCGGCTGGCAGCTTACCCAACCAGGGCGCCAGCAGGGTTACAAAGCGTTCATGTGCATCACGACAGTGCAAAAACACCGGCATTTGCAATTCTGCTGCCAATGCCAGTTGCGCGGTAAACGCCGTTTCTTGCTCCGCCGGGGTAGAAAAGTTGCGGTTGAAATCCAAGCCGCACTCGCCAATTGCGACAACTTCAGGCCTGGCAGCAAGAGAACGGATCTGCGCGGCAGCCCGATCATTCCACTCATTGGCGTGATGTGGGTGCACACCCGCGGTGGACCAACAAAACTGGCGATAGTTTTGCGCCAACTCACTGGCAACCTGACTTTCTTGCACGTCAGTGCCGGTAATCAGCATACCGGTCACGCCTGCCTCTCGAGCACGCTCCACGACCAACGGACAATCTTTAGCGAATTGGGAACTAGTTAAGTTAACACCGATATCGAACATGGTTTTTCCAAAGCAAAAACCGCCCAATCAGGGCGGCTCAAAAAGCAATAATGTTAAGGTACCGGGTGTTCGTCACCCTCGTCCTCTTCTTCCGGCTGTGGTCGGCGTTTGCCTACATAGAATCGGGCACAAAACACCCCGACCTCGAACAGCAGATACATTGGGATCGCCAACAGCGTTTGCGAGAACACATCCGGCGGCGTCAGCATCATACCGACAACAAATGCCCCAACCAGCACGTAAGGCCGCTTTTTCTTTAGGTCTTCCGGTGAGGTCACTCCGCTCCAACACAGCAGGATGATAGCAACCGGGACTTCAAACGCCACGCCAAACGCCATAAACAACGCCATGACAAAATCAAGGTAGTTGTTGATATCGGTAGCGATTAATACCCCAACCGGCGCAGTTTTAGCAAAGAAGCCAAACGCCAACGGGAAGACGATGAAATAAGCAAACGCCATACCTAAATAAAACAGTAGGCTGCTGGAAAAAAGCAACGGCATCATCAAACGTCGTTCGTGTTTATACAATGCTGGGGCAATAAACGCCCACACCTGATACAGAATCACCGGCGCGGAAACAAACACCGAAACAATCATTGTCAGCTTGATAGGGGTAAAGAACGGTGACGCCACGTCAGTAGCGATCATGCTGGCCCCAGCCGGCAGTTGTTTGATTAACGGAGCAGAAACCAGTTGGTAAATATCATTGGCAAAAAAAACCAATGCAATAAAAATCACAAGGACGCTGATAATCGAGTTCAGCAGACGCTTACGCAGTTCTATCAGATGACTGATAAGCGGTTGGGTATCTTCAACAGCCATGTTTTAACGATCGCCATTAGGTTGGTGAGACGCTGGGATGTTATCCACAACAGATTCGCGGTTCGCCTTAATCTCCGATAACGTTCGCTCAGAAACCGTTGGCGTTGGCTCAGCCGCCAATGATTCTGCAACCTTCGGCGTGGCTTCTGGCGCACTGGCGTGCGTCAAGGCCGCTGCTGGCGTGACACCATCATGTTCCGCTTCGGGATCGGTGACGGTCGGGTTATGGATCGTACGGGCTGAGTCATCGTCATCGCTGGTATACGAACGCTTAAGTGACTCTGCCGCATCTTTCAATTCGTCCATGGAGGCTTTCAGCTCAGGTGTCAAATTTTGCAACCCGGCTTGTTCCGCTTTTTTCAAGCTTTCCTGCAATTCCTGCAGTTTCAACTCTTGAGAAAGCTCGTTTTGTACTGACGCGGCCAGAGAGCGCAGAGCACGAATCCAGCCCGTAACGGTTCTTACCGCGACCGGTAAGCGTTCTGGCCCTAACACGACCAGACCAATGACCAGTACCAGCAGCAGTTCACTAAACCCAATGTCAAACACGGTTTATACCTGCTCTTTGTTCTTCGACTCTTCAGTTTTCGTTTCCGGCTGCTTATCGGTGATAGGCTTTGCCGCAAAGTCAGCATCATGGCTGTTTTTTTCTGTGGTGTTTGCTGGCGGTGTGTTTTCATCGCCAATCGCTTTTTTGAAGCCTTTGATTGATGCACCGAGATCGGACCCCAAGGTACGGAGTTTATTGGTACCAAACAACAGCACCACGATCACTGCGATGATCAACAATTGCCAAATACTAATACCGCCCATTCCAATTACCTCTACATTACAGGGGTTATTTCAAATCTGCCGCATTATACGGCAATATTTAACCCGGTTACGAGTCCCTATCAGTCTTTCTCATTGCACAGCCACGCTGACAACGCAAAGTCAGAAGGATTTCATTCAGCTCGCGTGCTTCCAGCCGACGATCCAAGCGACGACACCGCCAGCCATCAGCCTGGCAGGCAGGACGTCGATTCCGCCCAGCAGCAACACCGCACCACTTACTAACAGTGTAGCGCCAACGCCGAATAAATACCGTGATTGGCCCTGACGGACACGCTGTGCTTGCATTTGATGGGTCAGCTTATCAACACTTTGTTGCAGTAATTTGTGTTGCTGCAAACTATCATAAAATAGTTCAGGTAATTCAGGCAGTTTCTCCGCCCAAAACGGCGCTTTTTCTTTCAGCGCGCGAATCACTGCGGGTATGCCGACCTGATCGTGCAGCCAGCTTTCAAGGAACGGTTTCGCCGTCGTCCACAAATCCAATTGCGGATAGAGCTGCCTGCCCAAGCCTTCAACATACAACAAGGTCTTTTGTAATAACACCAGTTGCGGCTGAACTTCCATATTGAATCGGCGCGCCGTGTTAAACAGGTTCAGCAGCACGTTGCCAAAGGATATTTCTGCCAGTGGCTTCTCAAAAATAGGCTCACATACGGTGCGAATAGCAAACTCGAAATCTTCTACGTTGGTATCACGCGGTACCCAACCTGAATCGACATGCAGCTCGGCAACTTTTCGGTAGTCGCGGTTGAAAAAAGCGATAAAGTTTTCCGCCAGATAGCGCTTATCGTCTTTGTTCAAAGACCCGACAATGCCGCAATCGATGCCGATATAGCAGGGATCTTCCGGGTGATCGTAGCTGACAAAAATATTGCCGGGATGCATATCGGCATGGAAGAAGCTGTCACGAAATACCTGGGTAAAGAACACCTGTACGCCACGCTCCGCCAACAATTTCATGTTGGTTCCCTGCTTTTCCAGCGTCGGTATATCGGAAACCGGAATACCGTAGATGCGTTCCATCACCAGCACGCTTTCGCGACAGTAGTCAGAATAGACTTCCGGCACGTACAGCATTGGGCTGCCTTCAAAGTTGCGGCGCAACTGAATGGCATTCGCCGCTTCACGCAACAGGTTCAGTTCATCCAGCAGCGTTTTCTCATACTCTCGCACCACTTCGCGCGGACGCAAACGCCGCCCGTCTGGCAGTAATTTCGGAACCCAGCCCGCTAAACGGTATATCAGACGCACGTCGGCTTTGATAATCGGCCCAATATCCGGGCGGATAACTTTTAACACCACTTCCTGACCATTGCTTTTCAGACGCGCGGTATGCACCTGAGCAATAGAGGCAGAGGCCAATGCCTGCTGATCAAAATCATCAAACCATTGCTCCAGCGGGCCGCCCATCGCCAGTTCTATATGCTTACGCGCCAACGCGCCATCAAACGGCGCGACACGGTCTTGCAGTAGCGTCAGCTGATCGGCGATATTCGGCGGGAACAGATCGCGGCGCGTCGACATCATCTGACCAAATTTGATCCACACCGGCCCCAGTTCTTGCAACGCCAGCCGCAGACGCTCGCCCAGCAGTTTATCTTTATGGCGGTTCGGTATCCAAAACAGCAAACGACGACCAAAACGTAACGGTAGCGTCAGCCGCATTTTAGGGATCAGTTCATCCAAGCCGTAGCTGAGAAAAACGCGAACGATCAAATACAGGCGGCGTAGTTCGCTAGGGGTCATCGATTACCCTCCAACTTTTCCAGACGGGCTAACAGGGAGTCGACGCTACGAGCCACGGCATCCACTTCTTCATTGAACCACACGACTTCCAGTGGCCCTGGTGCCACGCGCCACTCTTCGGTCAGGGTTTCTGCCACATACTGCTGCTGACGTTGTAGCCCCGCTTTCAACAGGCCGCCACCTTTAGCCAGCACCTGGGTAATGCCCTGCGCAGCAATATCACCGACATACGGCGCCAACCATTCGGCAGGATCCCATTCAGCAAGGTCGAGTAACCCCACCAATTGCTGAACCACCTGAATATCGCCATCGACAATCAACTCGCCGTTGCGCATCAATGGTGATAATTGCTGGCGATCGCGTAATTTTAACAGCACGGGAATACGCGTCTGAACCGTACAGTCAGCGCTATCTTCCGATTGTCCAAGCACATCCACCCGTTGCTCACTGAAAATCAGCACCAGCGGAGAGGCAAACTCTTGCAGTTCGATGCGTAACACTTTGCCTGCTAAACGCTGGCGCGCCGCCTTCATACTGCGATCGCGAAACAACAAGCTATTAAGTGAGGTTTCCAGCACACCGGTTAGCAACGGGGTAAACAGCATTGGCATGTCCATATCAGAACTTGAAACCACGGTGCAAAGCAACAATACCGCCGGTCAGATTGAAATAGCTGACATTGTCAAAACCTGCGTCTTGCATCATGCCTTTCAACGTTTCCTGATCGGGATGCATACGAATCGACTCGGCCAGATAACGATAGCTGTCTGGATCTTTCACCACTAACTCACCGATTTTTGGCAAGACGTGGAAAGAATAAGCGTCATAAGCTTTGCTCAGTGGTGCTAACAACGGTTTGGAGAACTCCAGCACCAATAAACGACCGCCCGGCTTCAACACGCGGAACATCGAACGCAGCGCCTTATCTTTGTCGGTCACGTTGCGCAACCCGAACGAAATGGTAATGCAGTCGAAGTAGTTATCTGGGAATGGCAGCGCTTCGGCGTTGGCTTGCACGTAGTTGATGTTGCCGACAATGCCGCGGTCGCGCAGCTTTTCACGACCCATTTTCAACATCGACTCATTGATGTCTGCCAGCACCACCTGTCCTTGCTCACCCACCATTCGGGAGAACTTGGCCGCCAGATCGCCGGTACCACCCGCCAGATCCAGTACCCGCTGACCACGGCGCACACCGCTACAGTCAATGGTAAAACGCTTCCAGACACGATGAATACCGAACGACATCAAGTCGTTCATCACGTCATACTTCGCCGCTACCGAATGAAAAACGTCAGCCACCATAGCCTGTTTTTCTTCACGTGCTACGGTGCGAAAACCGAAATCGGTGGTTTCCTGCGATTGATCTGCCATTGTCCTGCCTGCTATTCAGTCAATTTTGAGTTGTGGAGTGTACCAGAACCCCACGAAATACCCCACATCACAGCGCGGTTACCCCTGGGAAGCGTGGTGTGGTTCTTGAGCATGGTCGCCGTTATTATTTCCCTCGGATTGCTCGTTAACGTCTTCATCCTCAGCCGCGGGTGAATCCTCTTGATCTTGCGCACTGGCCTGCTGAGCCAGTAGCGGGTTAATCGGCCGTTTCACCTCGACCCCCAACGCCCGAAAACCTTCGGTTTGGCCAATCAGATTACCACGCCCTTCGCTCAGTTTATTCATTGCCTGTCGATAACTGCCCTGCGCTTTATCCAAGCTTTGTCCTAATGCCGACATATCATCCACAAACAATCGCATTTTGTCATACAGCCGCGCCGCTCGCTCGGCAATACGTTGAGCATTCTGACTTTGGTGTTCATAACGCCATAAATTGGTGATGGTACGCAGCGCCACCAGTAGCGTGGTCGGGCTGACCAGCATGATATTGTGCTTTAGCGCTTCGCCGATCAATTCAGGTTCACGATCGATAGCCAGTAAGAAGGCCGGTTCAACCGGAATAAACATCAGCACGTAATCGAGCGAACGTAACCCCGGCAACTGTTGATAATCTTTACGGCCTAACAAGCGAATGTGGCCACGCAGTGAGGCGATATGCTCATTCAGCGCAGCCTCACGTTCAACATCATCCTCACTATTGAAGTAGCGCTCGTAGGCCACCAGCGACATTTTGGCATCGATCACCACGTCTTTGCCCTGCGGCAACCGTACAATCACATCCGGCTGCATGCGGCTCTGGTTTTCCAAGCGCACACTGACCTGCGTTTCATACTCGTAGCCTTCCCGCAGGCCAGATGCTTCAAGCACCCGGCTCAGTACCACTTCACCCCAGTTTCCTTGGGTTTTATTATCGCCTTTTAACGCTTTGGTAAGGTTAATCGCCTCGCGCGCCATTTGGGCATTCAATTGTTGTAGATTACGGATTTCGTGCGTCAATGTATGGCGTTCTCGTGCCTCTTGACCAAAACTATCTTGCACCTGTCGACGAAAGCCATCGAGTTGTTCACGCAGCGGTAATAACAACCGGTCGAGGCTCTGTTTATTTTGCTCTTCGACCTTCCTACCGCTGTGTTCAAAAATCCGGTTCGCCAAATTTTCAAACTGAGTGGTTAATCGTTGTTCGCTGTTGATTAACAGACGCTGCTTTTCTTCCGCCGCCATCCGCGTTTCTTCCAAACGGATAGTGACTTCCCGCAGCTCTGCTTCTTGCACACCGTTCACTTCACGCTGAGCGCGCAATTCCTGATTCAACAAACCACATTCGTGGCGCCAGTGATCAAGTTGCTGGAGTTTTTCTTGTGCTGCCGCCAACTGGGCATGGAGATTGCGCAGCTCAATATCGTTTTGCCGCAGTTGTTGTTCCTGCCGCTGCAACACGTCCTGACGAGCCGCAACGTCCTGCTGCGCCTGTTGCAGTGACTGCTCGAGTAACCGCAGCTCAGTCTCATGCTCGGCATGGCGCTGTTGAACGCGCAGGTTAGCGATCAACCACCCCAGCAGCATCCCCGCAACCACGCCACCTAGGCCGTAAACTAAACTGGTATCCACCCTGCCTCCCGTTACTCAATCGTTTCCCAGCGTGTAATACGCTCGCTGTAGGTCACGTTAAGGTGAGACTGTATGGATGTCCAGCGTGATTTTAGCGTGGTAGGCAATAGTGCGAAATGCTACGCAAAGTAGACTCACGCTAGCCAAACCACTGAGTTAACCACTTGATACCAAATGCGCCGGGCGCGAGAATACCGAACGCCCAAATCATTGCCGAGGTAAAATTGGCCAACTGGAAATAACGCTGTGGCATGGCACAAATCCCCCCAACCAACGGCACCACGGCGCGCAGTGGGCCAAAGAACCGGCCGAAAAAAATGCCCAGTACTCCCCAGCGTTCAAAAAACGCATGGCCGCGTATCAGTACCTGAGGGTTACGCGATAACGGCCACATGTGCGCAACGCGGTCTTGATAGTGATAACCAATCCAGTAAGAGAGCCAATCACCGAAAAACGCACCGGCAGCGGCGGCGGCCCAAATAGGCCAGAAGGCGATGCCACTCTCGCCAATAAGCGCGCCAAGCGCCAACAGGATCACCGTTGCCGGTAGCAACAGTGAAAGAAATGCCAGTGATTCACCAAAAGCTAAAAAGAAAATAATGGGGATGGCCCAGCCTTCGTGCTGTCGCACCATATCGCTGATCCAATGGATAACGTCATTCAGGCTCAAATATAGCTCCTTACTGCTGGTGTCCTTTCTCAAGGATACGCAATGCCCACTGACGTTGGTTAAACGCCAGCTAAACGTCGTCGTTTCTTGTTGGAAGACCTAACGTGGATGGCGCTGCGCATCGCCGATCAAAAAGCCCCCAGTCGCTAATTCAAGTAAACCTCGGGGGCTCTTGCCCACAGCTAACAACGCCGCAGCATAAAATTATAAGAGGAAAGAGGCCTAATTGTCCCTACTCGACATAATACGCGCGTAGGGCCTCGCGCTGGCGCGCATCCAGCCCATACTCTGCGTGCAGCCAACGCTCGAATGAGCCATATTGTTCACGAATACAGCCGAACGCAGTCATTAAGAATTCTTCGCGTGCGCTCAGTACATAGGCAAATTGCGTCAACGCGGCGGTATTCAAACGTACCGACAGTTGATCAAGCATGCGTTCGCGGAATGGCGCCAACGTGGTTTCCGTTAGCAGATAATCCTCCACCACCGTAGCTTCGTCCGCACCCAACGCAAACAGCACCAACGCAGAACCGATGCCGGTACGGTCTTTACCTACCGCGCAGTGCTGCACGATCGCACCCTCCGCTGGCTGAGTCAGCAGACTCACCAATTGCTGATAGGCCGCGTTGCCAAACGGCAAACGCCGATACAATTCCAACATAAATGCTCGTGCGTCAAAGCCTGCCAACGTCTCGCTGGTCAACTTTTCCAGGTTTGCATTAACCTCGTTGCTCAACGGATTGGCCGGGAAATGATGATAATTAGCCCCCTGCCACAACACGTCAGGCTTGGCTTGCACTTCATCGGTATCTCGGTAATCGAGTACCGAACGAACGGGCACCTCGGCAAGAAAAGCACAATCGTTTTCTGTCAGACGTTCAAGCGAACCGGAACGGAACAGCAGGCCACGTTTGATGCGTTGGCCACCGGCGACGCTGTTACCACCAAGATCGCGAAAATTGATACCGCCATCCAATGGCGCAAGTGAAGGGTGAAGTAAGATCTGCGCAGACATAGACATCCTCTTGATTATTGTCGGTGAAAGCACCAGCGGGAGCCACAGAGTATGGTAATCAGAACAACAGGCGGGCACCGATGGGATGGCTATAACCGTAACAGATTACGGCTGAATGGAGAAACGGGCTGCGTAACAGCCCGTTACCGCAAGGGTTACAGCAGACGACGCGCCGCCTCCACCACAATCTGTACCGCATTGCTTTCGGTTTTCTTCATGGTTTCTGCGTTAGGGATTTCCTGTTGAGTACGGTTGACGATAACGCCTGCAACCATGCCAGCGCGTAGCCCTTGGCTGGCACACATGGTCAACAACGTTGCCGACTCCATTTCATAGTTCATCACCCCCATCGATTGCCACTCTTCCATAGAACCTTTGAAGCGGTTTACCACGCGACCAGAGTAGGTATCGTAACGCTCTTGGCCCGGATAGAAGGTGTCAGAGGAAGCCGTCACACCAATGTGTGTCGTCGCACCGCTCGCTTTAGCCGCGTCGACCAGCGCTGTGGTACAGGCAAAATCTGCCACTGCTGGGAACTCCATCGGCGCGAAGTGCAGGCTTGCGCCATCAAGACGCACCGCCGCCGTCGTGACCAATACGTCACCGACGTTGATATTGGGTTGGATTGCACCGGTGGTGCCAATACGCAGGAAAGTACGAATACCCAGTTGGGCCAATTCCTCCACGGCGATCGACGTTGAGGGGCCGCCAATGCCGGTCGAGCAAACGATCACTGCTTTGCCCTCCAGCTCTGCGCGCCAAGTCGTGAATTCACGATGCGACGCCAGGTGTACCGGGTTTTCCATCAATTTAGCAATTTTCTCTACGCGCTGCGGATCGCCAGGAACAATCGCCAGTTGAGCCCCTTGTAAATCATTTTTGGTGAGACCAAGATGGAAAACATCAGACTGAGACATAAGAGACTCCTCATAGATCAGGATTATTGGGAGGAACAAAAAAGCACTCTACTGAAAATTGAGACTTTTTTTCGTGACGACTGTCACCATGAATAAAGAAACGAAACATAATCTACATATTTTTTGTGATAAATATCACAATTTAAGTTATGCGATAGGCCTATTTCGTTCAATGTTAGCTGACTTAAGGTGAAAACACCGCGATAACAATGATTCAGAACCTTATCTATAGTTAATGCCTGATCTGCTTTTCTTTTTGCATGGAGACCGCAATGAAAACCGACTACGTGATGACACTAAAACAGGCAAAAGAGGGGTTTACCCCAGCCGCAACGCCGCTCGCTGACAGCACAATCTATACCGACGATCGGGGCATTCATGCCGGTGTCACCACCCTTCCATCGCAAGGAGACAGCCTGCCTGCCTATATCGCCAAACCGGCAGATCATGACGGACCTTTTCCAGTGGTGCTGGTGGTTCAGGAGATTTTCGGCGTCCATCAGCATATTCAAGATCTGTGCCGCCGGTTGGCTAAAGCGGGGTATCTGGCGATTGCGCCAGAGCTGTATTTTCGCCAAGGCGATGCCCAAGATTACACCGACATTAACGAATTGCTGCAAAAGCTGGTCAGTAAAGTGCCAGATAAACAAGTGCTGATCGACTTGGATCACACGGCTCATTGGGCAATCCGCCACGGTGGCGACGCCAGCAAGTTGGCGATCACCGGGTTCTGCTGGGGTGGCCGCATTACCTGGCTGTATGCTGCACATAATCCGCAGTTAAAAGCTGCGGTCGCTTGGTACGGTAAACTCGTCGGTGAAAAAACACTGGGCTCACCAAAACATCCCGTGGATATCGCTACGCAACTGTCCACGCCGGTGCTAGGACTGTACGGTGGGCAAGACGGCAGTATTCCGCTGGATAGCGTGGAAAGTATGCGTCAGGCGATTCGCGCAGCCAATGCGGATGCCGATATCGTGGTGTATCCAGAGGCTGGGCACGCGTTTAACGCCGACTATCGCCCCAGTTTCAATGCTGAAGCGGCACAAGACGGCTGGCAACGCATGTTAGATTGGTTTGTTCAGCACGGAGTAACGCGCAACAGCTAATCGGCCTATGGGCTCGTGCCGTTATCCTCATGCATCTTCCGCCACGATCGTGGGGGCATAAAAAAGGGCCGCCCCCCTCAGACGGCTGACAAAGCTCGTTATTAGGGAAAGCGTGGCGGTGGGGTCGTCGTGGCGTAAGCCACCGGAGCGCCCCTCGCTACGCTAGTCCCGGGTATCTCGGGCCATCGGGCGACGTCGTCATCAAGCTCAGGGGGCCGAAGCCCCCTCTCATCACATCTTTACCGTATCACGCAGTACGCGGACATTAAGCTTGTTCGCGCAAACGCTGAGCCGCCAGCACCATGTTAGCCAATGACTGACGCGTTTCAGGCCAGCCGCGTGTTTTCAGCCCACAGTCTGGGTTTACCCACAGACGCTCCGCCGGGATGTTCTGCGCGGCTTTACGCAGCAACGCTTCGATCCATTCCACGCTAGGCACGTTTGGCGAGTGAATGTCATACACGCCAGGGCCAATTTCATTTGGATATTCAAACTCTTTAAAGGCTTCCAACAGATCCATATCGGAGCGTGAGGTTTCGATGGTGATCACATCGGCATCCAGCGCCGCAATCGAATCCATGATGTCATTAAACTCGCAGTAACACATGTGGGTATGAATCTGCGTGTTATCACTGGCAACGGCAGCATTGAGTTTGAATGCATCCACGGCCCAGTCCAGATAGGCAGCCCAATCGGATTGACGCAGCGGCAAGCCTTCGCGCAGCGCAGGTTCGTCAATCTGAATGATGCCGATACCGGCTTTTTCCAAATCTTCGACCTCATCACGCAGCGCCAGCGCGATCTGTTTGGCAATCACTTCACGCGTTACGTCTTCCCGTGGGAAGGACCAACATAAGATGGTCACCGGCCCGGTCAACATGCCTTTTACCGGCTTGTCAGTCAGTGATTGGGCAAACTTCGCCCACTCGACGGTGATCGCCTCAGGACGGCTAACATCGCCGATGATCACCGGAGGTTTAACGCAGCGTGAACCGTAACTCTGCACCCAACCGTTTTGCGTAAAGACGAAACCGTCCAGGTTTTCACCAAAATACTCCACCATGTCATTACGCTCGGCCTCACCGTGGACCAAGACATCCAAACCCAGACGCTCCTGCTCAACGATGGCCTGCTTGATATGTTCGCCAATGCTGGTGCGATAGTTGCCGCCATCCAAACGCCCCTGTTTGAAATCAAGACGCAGACCGCGGATTTCCGTAGTTTGTGGGAATGATCCAATCGTCGTGGTTGGCCAAGCGGGCAGATTAAAGCGATCGCGCTGCGCCTTGGCACGCTCGGGATACGGGCGATTACGCTCACTATCCTGCGCCGTAATCGCCGCCAGACGCTTCTCCACCTGTGCGTTATGCACACGGCTCGACTGACGACGCGCGCGGATTGGCGCACTGTAAGTATCGAGTTGTGCCTGTTTATCCGCATCCGGGGCATTTAGCGCCGCGCTTAGCTGCGCCAACTCGGCACATTTTTGCAAGGCGAAAGCAAACCAGCTTTTCACTTCGTCATCAAGGCGGGTTTCCACGCTCAGGTCAATCGGGCTGTGCAACAGCGAGCAGGACGTCCCCACCCACAGAGGACGTTTACCGGCCAGCGGCTGCAGACGATCAAACCAACTGCTCAGGTCGGCACGCCACACATTACGGCCGTTAATCACCCCCAGTGACAGCACCCACGCCTCAGGCACCGCATTATTCAACGCTGCAATGTCATCGTCGCCCGCCACCAGATCCACATGCAAGCCTTGCACCGGCAACGCGCGAATCGTTTCCAAATTGTGGCCCACGCTGTCGAAATAGGTGGTCAACAACAGCTTAACCTGCCCTTGTAGCGCGTCATAGGCCGGTTTGAACGCCTTCAACCACGCATCAGGCAACTCCAGCACCAGCGCAGGTTCGTCGATCTGCACCCATTCGATGCCGCGCTTCGCCAACTCTGCCAGCACTTGTTGGTACACCGGCAAAATATCATTCAGCAGTGACAGACGATCAAACTGCTCGCCTTTCACTTTACCTAACCAGAGATAAGTCACTGGGCCCAACAGCACCGGTTTAATTTTGTGCCCCAGCGCCAGCGCCTCGTCAACTTCGTCCAGCAGTTGAGTCCAGCCCAGTTTGAACTGCTGCCCTTGGTGAAACTCAGGCACCATATAGTGATAGTTGGTATTAAACCATTTGGTCATTTCTGCCGCCGCCGCCGGTTCACCGGTCGGCGCTCGGCCACGACCGATACGGAACAACGTATCCAGATCGATAGAACCATCTTGGTTCTGGTGGCGTGCCGGTACGTTGCCCAGCAACAGGCTGGTTGTCAGAACGTGATCGTACCAGGCGAAATCGCCGACCGGCAGCAGGTCCACCCCGGCTTGTTGCTGTTGTTGCCAATGGCGAGCGCGCAGTTCACGGCCAACGGCCAACAGTTCTTCCTGCGTTGAATTGCCTGCCCAGTAGCTTTCTTGTGCTTTTTTCAGTTCACGACGCAGACCAACGCGTGGAAAACCCAGAGTGTGATTTAAAATTGTCATCGTCATAATCCCCATTTAGCCGTCCAGATGTTTACACATCTATAATCAGCAGGTACTGTATGAACCACAAGCGCAATTTATTCACTGTCACTGTGAAGGACTCTCATGATCGAACTGAAACACTTACGGACGATGCAGGCTCTGCGCAATACCGGCTCCCTGGCCGCCGCGGCTGCTCAACTTCATCAGACTCAGTCTGCACTTTCGCATCAGTTCAGCGATTTAGAACAGCGTCTGGGCTTCAAGCTGTTTGTTCGCAAGAGCCAGCCGCTGCGCTTTACCGCGCAAGGTGAGATCCTGTTGCAGTTGGCAGAGCAGGTGTTGCCACAAATACAACAGGCATTGCAGGCGTGTCACGAACCACATCAGGCCACGCTGCGCATCGCCATTGAGTGCCATAGCTGCATTCAATGGCTAACGCCCGCATTGAACAATTTTCGCCAGCGTTTCCCACAAGTGGTGATGGACTTCAAATCGGGCGTCACGTTCGATCCGCAACCGGCGTTGCAACAGGGCGAACTGGACCTAGTGCTGACTTCCGATATTCTGCCGCGTAGTGGCCTGCATTATTCACCGATGTTCGATTTTGAGGTGCGGTTGGTACTGGCGCCGGATCATCCACTGGCCAATAAACCGCATATCGATCCGGAAGATTTGGCCGATGAAACGCTCATGATTTATCCGGTGCAACGTCAACGGTTAGATATTTGGCGGCATTTCCTGCAACCGGCAGGCATCAGCCCGGCGCTGAAAAGCGTCGATAATACGCTGCTGTTAATTCAGATGGTATCGGCAAACATGGGCATCGCCGCACTGCCACATTGGGTGGTGGAAAGCGTCGAACGGCAGGGGTTAGTGATCACCAAAACGCTGGGCGATGGCCTGTGGAGCCGACTGAATGCCGCCGTACGCGACGGCGAGCAGCGTCAGGCAGTGACAGACGCGTTCATTCGCTCAGCGCGTCAACACGCCTGCGATAATCTGCCGTTTGTACGCGACGCCGCCCGCCCCAACAGTGCAGTCGCTACGGCGAAACCCGTGGCGTAACCCAGCGTCGATGTACCCAAAGCGAGGCTAAAATCACGCTGCCGCCGACGATAAAACTCGGCCAGTGGGGCTGTTGATGCCAAATCGCCAGGTTAACCAACAGCCCGGCGGGAACATGCACGTTATTCATGATACCTAGCGTACCGGCATCGACCTGGGTGGCGCCGTAATTCCACATAAAGTAACCTAGCCCGGAAGCCACCACGCCCAGCCAAACCAAAATGCCCCATTGCAAACGGGTGGTAGGCAACTGGTGCGGGTTGCCCCACAATAGCCAGGCGATGACGGCCACCACCAAGGCACCAAGGTAGAACCAGGAAAAAGCCGTATGCTGTGGCAGCGGGTGCACTTCCATCAGGCGCTTATACCCCACCATGCCAATAGCAAAACTGATGTTTGCCGCCTGTACCAGCAGCAATCCCCACCAGAAATGTTCACTAAGCTGATGATAACGAATAATCCCCGCGCCCAGCACCGCCAACAGCGCACTAAACATATAGCCCCAACGCAAACGGCGGCGGCTGACCAGGTCATAAATTAACGTGATGTACAGCGGCGTCAGCACGGTAAACAGCAGGAATTCCGCTACCGTCAGATACAGGTAAGCGCGGAAAATAAACAGGTACATGATGCCCAGTTGGAAAGCACCAACCAGCATATACAACAAGATCACGCGGCTCTGAATGTTGCGCCAACGCAGGAACGGCAGGAAAACCAGCGTCGCCAGCCCAACGCGCATCAGCACAGAGAACCAACTGTCTACCTGGCCTGCCAAATATTCGCCAATGAAGCTAAACGAAAACGCCCATAAAATGGTAGTGATCACCAAGAGTAACACGTTAAATGGGTCCTAAAAGGAGTGAAAGCGCGATTGTACCGGATAGAGGTGGACGAGGTCGCGTAAAACAGGTTTACTCATGATTTAAAAGTAACCTGCCTAGCCTTTTTGCAGGCGGGTTCACGCGGTGGAGAGACATATAGTGAAAGGTCAATGCGGCTTGATCGCCTTATTGCTGTTGCCTTGGCTGGCGACAGCGGCAAACGGCATCAACACGCTAAGTGAGCCACAACCGTTGCCAGGCCAAGATTATCAACAACAACGCATGTTGAATAATCAGCACAGGGATCAGCGCCGTATGCAGCAACAGCGCCAGTTTGAAAATAACCGGCAAAAACTGCGGCAAACAGCGCCTAAAAATCGCCAGATACTGCCAAACGGCAATCAACCACAGAATCCGTTTGATCGCACCACGCCGGCGGTTGAGCCGATAAAGCCCTAACCCTCGTGTAGCCTTCTGGCCCTGCGGTTAAATCAGCTACCGCGATAGGTGGAAAAGCCGTATTGGCTCAGCAGCAGCGGTACATGGTAATGCTCGTTCACTTTTTCGACGCGAATTAACACCGGAATTTCTGGGAACAGCGTATCCATCTTCTGTTGGGCATAGTAATCACCGGTTTTAAAGGTCACACGATAATCTCCTTTGCTCAGTTTTTGCCCCTGCGGGTATAACGCGCTGATGCGCCCTTGCTGGTTAGTCACCGCAGAGTTCAGACTTACCCATTGATCGCCTTCTTTTTTATCCAGCGTCACCGTCACACCTTGCGAAGGCTGGCCGTTCTGCAAGTTCAATACGTGCACACTGAGCGGGTTCTTCATTTCTTCAGCCTGTACGGCAGAGCAGGCAAACGTGGCGGCCAGTAAACCCAGAGTGATTGCTTTCATTGTCATTCCTCGTCATGTTTTGATTTGCCATGAAGCATAGGCGGCGGCAAACCCTTAGGGCAATACACGCCAAGGAAATACGAAATTTCGCAGAAGAAGCCAGAACGCAGGTTATCCGGCGCACAAGACGCGGAATAACCTTACGTTTTTCTCCGTTACGATGCGGCGAAATCAGCACCGATCAGATCAATACGGTCGGTACAGATACAATCGACGCCCCACGCCAACAGCATACGCGCGCGCTGAGGTTGGTTAACGGTATAGGCCAAGATGCGTAAACCCGCCTGTTTAACATGTTGCACCCGTTCTTCCGTCAATTCCTTATGGTTGATATGCAGCGACACGCAACCCAACTGCGCGGTCAGCTCACGCCAATTATCTTGCCAGCGATCTAACAGTAATCCACGGGGCAACTCTGGCACCGCCGCTTGCGCGGCTGCCAACGCCACGGTCGAAAATGACGAGAGTAACGGATCGGTTTGCCCTTGCCACAGCAAACGTGCCGCCAGCGCCACCACCCGGCCAGTATCTTCATCCGTACCGGTCGTCGGTTTGATTTCAATATTGGCCATCAGCCCGTGCTGCTTACAGCGTTCCGCAACCTCAACCAATAGCGGCAACCGCTCCCCTTTGAACGCCACACTGTGCCAATTACCCGCGTCCAACTGCGCCAGCTTGTCCCACGGCAGCGCCCCCGCCACGCCCCAGCCGTTACTGGTGCGATCCAGCGTGTCGTCATGTAGCAAGAAGATCTGCCCATCCTGCGCCAACTTGACGTCAAACTCGATCATTTTATGGCCGTGACGGGCACCGACGTCGATTGCCGCCAGGGTATTCTCCGGCGCCAGTGAACCGCCACCGCGATGGGCGACGATATGAGGGTAAGGCCAGGCTGAAGTCATCATTCCATTCGTAATCCGCTTTGAGTATCAAAAAAGTGCAATGCTTGCGCAGGCAACTGCAAATATAACCGGCTACCGGGCGTCGGTAAATTTTCATGCGACAGACGCACGATAATCCCCACACCTCCCCACTGACCGTGCGCCAAATTATCCGCACCCAATAATTCCAGCGTTTGCAACGTCAGCGCAATACCCCGGCTGGCATCATTAGTCAGTTGAATATGCTCGGGACGGATGCCTAACGTCAACCGACGGCCACTCCATTCAGGCCGCGGCTGCGGCAGTGGCAACGCACTGCCATCCTCGAAAATCAATTGTTGGCCGTCGGCACTGAGCGTGCCTGGCAGCAGGTTCATCGCCGGAGAACCGATAAAACTGGCAACAAATAGCGACGCCGGCCGCTGATAGACCTCGCTTGGCGTGCCTATTTGCTCCGCGACGCCTTTGTTCATCACGATCACCCGCTGTGCCAGCGTCATGGCCTCAACCTGATCGTGAGTTACGTACAGGCTGGTGGTTTTCAAACGACGATGTAGCTGTTGCAGTTCAAGGCGCATTTGCACCCTGAGTTTGGCATCTAGGTTCGACAGCGGCTCATCAAATAAGAACACCGCCGGTTCCCGCACGATAGCACGCCCCATCGCCACCCGTTGCCGCTGCCCGCCTGATAACTCGCGTGGCTTACGCTGTAACAATGGCCCAAGCTCAAGAATACGCGCCGCTTCCTCAACCCGCTGGCGAATATGCTGCTTGCTAAAACCACGAATCTTCAAGCCGTAAGCCATATTGTCGTACACGCTCATGTGCGGGTAGAGCGCATAATTCTGAAACACCATCGCAATGCCGCGATCCTTGGGTTCCAGCTCGGTCACACGCTGGCTATCGATATAAATATCGCCGCTAGAGGTTCGCTCCAAACCGGCGACCATACGCAACAACGTCGATTTTCCACAACCCGATGGCCCAACCATCACGATGAACTCGCCATCAGCCACGTCCAGATCAAAGGGGTGAATGACAGTGTTTTTACCGTCGTAGGATTTGGTGACTGCCTGTAATTTTAAGCCTGCCATTTATTTCTCACTGTCTACCAGACCGCGCACAAACCAGCGCTGCATCAAAAGAACCACCGCCACCGGCGGAATTAACGTCAACATCATCGCCGCCATCACCTGATTCCATTGGGTTGGTGCACCGGATGTGGAAATCATACTTTTGATCCCCGCCACCGCCGTCCCCATACCCGCATCGCTGGTGATCAAAATCGGCCACAGATATTGGTTCCAACCGTAAATAAAGGTGATGACAAATAACGCCGCCAGATTGGTTTTCGACAACGGCAATACCACATCCCAAAAAAAGCGCATCGGCCCGGCACCATCAATACGCGCCGCTTCCAGCAACTCATCCGGCAGCGTCATAAAGAACTGACGAAACAGGAAGGTCGCGGTCGCTGAGGCCATCAACGGCAAGGTTAACCCCGTATAACTGTCCAGCATATTGAGGCTGGCAATCACATCCACCGTGGGGAAAATGCGCACTTCCACCGGAAGCATCAGCGTGAGGAAGATCAGCCAAAAGAACAGGCTACGCAGCGGAAAACGGAAGTAGACAATCGCGTAAGCGGAAAGCATGGAGACGGTAATCTTGCCCACCGTAATCGCCAAGGCCATCACCAGGCTATTGAGCAACAGCAGAGAGAACGGCGCTTTCACGTTGCCGACCCCGCCCTGCCAGATATGGCTGATGTTTTGCCACAAATGGTCACCGGGAACCAAACTCATCGGCACCTGAAACACCTGTTGGTCATCTAACGTGGCGGCCACGAACGCCACATAAAGCGGGAACAGAATCAGCAACACGCCGATCAGCAACATCAGATGACAGAAAATATCCAGACCACGTCGATTCTCAATCATTGGTAGCGTACCTTACGTTCAACAAAACGGAACTGAATGACCGTTAGCCCCATCACTAGCAGCATCAGCACGACCGATTGCGCTGCCGAACTGGATAAATCCAAGCCCGCGAACCCTTCGCGATAGATCTTATAAATCAGGGTGGTGGTGGATTGAACCGGGCCACCGCCGGTTGCCGCATCGATCACCGGGAAGGTATCGAAGAAGGCATACACCAAATTGACCACCAGCAGAAAGAAACTCACCGGGGAGATCAGCGGCAAGACCAGATTAAAGAAGCGCCGAACCGGGCCTGCACCGTCAATCGCTGCCGCCTCCACCAACGAACGTGGAATCGACTGCAACGCCGCCAGAAAAAACAGGAAGTTGTAGCTGATTTGCTTCCACACCGAGGCCAACACCACCAAAAACATCGCCTGGCCGCTGTTTTGCGCATGGTTCCAGTCATAACCGAGCGCTGCCAACGCGTGAGTTATCAACCCCAGCCCCGGATTGAACAAGAAAATCCACAGCACCGCGGCCACCGCCGGTGCCACCGCATAAGGCAACAGCAGCAGCGTTTGGTAAATGCGGCTACCGCGCAGGACATAATCCACCAATGCCGCCAGAAACAGCGACACCAACAGGCCAATGCCCGCCACCAAAAAGCTGAATACCAATGTGGTGTAGAACGAATCGAGATAATAGGGATCGTGGAACAGTTGGCTGAAATTATCCATACCAACAAAATGGCTAGACAAGCCAAACGGATCGAGGCTTTGCACCGAATACCACAGTGCCTCACCGGCGGGCCACAGAAAGAATATCGCGGTGATCAGCAGTTGTGGCAACACCAAAGCATACGGCAGCCAACTGCACGCAAAACCGGTACGGGAAGAGGACATAAAAGGTTAAACCATTATCAGAGGCGGTATATGAGCAAGTAGGAGCGCACCAATGCGCTCCTGCTCCGAGGGTTACTGGGTAGAGGATTCGAAACGGCGCAGTAACACATCACCGCGCTGAACGGCAGCATCCAGCGCTTGCTGTGGCGTCTTCTTACCGGTCCACACGCTTTCCAATTCTTCATCCACCACCGTACGAATCTGCGGCATATTGCCCAAGCGTAAGCCTTTGGTGAACGGTAACGGCGGTTTATTCAGCATTTGACGGGTCGCCACATCGGCGCCCGGATTGTTATCGTAGAAGCCTTGCTGTTGCGTCAGATCATACGCCGCGGTGGTAATCGGCAGATAGCCGGTTTTTTGATGCCATTCAGCGGCAATCTCGGGTTGCGCCAGATAGTGCAGGAATTCCGCGACGCCTTGGTAGGTCGCCCGATCTTTGCCCCCCATCACCCACAGGCTGGCACCGCCGATAATGGCATTTTGCGGTGCCGTTTTGACATTGGCATCATACGGCATCATGCCAACGCCAAAATCAAACTTGGCGTACTGTTTGATGTCTGCCAGCGAGCCGGAAGAGGCGGTGGTGATCGCACAGTCACCGCTGTAGAACTTCTCGGTGGATTCGTCTTTACGGCCGAAATAGGTAAAGTTCCCCTGCTTGTTCATCTCCGCCAACAGCTGAATGTGCTGAACCTGCAATGGCTTATTAAATTCCAGTCTGGCGCGGGTGCCCCCAAATCCGTTGTTCTCGCTGGCAAACGGCACGCCATGCCAAGCGCTGAAGTTCTCCAGTTGGATCCAGCCCTGCCAGCCACTGGCGTAACCGCACTTCATGCCAGCGGCACGCAGCTTGGCGCTGTCCTCCGCCAGTTCCTGCCAGGTTTTCGGCGGTTGTTCCGGGTTCAAACCGGCTTTTTTAAAGGCATCTTTGTTGTAATACAGCACCGGCGTGGAGCTGTTGAAGGGCTGCGACAACAATTTGCCACTTTTATCGTCGGTATAATAACCGGCCACCGTTGGCACAAATACCGATTCATCAAACTTGATACCCGCATCGGCAAACACCTGATACACCGGCTTGATCGCCTTACTGGCCATCATCGTGGCCGTGCCCACTTCGTAAACCTGCAAAATCGCAGGCGCGTTGCCGGAGCGATAAGCGGCAATCCCCGCCGCCAGACTTTGTTCATAGTTGCCTTTATAAACCGGCACGATTTTGACGTCGCTGTGCGACTGATTGAAACGATCCGCCAGCGACGCGACTTCCTTGCCCAGTTCGCCTTCCATTGAATGCCAAAATGGGATCTCGGTCGCCGCCATCACCTGACTGCTGACTGCCAAGGTCAACGCAACGCACCATGTAGTTTTTCGAATAGTGAGCATGCCTAACTCCTGAAAAAACGGATGTATCCCCGGTGTCTTTCAAAACCTGGTGAACGACGGTTCGAAATCGGTTGGGGCAATAAACGCGTGAGCGAAAAGAACCAGTTTTTTGTTCGGAAGCTAACATGCCATGCGCGGATGACAGAAAAATAACCGTCAGGTGACAACCGTATGACGGCGAAGTGAAATGCAGATGGTGTTTTGATGTCGGCGGCACGGAGAGTTCCGCACCGCCAAGGAGATTACAGCGAACGACGCAGGCGGGCGACCGCTTCCTGCATTTGCTCTTCACTGGCCGTGGCGAACGACAGACGGAAGGTAGAACAGTCCGGGTTATCGGAGAAGAAATACTCGCCCGGCACAAACACCACGCCATTCGCCAGCGTGGCATTCAACCATTCGGTCGCGTTAAACGGCTGACGAAAACGCGCCCACAGGAACATACCGCCCTTGGGCATATCGAAATCAATCGATTCACCCAGCTCTTGCTCCACCAGCCCTGCCAAGATCTCGCCCTTGTGTTTGTATGCGGCGCGGATCTTATCGATTTGCGCGGGCAGACGATCGAGGCCGAGGTAGCATTCGACGATGCTTTGCGACAGCGCACTGGCGTGCAGATCGGCCGCCTGTTTGATGATCGCCACTTTGTGCAGCAACACCGGCGGCAAAATAGCCCACCCCAAACGCAAACCCGGCGCTAAGATTTTAGAAAATGTTGAGGTGTAGATAATGTTGTCCGTATGGCCTAACAACCGTTGCGAAACCTGATGCAAGGTCGCGTGACGCTCATCGGTAAAACGCAACTCGCCATAGGGATCGTCTTCAATAATCAGGAAGTTATGTTCGACCGCCAGCTTCACCAGCAATTCACGCCGCGCCGCGCTCAAGGTCAACCCACTGGGGTTACCAAAGTTCGGCACCACATAAACCCCTTTAATACGCTGGGTTTTCAGCAGTTCTGCCAGTTCTTCCACCACCATGCCGTCGCTGTCGGAAGAGACCGACATCACATTGGCTTCGGCAAGTTCCAGCGTTTGTAATGCCGCCAGATAGGTCGGACGCTCTACGACGAATACATCGCCCGGGTTAACGATAGCCCGCATCACCAAATCCAGCGCCTGCTGTGAACCAGCGGTAACCATCACCTCGTCCGGTTGAGTGCGAATGCCACGTTCGGCACACAGCGTACAAATACGTTCGCGCAGCACCGGGCTGCCTTCGGTCAAACCATACTGGAACGCGCTTTTCGGCTGTTCGGTTATCGCCTGATGCGTCGCAATGCTCAATCCTTCGAAATCAAACAGCGCATCAGAGGGGATGCCACCGGCCAACGAAATCACATTCGGCATCTTACTGTGCTTGAGTAATTCGCGGATGGCGGAGCTTTTGACATTAACAATGCGCTGGGCGAGCAGTCCTTCTGTGTTCATTTCTTCTTCTCGTCATCATTAAATAGGGTACGGCCACGGTATCCCTATCGATAAATTCCAATAAATACCCGATAACTTTCAACTCACTGCCAGACGCACGAACGCGCGAATAACGCGGTAGCGTGAAAGAGAGCGGGTATGTTAGCCGCCCAGATACGCCGACCTTACGGCTTCGTTAGCTAACAATGCGGCGCCGGTATCTTCCAACACCACGCGACCATTTTCCAGTACATAACCCCGATCCGCTAATTTCAATGCCTGATTCGCGTTTTGCTCCACCAGAAAGATAGTCATCCCCTCTTCACGTAACTGCTGGATAATGTCAAATATCTGCTGGATGATAATCGGTGCCAACCCAAGCGAGGGCTCATCCAACAGCAGTAGTTTCGGCTGGCTCATCAGTGCGCGTCCGATCGCCAGCATTTGCTGTTCACCGCCGGACATGGTGCCAGAACGCTGGCTACGACGCTCTTGCAGGCGTGGAAACAGCGTAAATACCCGCTCAATACGCTGTTGGTATTGTTGACGATTGGCAAAAAAACCGCCCATCGCCAGGTTTTCCTCCACCGTCATGCGCGAAAAGACCCGACGGCCCTCCGGCACAATCGCCACCGCTTCACGCATAATACGTGAGGTCTGCCATTGGGTAATATCCTGATTCAGTAGCGTGACGCGACCTTCCGTGGCGCGCGGCTCGCCGCACAGCGCCCCGAGCAAGGTGGTCTTACCGGCACCGTTAGCACCGATTAGGGTGACTATCTCACCTTGTTGGATATGCAGACTCACCTGATGTAATGCCTGAATTTTTCCATAATGGGCGGAAACCTGATTAAACGACAACATTACGCTTCCCCCAAATATGCCCGGATCACATCCGGGTTATTGCGAATGGCTTCCGGTGTGCCCTGAGCCAACGGTGTGCCCTGATTCACCACATAAATACGATCGGAAATGCCCATCACCAATTTCATGTCGTGCTCAATCAACAGCACCGACACCTTATGGTGGTTGCGCAATTCGACAATCAGATGATCCAACTCGTCGGTTTCTTTCGGATTGAGCCCCGCCGCCGGTTCATCCAGCATCAGCAACGCGGGCCGCGTGACCATACAACGCGCGATTTCCAACCGACGTTGCTGGCCATACGCCAAATTACCCGCCGCTCGGTTCGCCATCGCCAACAGGCCGACGCGCTCTAGCCACAGCGCCGCACGATCTAGCGCCTCGGCTTCGGCACGACGGAAGGCCGGGGTTTTCAGTAGCCCGGCAAACACGCCGCTTTTCAGATGCTGATGCTGGGCCACCAATAAGTTTTCCACCACCGTCATTTCGCGAAACAATCGCACATGTTGAAAGGTGCGCACCACGCCCAGACGGGCGATGGCTTGGCCGCTCAAACCTGCCAAATGCCGATCGCGCAACCGTATGCTGCCACGGGTTGGACGATAAAAGCCGGTCAGGCAATTGAACACCGTCGTTTTCCCCGCGCCGTTAGGGCCAATTAGCGAGACGATTTCGCCTTCATACAACTCTAACGCCACATTATTGACCGCCAGCAAACCGCCGAAGCGCATCGACAGCCCCTCTACCGCCAGTAAAGGTTGAGCACTCATGATCGCCCCTCCTTCTCCGCGCGAATATTTGCCGCTTTCAATTTCAATTGAGGCCGTTTCATGGGCAACAACCCCTGTGGACGCCAAATCATCATCAACACCATTAACGCCCCGAGCAGCAACATGCTGTATTCGTTCAAGTCACGCATCATTTCACGCGAAACGACCAATAAAATCGCCGCCAAAATCACCGCAAACTGCGACCCCATCCCGCCCAGCACCACAATCGCCAGTACGAAAGCCGATTCGACAAACGTAAAGGACTCCGGGCTGACAAACCCTTGGCGTGCAGCAAACAGCGTTCCGGCAAAACCCGCAAAGGCCGCACTGATCGTAAAGGCCGTTAGCTTGATTTTCGTCGGGCTCAAACCCAATGAACGACAGGCGATTTCATCTTCACGTAGCGCCTCCCAGGCACGGCCCAACGGCATGCGCAACAGGCGGTTGATGACGAACAGCGTCAATACCACCAGCAGCAACGCCACCAGATAGAGGAAGATGATGCGATCGCTTGGATCGTATTTCATGCCAAAGAAATTATGGAAGGTGTCCCAGCCGCCATCACGCAGGTTACGGCTAAACTCCAGCCCAAACAGCGTCGGTTTTGGGATCTGGCTGATCCCATTTGGTCCGCCGGTGATGGCCGTATTATTCAGCAGTAAAATACGCACAATCTCGCCAAAACCTAGGGTGACGATGGCCAGATAATCCCCGCGCAGACGCAACACCGGGAAGCCCAACAAAAAACCAAACGCCGCCGTAACCATCCCCGCCAATGGCAAACTTTGCCAAAAACCCAGCCCGTAGTAATGATTCAGTAACGCGTAAGTATAGGCACCGATGGCATAGAAACCGGCATAGCCCAAGACCAACATCCCAGACAGCCCCACCACCACGTTTAGCCCAAGACCCAACATCACGTAGATCAACGTCAAGGTGGCAATATCTACCGTGCCGCGCGTAACCAGAAACGGCCAGAGGATAGCCGCCAGAATAAACAGCAGCGCCAACAGTTTTTGCCGCTTGGTCGAGCCATCAAAACTCGGTAGCACCCAGGATGGGCCAGACAGGTGACTCAACCCCTGTTGCATCAACGGGCGCAGCAGTTGAAAGAAAAACACCATCGCACAACCAATGCCAATCCACATCCAGCGTACTTCCGCCGCGCCGTGTACCACCAGTTTGGTGCCATCGAGGCTTAGCTGCATCCCCATCAGGAACGAGGCCATCACCAACAGCACCAGCGTGGCGATCAGCGCATTAACAACGTTGAGCTTCATACTTTCTCAACCTCCGGTCGGCCCAAGATCCCAGTCGGCATCACCAGCAGCACCACAATCAATAATGCAAATGACACAGCATCTTTGTATTCAGCACTGAGATAAGCGGAGGTTAACGCTTCGGCAACGCCCAGCACTAACCCACCAATCATGGCGCCTGGAATGCTGCCAATGCCCCCCAGTACCGCCGCAGTAAAGGCTTTCATCCCGGCCATAAAACCAATATACGGGTTGATGACGCCATACAGTTGCCCTAGCAGTACCCCTGCCACCGCGGCCATCACCGCTCCAATCACGAAAGTCACTGAAATAACCCGATCGGTATTGATACCCAACAGACTCGCCATCTTCAAATCTTGCGAGCAGGCTCGGCAGGCTCGCCCCATCCGTGAATAACGGATGAACAGCGTCAGCGCGAGCATCGCCAAGAACGTAACCCCCCAAATAATCATTTGCATGGTGCTGATCGACGCGGCGAAACCGTTACTTTCACCAAAAACCCAACGCCCGGTGACCAGACTCGGCAAAGCGACATCACGCGATCCCTGCGTCAAGCTCACGGAGTTTTGTAAAAATATCGACATACCGATAGCGGAAATTAACGCAATCAAACGCTTAGAGTGGCGCACCGGCTTGTAGGCCACACGCTCAATGCTCCAACCGTAAGCACTGGCAATGACAATCGACACCAAAAACCCAGCGCCTATCAGCAACCAACCGACATCGATACCGAGCATCATTAACGCAGCAATCACAATGAATGAAACGTAACTGCCAATCATGTACACCTCGCCGTGGGCGAAGTTGATCATGCCGATGATGCCGTAAACCATGGTGTAGCCAATGGCGATTAAGGCGTAAGTACTGCCCAACGTAACGCCGTTGAACATTTGCTGCAGAAAATAGAGAAACGGCTCTGACATACTCTAACCCTTAGCCGCGCTTGTATCGCAACCTGGAATGAAAATCAGTAAAGACGCGTATACCTCATTGAATTCGCGTTGCAGCCTGGCGGTTAGCGGGCGCCCCCAACGCTGAGTAAACTCAGCGCCAACAGAAACCCCATGAAGCCCGCCAAGCTAAAACAAGAATGGCAACGGGGCGACTAGTTAATCGGCGTTGAGGTGCCATCCGCATGCCACGCGAACACGCCAAACTCGAACCCTTTCAGATCGCCTTTTTCATCCCAGCTTAGCGGGCCCATTACCGTCTCGACCGGCTCACCCGTTTTCAGATTGTTGACGATCGCTTCCGGTTCTTGGCTGCCACTGCGCATCATACCGGTCGTCAGCGATTGTAAGGCGGCGTAGGTCGTCCAAACGAACGGCCCGGTCGGATCCTGTTTCTTGGCTTTCAGCGCATCAACGATAGCTTGGTTAGCGGGCACCTGATCGTAGCGCTTAGGCAACGTCACCAACATACCTTCAGACGCCGCCCCGGCAATGTTAGACAGCGACGAGTTACCCACCCCTTCAGGCCCCATAAAGCGAGCATTCAAACCCGCCTGTTTAGCCTGGCGTAGAATCTGCCCCATTTCCGGGTAATAACCGCCAAAGTAGACAAAATCGACATTCTCTTTTTTCAAGCGCGCCACCAGCGTAGAGAAATCTTTGTCACCAGCGGTGATACCTTCAAACATCACCGGTTTCACCCCGGCTTTTTGCAAGCTGTCGCGCACCGAGCGCGCCAAGCCTTCGCCGTATTGCTGCTTATCGTGTACCACGGCGATACGCTGCGGCTTGAGGGTTTCTGTGATGTATTTCACAGCGGTCGGCCCCTGATCGGAATCCAAACCGGTGGTTCGCATCACCATGCTGTAACCACGGGTGGTCAGATCGGCGTTGGTCGCCGCGGGGGTAATCATGATCACGCCTTCATCTTCATATATATCGGAAGCAGGCTGAGTGGAAGAAGAGCACAAGTGCCCGATCACGTAACGGATACCGTCGTTGATCACCTTGTTGGCGACGGCCACCGCCTGTTTTGGATCGCAAGCATCGTCATATTCTACTGCGACCAATTTATCGCCCTTAATACCACCGTTGGCGTTAATATCCGCAACTGCCTGACGCGCCCCGGTGAACTCCATATCACCATACTGCGCAACCGGGCCAGACATCGCCCCGACAATCGCAACTTTAATCTCTTTAGCCATTGCGGCATGGCCGATCGCCATGGCAATACAACCGACCAACAGCGCCTTACCTTTTGTTAAATTCATTCGTATCTTCCCCGTCTGTTATTGTGAACGTACCGTTGTGCTTTCCTTATTCTGTGATGAGTTATTGCTTTTTATTCATAAGTAATAATGAGTTAGGTGATCACTAAGCATAAACTCATAATAAGGCTTTATTTTTCATACCATTAAACAGGAATTTTATTCTGCAAATCAACTTCAACCATCAGAAATAAGCGATGTAAACAGTATAAAACCCGGATGTAATCTGCGCCATTTTTCGCCAATCACAGCGCATTGCACTGGTTAACAATTTGTTTACCAATTTTTTACTCGAAAAATAAAGTGAGTAAAAAACATTCTGCGTTGCTTTCGTACAGAAAAAGTTACACAACGCATCGGGTAAGATCTATTACACTGGCACCATCGATAATTCGTTCGGGAATTTTCATGAAACTGACCATCGAGCGGTTAACCGCACTGTCCAACCAAGATCTGATCGACTTGGGCAAAATCTGGCCGCATCAACAACCGGCGCACTGGCAAACCTGGCTAGAGGCCGATAAGGCGCTGTTCGGCGCTCGCTTCAACGATCGGCTCTTGGGGGCGGTCAAGATCGCGCTGGGTGACGAGTGCGCGCAACTCCACGATCTCTTGGTCCGCGAGATCACCCGTCGCCGTGGCGTAGGGCTGTATCTGATAGAAGAGGTACAGCAACAGTTGCCCCAGGTGGCACGCTGGCAATTGTCCACTGCCGGGCTGACTCCGCGTGAACGTGGCGAAGTGGACAACTTCATGCGAGCCTGCGGCTTTACCGCACACGGCGAACTTTGGCAAAAATGAAACGTTGGCTAGCGTTGCTGGTGGTGCTGGTGTTAGCGCTGGCGGCCGGATTGGGCGGCCGTTATCAAGGCTTACAGCTGCGCCAGCCGTGGGATCAACAGGTCTATCTGTGGCAACGCGTCTGGACGCCAGAGCATGCTGTGGCATTAGCAAACAGCCACGATTTATTCTCCGCCTTGCGGATCCTTGGCCTGCAAGCCCATGCGCACGAAGGTTTGCGTAGCGTCGCTGTCGATACCACGTTGTTACGTCAAGACGGTCGTCCGGTGTGGCTGGTAGCGCGACTTGATGGGCAATTGCCCTCATTGGATGAATCATCACTGCGCCAACGGCTGCTGCTGCAGTTGCAGCGCTGGCAAATGGCCGGGCTGAACGTCATCGGTATTGAGATCGACCACGATGCCGCCACCGCCCGTTTACCGCAGTATCGCGATTTTCTGCAACACCTGCGCGCGCAACTCCCCGCCACCGTCCAGCTCAGCATTACCGCATTGCCTGCCTGGCTAATCTCACCGATATTGCCTGAAGTATTGCAACAGGTTGACAGCTCAGTGTTGCAGGTACACGCGGTACTGTCACCGCAACAAGGTTTATTTAACAACGCATTGGCGCTACGCTGGATACAGCACTATGCGCGGATCACGCCAAAACCGTTTCGTGTCGCCTTGCCGGCTTATGGTATGGGTTTAGTCGGATTCGATGAACAAGGTGCTCAGGTAGAAAGCGAAACCGCGCTGCGCGTGGCCGGGACGACGCGAGAACTCACGGTCGCACCACAACAGATTGCCGATTTTTTACACCAGCTCGCGGCACGACCTGTCGCTTATCTGCGTGGGATTATCTGGTTTCGACTACCGCTGCCTAACGATCGACGTGCCTGGTCGCTGGCGACGCTGCGCGCGGTGATCGAGCAACAGCCCTTAACGAGCGATTGGCAGCTAAATATTCAGCCACACGCTCAGCACAAAACGCTTTACGATCTGAGCGTTCACAATAACGGTCCGGTGGATGCCCCGCTGCCCGCGACGATCGTTATCGACGCCAGTGGCTGTTTGGCTGCCGACGCGGTAGGCGATTATCGGCTGGAGTCCACACCTTCGCAGCAGCGCTTTATCCGCACTGATAACGATTTGGTGCGTGCCGGACAATCGCGCCCGCTGGGCTGGCTGCGTTGCCAACATCTGATGCCAGGAGGCACCCTTGTCACACCTTAATTTTCGTTCCGCTCGGCCGCCTTTGTCCCTGGCCATACTGGTCGCGATCACCGTAACGGCACCGTTCAGTCACGCCTGTGGGCCTGACTTCCCCAACCGGTTGTTGCTGGATCGGAACGGCACGCTATTATTTATGCCGGAAGGCAACTTCGCTTTTGAATCCAGCCGATTAGTTCCTGCCGATCAACGCCTGCCACGTTGGCAGCCGCCCGCGCCCGCCATGCCGCCCAAACCCATGCCGTTGTCACCCGAAACCGTGGCGATCAACAGTATGCGTGCAGCCAAAACGGTGGAAGCAGCCGACGCGGTGGATAGCCGGAGTCTGTCCAATGCTGCGCGCCAATACACGCTAGGTGCCGTGGCATTTGCTAATAACGACCCGCGGGCGGCAGAATACTTTCGTCAGGTATTAGCATTACCTGTCGCCGAACAAGGGGATTGGGGGCTGCGCGCGCACTATTCCCTTGGCCGCCTACTGATGAACGACCGCGGAACGCCGAATGAGCCGGATGCAGATACCGCAGCCCCACTCAGCCACCCGGCACCCGCACAGCTCAAACAGGCGCTGGCGGAGTTTCAGCAGATTATCAATCACGTAAAAGCGGGAACTGACGACCCGGATCAACTCACGCTCAGCAGTCTAGGGCAACAAGCGCGTGTCCATCTGTGGCTCGGCGATATCCGCACAGCTGCCCATCTCTATGCTCAACAGGCGGCGCAGGGTGATCCCCAAGGCGGATTGTCATTGCAATATGTCTCCAGCATGTTGGTCGATCCCGCGCACTTCGACCAATTAAAAACGATCGTCAACGATCCGCTCATACAGCAATTGGTCACCATCGAACTGTTTGCGCGCGGCAGTAATTTGCAAATGCAAGATACCGATGACAACCGCAGCCGTTCCAAGCACATCACTCGGCAAATCTTGGCGTTATTGAACTCTGCGGTCAAAAGCGGTTTTAGCGGCAGCGATCGACTGGCAGCCTTGGCTTACCGCTCCGGTGATTACGCCATGGCCGCTACTCTGCTCAAAAATGCTGAGGATTCAGGCCTAAGCTGGTGGCTGCGTGCCAAAATGGCGCTGCGTAACGGCGATGTCGACACCGCGACCGCTGCCTATGCCAAAGCTGCGGCGCTTTTCCCGTCAGACGAAAGCTGGGGCGAGCAACGCAGCGCTAACTTTGCCGCAGAAACCGTGGTGCCTGATTGTCGAATCGCCGGTGAGCAGGCGATTTTGGCGTTGAATCGCGGTGACTATTTACAAGCGATGGCGCTGTTATATCGCGGTAAAGCGGAGTATTGGGCAGACGTTGCCGATGTGGCAGAACGGGTGCTAACGGTCGATGAGCTGAAGCAGTTCGTCGATGAGCAGGTCCCACCGCCGACAACGCCCTTAAAACCGGTGAATCCCGATGAGTATAACGGCCAACGCATAACACCGGAGGTTCAACTGCGTGAACTGCTGGCACGTCGCTTAATGCGTGTCGGACGTTATCAAGAGGCACAGAACTACTTCGCTATCCCTAACTACCGTGAAGCGGCTCAGCAACTCAGTCATGCACTCGAAAACGCGACCAATAACAGCAAGAATAGCCTGACACGCGCCCAAGCTTACTATCAGGCAGCCACTCTGCTGCGCAATCAAGGTCTGGAATTAACCGGTTATGAAATGACGCCGGATTACGCTATTTATGGCGCGGGATATTCCTATCTCGGCGATGCCTTTGATACCCGCGAACTGAAGCACCCGCGTTGGCTCAGCGTTGCGGAAGCCGCACGCGCGGCCAAAGCGTTACCGCCGCAAGATAATCGCTTCTTGCATTATCGCTGGCAAGCCGTCGATTTAGCCCGGAAAGCGGCCGATTTGTTACCGCCCAAAAGTCAGGCTTACGCGGCAGTGCTGTGTAACGCCGCCAGTTGGGTGATCAAGCGCGATGCAAAAACCGGTCGCGCGTTGTATCAACGTTATGTCACCAACGGCAAACTCGATGATTCAATGAAAAAGTTTGGCTATGACTGCCCGACACCCGACTTTGCGGCGCTGACCCGCCCCGAAGCATGATTCACGACATTGCAGCCATAAAAAAACCCGGCTAAGCCGGGTTTTCATGGATTTCGCGAATTACGCTTCGATCGCCATCTTCAATTTTTTCATGGCGTTCTTTTCAAGCTGGCGCACACGCTCTGCGGAAACGCCGTATTGATCGGCCAGTTCCTGCAAGGTGGATTTATTGTCATCATCCAACCAGCGAGCGCGAATGATATGCTGGCTGCGTTCGTCCAGCCCTTCCATCGCATAGGCCAGTTTGTCTGCGGCGTTGCTTTCCCAGTTGTCCTCCTCGATGCCTTCGGCAAAATCAGAGGTTTTATCCTGTAAATACAGCACCGGAGCCATCGAGTGCCCCTCACGCGCTTCATCATCAGGCGTTGGATCAAAGGTCATGTCTTGCGCTGCCATGCGCGATTCCATCTCACGCACGTCTTTGCTTGTTACACCCAGCTCACGCGCCACCAGTTCCACTTCATCCTGATTGAACCAGCCCAGACGCTGCTTGGTTTTACGCAGGTTAAAGAACAGCTTACGTTGTGCTTTGGTGGTAGCAACTTTAACGATGCGCCAGTTACGCAGCACATATTCATGAATTTCCGCCTTGATCCAATGCACTGCAAAGGAAACCAGACGCACGCCAACCTCTGGGTTGAAACGGCGAACAGCTTTCATCAGGCCGATATTCCCTTCCTGGATAAGATCTGCCTGCGGCAGGCCATAACCGGAATAATTACGGGCAATATGAGCGACAAAGCGCAGGTGAGACAGGATTAGCTGCTTAGCTGCTTCCAGATCGCCCTGATAATGCAGCCGTTCAGCCAACTCCCGCTCTTCCTCTGCCGTCAGCATCGGATAGGTGTTGGCGGCCCGAATATAGGCTTCCAAGCTACCTTGGGGTACTAAGGCTAAAGTTTGCATTTCTTTGGTCATTCAAACCCTCTCTATAAAACGGATCATGCAGGTGAGTCTTTACGGCGGGGAAAAGTGATTTTACGGCAGTTGCTGTTGCAAAAGCGGTTCCGCTCGCCGGCACCTTAACATTTGCTGCAACTTTTGACCGTGTTTTACCCTAAAAGTTCACCGTTTTCGATCGCAATGCTCAAAACAATACGTGACGAAAGCGCAAGATGATAGGGAATTTGTGCTCATAGGAAAAGGAATGATCTTGTCGATCCAGAAGGCTCTTCCCCGGCAACACGATAAATGCAGCAGGGGAAGAGTATACCAAAAAAATTTTATTGTGGTGTAAATCGGCGTAAATGTTGCACGGTGGCTAACCACGCGGCAACCCAGCCGATCATCGCGGCCACAATTAACAGCAGCAATGCCTCATCCCAGCCAAGGCCGTGCAACGTGAACTGGGTTCCAAAGACCGTTGCTACGCTGGTCACCACCGACTCCAATTTCCACACCAGTGCCCCAGACAAGAAAAGCGAAAACAGCGCGCCAAAGAAACCGAGCATGGCGCCGCCGTTGAGGAAGGGGCGCAGGATGAAACCATCGGTGGCACCAATCAACTTCATTACGTTAATGGTGTCGCGGCGGCTGAAAATACTCAGCCGTACGCTGTTGCCAATCACCAGGAACACCGCAACCACCATCAAAATACCGATAATCGCCGCAACCTGGCCGACCAACCCAGTCAACGCCGCCAAACGGGCAAACCAGCTGTCGTCCATCCTGACTTCATCCACGCCCTGCACCGCCGCAACCCGATCGCGCAAGGTATTGAGCGTTTCAGAACTTTGGAAGCTCATTTTTGGCGTGATGATCGCCACCGCCGGCAGCGGGTTCTCTTCCAGCATATCCAATGCGCCACCGAAACCGGACCAGTTCCGGAACTCGCCACGGGCCTCTTCGCGCGACAGATAATTCACTTTCTCGACGCCCGCTTCGGTTTTAATCACTTCTAAAACGTTCACCGCCGCATCATCGTCGAGTGATTTATCGAGATACACCGTCAGTTGCGGCGTCGGATACCATTGCGTTGCAGCCGTGCTTACGTTCTTCCACACGATGTAGCACACGCTTGGCAGCGTCAGAGAAATGGCGATCACCATCACCGTCAGCAATGTTGCCAGCGGTTGACGCAGCATATCCTTGACGGCGTTCATCCAAGCATAGCGCCACTGCTCACGCCAGCCGCCGCGCAGTGCCTTGCTCTTGGCGGTTTTGGTGTTATTCGCCATGATGCGCCCCCCCGGCCATGCGCCCCTGACTCAACGTCAGGATGCGGTAATTGCGACGCGCGATCAGCCCTGTGTCGTGGGTGGCCATCAACACCGTTACGCCAACGCGGTTAAATTCCTCAAACAGCCGCAGAATACCTTCCGACAAGACATCATCCAGGTTACCGGTAGGCTCATCCGCCAGCAGCACCGCGGGTTTGTTGACTACCGCCCGTGCAATACCGACGCGCTGCTGTTCACCGCCCGAAAGCTGGATCGGGAAGTTTTTCGCTTTGTCCAATAGCCCCACCTTATCCAGCGCGGCCGACACGCGACGGCGGATATCTTCGGTGCTGGCGCCGGAGATAATCAGCGGCATTGCCACGTTGTCATACACCGTGCGATCCAACAGCAAATGGTGATCCTGGAAAATCATACCGATCTGACGACGCAGGAATGGCACTTCACTGTTTTTCAACCGGCTGATTTCATGGCCGCCAAACCAAATATGGCCGGCGCTGGGTCGTTCGATACCACAAATCAGTTTCAGCAGGGTACTTTTACCCGCGCCGGAATGGCCGGTCAGAAACGCCATCTCTGCCGGACGAAGATGGAAATCGACCCCCTGCAGTGCCTGACGCCCCCCTAGATAAGCTTTACTGACCTGTTCAAAGCGAATCATCCGTATTAATCCTCTCGGGCAAAAAGTGCCTCAATAAAATCGTCGGCCTTAAAAGGCCGTAAATCTTCGATACCCTCACCGACACCGATATAGCGAATCGGAATGCCAAATTGATCGGCAATGGCGAAGATCACCCCCCCCTTGGCGGTACCGTCTAGTTTAGTCAAGGTGATGCCGGTTAAGCCCACGGCTTCATTAAATAATTTCGCCTGACTGACCGCATTTTGACCGGTGCTGGCATCCAAAGTCAGCATAACCTCATGCGGGGCATGCTCGTCCAGTTTTTTCATCACGCGGACTATCTTCTTCAACTCTTCCATCAGATGCGCTTTATTTTGCAAGCGCCCGGCGGTATCTGCGATCAATACATCCACACCACGCGCTTTCGCGGCCTGCACCGCATCGAAAATCACCGAAGCGGAATCGGCGCCGGTATGCTGTGCCACCACCGGAATACGGTTGCGCTCACCCCACACTTGCAACTGCTCAACCGCCGCCGCACGGAACGTATCCCCCGCAGCCAGCATGACAGATTTGCCTTCAGCCTGGAACTGACGCGCCAGTTTGCCGATGGTGGTGGTTTTGCCAACGCCGTTAACACCTACCATCAGAATGACATACGGGGTTTTACCACTGACATCCAGCGGTTGGTCGACTTTTGCCAGAATTTCAGACATTTCCTCCTTCAGTTTGCCATACAGCGCTTCTGCATCCTTCAGCTGTTTGCGGCTGGCATGCTGAGTCAAGGATTCGATGATTTTTCGGGTGGTTTCGACGCCAACGTCGGCGATCAATAACTGTTCTTCCAACTCTTCGAACAGATCGTCATCAATTTTCTTGCCACGGAACAGGCCAATAAAACCGGAACCAAGATTTTGCTTGGTTTTAACTAGGCTGCGCTTTAAGCGTGCGAAGAAGCCTTCTTTGCTTGGCCGCTCTTGTTCCTGGCTAACCGCGGGAGCCTGTCGCTCGTCATCGGCGCTCGCCAATGGCGGCGTGACAATCGGCGCGATAGAGGCGCTTTCGGGTAGCGGTTGCGCTTCTGGCTCTGCTGCCGCAAGCGGTGCTTCCTCGCTTGGTGGCGTTACCTCAGCAGGCTCCGCAACGTCTTCTACGGGTTCCTGAACTAACGCCTTTGCCGGCGGCTCAGGTTCTGGTTTTGGTTCCACAACAGGGCGTGTTTCCACCGTAGGTTCAGCGTCAACGACGGTTTCCACCTGCGGCTCGGCTACCCCCGGCTCACACGCGGAAGCGTTATCTTCAACTAACGGCTCGATCGGTGCTGGGTGTTCAAAAATTTCCGGCACGTTTTCAGCCACCTGTTCGAGGCCGCCGTCCCACTCTCCCGGCGTATCAACCGAAGCGGCCGGCTCAGATTCCTGCGCAGGGAGCTTATCATCCAGCGAGGGGGCCGCCGGTTCGGCCGGCGTATCGGCCTGCTGTTCAGTTTGCTCGACCGACGGCTCAGGTTGCTGCTGCTCTTCTTCCTTCTGACCAAAACCTAGCCAGGAGAAAAACCCACGTTTCTTATCTTTTGCCATGTTGCGACTTTGCTCCGTACCGATGGCTGAAAAACGAAAATAATTTAACCCCTGAGTCTACCACTTTCCCTCGCACAGCAACACGCATCCGGCTTGGGAAATCAAGTAACAACGTTTTCGCTTTTCCACTAGCGCCTCTGCCCGTTACAATGGCGGCAATTTTCCGCAAACTGCGCAACACTGTTAAGACTCTTTATGGCCAAATTATCGCCGCGTGCGCCGGTTAAAAAACCGCAAAACGCCTCCGCCGGACAAATTCGCATTATCGGCGGCCAATGGCGCGGGCGAAAGCTGCCAGTGCCGAACAGCCCTGGGCTGCGTCCGACAACCGATCGCGTTCGTGAAACCTTGTTTAATTGGCTGGCTCCGGTGATTCAAGGCGCACGCTGTTTGGACTGCTTCGCTGGCAGCGGGGCGTTAGGGCTCGAAGCATTGTCACGCTATGCCGGCAGCGTAACGCTGTTGGAATTCGAACGCCCGGTAGCGCAACAATTGGAAAAAAACCTGACACTGCTGAAAGGCAACGGTCAGGTGGTGAACACCAACGCACTAACCTGGTTGGCAGGCAAAGCGGATCCTTACCAAGTGGTATTCCTTGATCCGCCCTTCCGCAAAGGGTTGCTGGCGCAAACCATCGAACGGCTAGAGCAACAAGGCTGGTTGGCCGATGAGGCGTGGGTATACGTTGAGGCAGAGGCCGAAAGCGCCGCCACCGATGTGCCCACCAATTGGGCGCTGCACCGCGAAAAAGTCGCCGGCCAAGTGGCTTATCGTCTCTATATTCGTACTGGTAAAGAGAAAACTGAAAATGCTGATTAATTTGGGTCGCCTGTTGATGCTGTGCGTATGGGGCTTCCTGCTCACTAACCTGTTTCACCCTTTCCCGAAACCACTGAAGTATTTCATCGACGTGGCGCTATTCTTTATGGTGGTGATGCACGGGCTGCAACTGGTGTTGCTGAAATCGACGCAGCCCAAAGATCGGCCGATCGGCAAATGGCAGGAAACTAAGATCTTTATCTTTGGCGTATTTGAACTGCTCGACTGGCAGAAAAAACAACCGCCGCTTAACAAGAAATAACCCCGATAGGGTACGCGCATTGCGCCTTAAGGGGGCGTATCAGTAAATGAAATAAAACGTGTACCCTGCATCTCTAGCGTACCCTGCGCGCCCGGTTCTATCTGTTGATATTGTGGCTGTTTTAAACGCACCACGATCTCATCACCGCCGCGCTGCGGACGAAATACAATCTCATAACGCATGGCTTCATTGACGATATGCTCGCGCTGGCGTGAACGGTTATTGCTGGCGGGGAAGGCGCGTTTTTCGCTGACGATCACCGGTGTGCTGCGCACCGATGCACGATCGTTTTCCGCTTCCTGTTTGCGCTGACTAAAGTAGCGTTGCGTCGCCAGTACCACGATCAAAGCAACCACAGCGATGAACCACAACGGGGGTTTACTCATCTCTTTTCTCATTCCCTTCGCAGCAAAAACCGCGTAAACATAACATTCAGAAGACAACATTGTCGAACGCCGACGGGCTACATCACCGACGTACGACTACACTTAAAACGTGACACTGGTGACAACGTTGGACGCTGGCTGCAGCGCCCGTGATAAAAAGGAAGCTATATGAGTTGGCCGTTTCTTGCCGTATTCTTTTCCGGTTGGCTGTTCGTGGATGCCGCTTATCGAGGTCCGCGTTGGCAACGCTGGGTTTTCAAACCGGTCACACTGCTACTGTTACTGTTGCTGGCCTGGCAAGCACCGGTGCTGGGCGCAGCCGGTTATCTGATCGTCCTGGGATTGTGCGCGACATTGATCGGTGATGCCTTACTGTTACTACCGCGCCAACGCGTTTTGTATGCCATCGGGGCGTTTTTCCTCTCACATTTGTTGTACACCCTGAGCTTCGCCAGCCAGATGACGTTCAGCCTGTTTTGGCCTTTGCCCTTGGTACTGCTGGTCATCGGCGTACTCTTACTGGCAACCGTCTGGACGCGGTTGGAAGCACTACGCTGGGCCGTGGTTTCCTACGTCGCGATGACGCTGCTGATGGTATGGCTGGCCGGTGAACAATATTTCCTGCGTAGCACAGATTACGGCTTCTCATTGCTGGCGGGAACGGCATTACTGCTGCTCGCCAATGCCGTGTGGTTAGTCAACCGCTATCGCTTTACCTTCCGCGCCGCCGACGCCATTGTGGCTTTCTGCTATTTTGTCGGCCACTTCTTGGTCGTACGCTCGCTGTATCTTTAATTCTGCGGCGGGTTCGCACAGCCGAACCCGTCGGCTTAGCCTAAAAACTTCAGCGTCAGGCTCGCTGCCGCGCCAGTTTGATGGCGATATACCGCCCCCTCGCGAGAGAAAAACGCCAGCGTAGTGCCATCCGCCTGCAGCAGTGCGATACCGTCCGGTGCCGGCCGCCAGCCCACGACAGGCGCACTGAATACCTCATGTAAACACTGCTGTTGGTCTTGTAATTGATATCCGTTGGTATCAGGTTGTTCGCTGTCGAGCAATGCCACTTGGCATTGCTGTTCACCCTTGGCAAGCTGCCATTGCCCCGCCAAAGACTGTGCGGAAGGAAGAACCAAACTGCTGGCCATAGCCACTCCTGTCATTAAGATACCGCCCGCCACCGCGGTGGGGCGGAGAAGGTGTTTTATCATGTCACAACTCACTACACTAAGATGGAGGGCGCAGCACGCTACGCCCTTGGATACATCATCAACAATCAGACAATAAAATCGGTGGTAACATCCGCCTGGCCGACAATTTTCACCAAGAAGTCCGGCGTCTGCTGACCACTCAGGTTCAACGCTAAGTCGCTGACATTATTGGCCGCATCGTACGTTAACAATGCTTCACCTGCCGCGCCACTGAAGTGATCGACGAATTGAATGAAATCACCGCCTTGCTCACCCTGATTAAAGAATGACAGATCAATCTTGTCGATGCCCTTTTGGAAATCACGGATCCAGTCAGGCGTACCCGGTTTGGAATCGCTGGCCGCCGCGAAGACAAAAATATCGCGACCCGCGCCTCCCCAGAGATTATCCGCTCCGCCGCCGCCGAACAGCACGTCGTTACCCGCTCCTCCTTGCAGTATGTTATTGGCATCGTTGCCGACCAATACGTCATTGCCAGAACCACCAATCGCATTTTCAATCGTCACGCCTGCGGCGATCGAAACGTTCCCTTTCAACCCACCCACATCGGAGAACGATTTTTCGTTCAGGTTAATACGCTGATTGGCAGTATAGCCGGAGAAATCAAAGGTATCGTTACCGCCCCCATCCCAAGCGGCAAAAATGACCTTTTCAGCGTTGCTGCTGGTGCTGAGAAAATCACGGCCCGTATTAGAATTGAAGCCATATACCGTGTCACCGCTACGCGTCGACGTATTAGCACCGTACAGGTGTTGAATTGCAGAAATATCATCCAACAGTGGCCCTGCCGAATAATGGCCCGCGTTATCCCCACCGGTATTGGTTTCACTCCAGTAGCTCATCAGGCTGAACATACGGGTGTCTTCCGCATAACTGGCATCTCGGTAAGTCGGATTGCCTTGACCCGCGTTGTAATCACCTGGGTGACTTAACCCCAGCGCATGGCCAATTTCGTGCGTAAATGTTTGCCGGCCGTAGTCTTCGGAAGCGGGATGCTGAATGTTGGATTGATTAATGTTGTACCAAGATTGCCCAGACACATTACCCGACCCCGGCAACCAAGCATAAGCTTGAGTGTAATAATCCGTACGGCCGTACTGATCTTGGCTGTAGTTACCAAAGGTCAGATCGGCGTTTTGGTTGCCAGAAACTTCGGTGAAGGTAATGTTGGCAACGTCAGCCCACGACTGTAGCGAAAGCTTCGCCTGCTGCTGCTGTTCCGCACTGAACTTGCTCAGTCCACGATCGCCAGCGGCGTTAGAAGAATAGAAGTTGTAGTCCGGGAAAGAAAAGGTCAATTCCACCGGCGTATCGAAAACGCCTTTACCATTCCAAGTTTGGTTCGAGCGAGTGATATAAAGGCCGGCTTCTTCGGTGGTAAATGAATCTTTGCCATTAACCTGAATACCATTACCACGCTGATGATAACTCAGTAAATCTTCAACTGCATCGTAGCCAGTAGTAGCCGCTGCAAGGTTAGATTCAGTAATTTCTATTGCCTTTTTAGTCGATTGCATTGGTTCGATTCCACTCATTATTTGATCGTTAACGATCAAATAGATAGACATAACCTCCCTTTCAGTCACAGTATTTTGGCTATGGCAGATGAGGAAGGCGCTTCTGTGCCAGTAATGGCAGTGATAAAGACGAAATTAATGCATAATAATCAGTAAATAAGATCACCATCCCAAATGGTAATCGTTTTCAAGTATAGGCAGTACAATAAAACACCACATAAAATAAATAACTTTTTATATCGTTATCGAAGGTTTTTTATGCTGGTCATTTTCACTATTTACAAATATAACCCACACCATTGCCAATAAGTTGGCAACAAAACCCAATAACCATGCCGACTGACGAATCAAGATAATCATGCTGGCACTTTTCTGTAAAATGATGAGTTTTGCTAAAGCGTAATAAGTTAATAACGCTTTATTATTAACTGACTAAAGTAAATTTTCTGCCAATGTGAGCATGATCACGAAGTGGGTATTGTGTATTCCGCACTTTCGGCGCGGCTTTCGGTTCATGAGGGCGCGCGCGGTCGAACGCGCTATCTCGCGTAAACCTCATAACGATGTCGTGATTAAGCATCCCTTGTTGAGGGTACGTTTCTCGTCCTCTTGCTTGACTCTGGAGTTAACTCCAAGGTGTAAAGTCTGCAAAGTAACCATGATTAACTGCCGAAGGGGGCGTTATGCAGACTCATCAACCGCACCAAGAACATAACCACGCCGAGAATAAAGGCTGCTGTGGCCACAGCCACGCCAAGAGCCAGCACGGCTGTAGTGGGCAATCCGCAGCGGCAGACGCACCGGAGACCACACCGAGTCATCAATCCTGCCAAAGCACCCGCTGTTGTAGTGGCGAAACCGAACCCGATGAGGAAAGCGATAGTGTAGTCACCGCTCCCCCTTCCGGTGGCCAGCGTTTTAGTTGGAAAGTGCACGGCATGGATTGCCCTAGCTGCGCACGTAAAATAGAAAATGCCGTCATCGCCATTCCTGGCGTAGATAACGCCCGCGTACTGTTCGCCACCGAGAAACTGGTGGTAGATGCGCAAAGCGATATTAGCCAACGCGTACAGGACGCCGTTTCTCAGGCCGGTTTTACCCTGCTCGGTATCGGCAGTCAGGCCAAGCCACAACAGACGCGCACTTCCCGTTTTAGTGAATACGGCCCATTGTTGCTCATGACCACGCTGATGATAATCAGTTGGGCATTGAACACGGTGAATCAACCGCTGGGTCACATCGCGTTTATCGCCACCACGCTGGTCGGGCTGGTGCCGATTGCCAGCAAAGCCGTTCGGTTGATTCGTTCAGGGACGCCATTCGCCATCGAAACCCTAATGAGCGTCGCGGCGATCGGCGCACTGTTTATCGACGCCACCGCTGAAGCGGCGATGGTACTGCTGCTGTTTATGGTCGGCGAACTGCTTGAGTCTTACGCCGCTAGCCGCGCGCGGCGTGGCATTACGGCCCTGATGGAACTGGTACCGGAAGATGCGTTACGGATCAGCGGCAAACAGCGCCAGCGTGTTCCGGTCGCCAGCCTGCGTCCTGGGGATATCATAGAAATCGCCCCCGGTGCGCGTCTACCCACCGATGCCGAACTGATCGATGCCTTCGCCAGTTTCGATGAAAGTGCATTAACCGGTGAATCAGTGCCGGTCGAGCGGCGACAAGGGGAAAAAGTGGCGGCGGGGAGTCTGTCGGTTGATCAGGCAGTTCAGATGAAAGTGATGTCTGAACCGGGTCAGAATGCCATCGATCGTATCTTACAACTGATTGAAGAGGCAGAGGAACGACGTGCCCCGATCGAACGTTTTCTCGATCGTTTTAGCCGCTATTACACGCCCGCCATCATGCTATTGGCGATCGCCGTGATTCTGACGCCCCCGCTGTTGTTCGCACAACCGTGGGAAACGTGGATTTATCGCGGCTTAACGCTGCTGCTGATCGGTTGTCCCTGCGCACTGGTGATTTCCACCCCAGCGGCGATCACCTCCGGTCTGGCAGCCGCCACCCGGCGCGGCGCGCTGATTAAGGGCGGCGCAGCATTGGAACTGTTGGGGCAAGTGAAAACCATCGCCTTCGACAAAACAGGTACGCTGACCGAAGGAAAACCCAGAGTCACCGACGTGCTGCCGATTGGCGATCTCAGCAAACAGCAGTTACTTACCTTAGCGGCAGCGGTTGAAACCGGTTCGCATCATCCGCTTGCACAAGCGATTGTTACCCGCGCCGAGGAAAACGGAAACCGCCTGCCACCCGCGACCGGCCGCCGCGCATTAGCCGGGATCGGTGTTGAAGGCGTGATCGACGGAAAAACGGTGTTGATTAGCGCCCCGGCTAAATTGATCGGCGGCCCCCTGACTGCCCCGTGGCAACAGCAGGTAGATCAACTGGAAAACGCCGGTAAAACCGCCGTGGTGGTGCTGATCGACGGCATTCCGCAGGGCTTATTGGCACTGCGCGACACCCTGCGCAGCGACGCCAAACAGGCTATCGCCGCACTACAGCAATTGGGTATCAACGGCGTGATGTTAACCGGTGATAATCCGCGCGCCGCGGCGGCTATCGCCGCTGAACTGGGGCTGGATTATCGTGCCGGGTTACTGCCGGAAGACAAAGTCAGTGCGATAACGGCGTTGAGCCAATCGCACACGACGGCGATGATCGGTGACGGCATCAACGACGCCCCAGCGATGAAAGCCTCCAGCATCGGTATTGCCATGGGCAGCGGCACCGACGTCGCACTGGAAACCGCAGACGCGGCACTCACCCATAACCGGCTACGGGGCATCGCAGAGATGATCCGTATTTCACGCGCAACCCACGCCAATATCCGCCAGAACATTACCATTGCGCTGGGGTTAAAAGGGATTTTCCTGATCACCACGCTGCTGGGGCTGACCGGGCTATGGTTAGCGGTGCTGGCAGATTCCGGCGCTACCGCTCTGGTCACGCTCAACGCCTTGCGGTTGTTAAAGAATCGGTTCTAGCACAATCTACCGCCATACCGGCACCATCAGGAAAAGTGCCGGTATGGCGCATTTAATGTGACATTGAAAGTAAGGTTTTATTATATTCTCGCGCACTTGCATTACGGGTTCGTTCGCTTGCCCGCACTTATATGCCAAGAGATTGAAAATGAAACTTTTTAATTATAAAACGCTATCAATCGTCCCTACGCTGCTCTACTCCTCTTTGGCTTTATCACAACAATCAGACGCCGACAGCACCGCACAATTAATCGATCGGGCTGAACGCCCATTGTTTACTCAAGGCGTGCAACCGGTTGTCAGCCACAGCACGCCCTCAATCCAGCCAAAAACCGAACACCGCGTTTTGCCGATTTGGGGTGATGAAGCACGCGCATTGGGCTACACGCTACCCGAGCCGTTTGGCATCAATGTCGGCTATATGAATATGCGGCAAAATATTAATGTCGACAGCATTGGCTTTAGCGGATTAGCCGTCGGCAGCCATGCTATTCCTTCCGATCTGTTCAAGATCGACGTGGGTAAAACCCGCGAGAAAAGCGAAACCGAAACCCTGCGTCTGGATGGCTGGTTATTCCCCTTTCTTAATGTCTACGGTGTGGTCGGCTATACCAAGGGTAGCTCGCTATCACAGGTTTCCGTCGATGCCGATCCGTCTCAATACAAAGGCATGACGCATATTTTGGATCGCATCATCGCCTCTGCCGTGCACGGCATGAACCAAAGTGGCCAACTTAAAGATCTGGATTTCCAACTGGACTTCAAAGGCACCACTTATGGCGCTGGCTTCACGCTCGCCGGTGGCTACGACAACTGGTTTGCCTTAGTTGATACCAATTACACCCGCACCAGTTTCGATATTCTCGACGGCCAGATCGCGGCCTTAACCGTCTCCCCGCGCGTGGGCTACCGTTTTCAGGTGCCGGGCATCACCGGTCGCACCAACCTGAATGTGTGGGTAGGCAGTATGTATCAAGACGTACAGCAAGAGTTCAGGGGCAGCTTGTCTGACCTACGCATGCCAGCCGCACTGCAACCGCTGATCGCCATCGCCAATCAAAAAGGTGAAGGCCGCTTCGACGTGAAACAACATCTGCAATCGCCGTGGAACGTGCTCTTGGGCACGCAATACGAACTGACCAAGAACTTCAATATTCTGACCGAATTTGGCTTCAGTGAACGCAATAGCTTTTTCGTTTCCGGTGAATACCGCTTCTAATGACACGAACACTCGGTTGGCTGACGGTGGCCATGTTGATAGTGCCGTCAGCGCATGCGGGGCTGCTTACCCGCCAGCAGGTAGATGAAATGCTCAGCTCTCTGGGCGCAGACAACCAATTCGACAGCAGTAAAACCATCGACTGGGGCGTATTGCCTGGCCCCTTTTATACCCCAGAGCTTGGCTTAGGCATCGGTACGGCGGTGGTGGGTATGTATCGCCCGGATGACAGCGATACCGTCAGCCAAAACTCCACCTTGGCATTGAAAGGTTTTTTCAGTTCAACCGGCGCGTTTGGCGTCAGCGTGGAAAACTACAGTTTTTTTGCCAATGACCAATGGCGCTTTTTTGCTACCGGCTCGCTCAATAACATGCCGACCTATTATTGGGGCAGCGGTTATCAGGCTGGCTGGCACGATGGTAATAAAGAAAAATACACGCAGCAGTCACTGCATCTCGCCCCGGTATTGATGTATCGCGTCGCCCCCGCGTCCTATCTCGGCTTCGGTTGGGATATTACCTCAACGCATGCAGACGATCCGGACGGCCACGACCACAGCCTGTTTAACGCCGAATCCGCGGGCCCGTCATCAATCAGCTCAGGTGCCAGCGTGAACTTTAGCTACGATACGCGGGATTTTGTCTCTAACGCCCGCCACGGGCGCTATCTTAATCTGGGCTACACGCATTTTGCACCGGCATTGGGCAGCGACAGCCGTTTTGATACCCTAGAAGCCCAATTTGACACCTACCACAGCCTCAGTGCCAAAAGCGTACTGGCACTGGATCTGTATAGCCGCTTGGCGCACGGTAACGTGCCGTGGGATCGCCTGTCAGAATTGGGCAACGACAACCGTATGCGTGGCTATTATGAAGGCCGCTATCGCGACCATAACGTACTCAGCGGCCAGCTTGAATACCGTCATCAGCTCAACTGGCGGCATGGTTATGTGTTATGGGCGGGTGCGGGGACCCTCAGCCATACGGCCAGCGAGCTGGGTCAGGGGCACTGGTTGCCCACCGCCGGTATCGGTTATCGTTTTGAGTTTAAACCGCGTGTCAATGTTCGCCTCGACTTGGGCTTTGGCCAAAAGAGCACCGGGTTTTATTTTCAGGTAGGGGAAGCTTTTTGATGCGTTTTATCGCGCTGCTATTTACCTTTTTCACAGCGGCGGTGCAGGCCGTCCAAACGCCCGAAACGCTCCTCACCGCGCAACCCACGCGTGAAACGCGCATCAACTGGCCGGTGGTCAGTGGGCTGTCGCCACCGGATGGGCTGCGTCCCTGTTGCGCATTTGGTTTTAATCTTAAGGTACAAGCGCTGGGCATACCGATACCGTTCTATCAATTAGGCAACGTCGTCGACGCGGATAAACTGGGCATCCATCAATATAACGACAGCGCATTGGGTGCCATTAACAATTTGCTAGGCCTGAGCAGAGAGCAGGTCGGGTTGCTGTACACCCGGCGCGGTGGATTTATCGATGTCGCCCATGTTCGCGATACCGCTGACAACACACTGTTTTTATTCAGCCAAATCTTACCGAGGCTCGGCCAAGACTGGTACCTGGACTTAAGCGCAGAACTGGCGCAGCGGCGCATCCAACTCAACGCCTTCACGCCACCGCATGATGCCGCACAACGCTACACGCTGGCCGCCTATTTGGCCGGAGAGTTGGCCTTCCAAATGGCAGCCTGGCATGAAATTGCGCAGTGGTACGGTTATCAATCCGTACCGGGGTTCTCTGAAGAAGTGTCGGCATTCTCACCGGAAGATCTCTATTCCAATCTGTTGGGCGCGCGACTGGCGATTGATGCCATCTTGCAAGGCCAGGCGGTGTCGATCGGCGCTTACAATACGGCGATGGAAAGCCTGCTGCCCGACGCGCTGGCGCAGCTCGGTGCCGTGTCAATCGACGAAACACAACAGCAATTTGCCGGTATCGACGGTGACTGGTGGAACAGCCATCGTCGGGTGCCAGAGAAGTTTCTGGTGCTAAAGCGTGATTACGAGACCGGCGACAATCGCCTGCCTATGCAGCCGCCTTTTGAACGTACCGCGCCGCAGCGATTAATGCTGCCGCAGCAGGTCAATGGCCTGAGGTTACAGACCTTAGGCGAACTGCAACTGTGGCCGGGGAAATCCATGCGCCACCTGCCCATGCCGGTGCATTACTACACGCTAAGGGATTTCCACGCGTTGGCCCAGCACGCGCAAACCGAAGACGCCCGGCAACGGCAGAAAAAACCGCACTGATCGGGCACTCGCGTCGTGGTTATGGGTTCTCGACACCTTTGCGTAACAAATAACGGTATGGCGCACGCTCGGTTTCCTGCGCCACCAGCGTATGCTCCATAAAACGACAAAAACCGGGAATGTCACGGGTGGTGGCTGGATCGTCAGCAATAATCAACAGCGTTGCGCCGTTATCCATATGGCGTACGGTTTTGCGCACCATCATCACCGGTTCAGGGCAACGTAGGCCCAACGCATCCAACGTTTGGTCAGCCTGGGAAAAAATGTCAGTCATGCAATTTATCTCGATCAATAACGATCGGCGAACGCTCGCCAGATCTGATAACCGCGTAGTTTACGCCGGTAGTTTTTCTGCGCAAGGCACGTTAACGTTTGCGTGTCTTTTAACCATTTATTTCGTTGCATTGGTTGCGCAAACGCGTATCATGCGGCCGCGCAGAAATTTTTCGTCATATACTCTTCTTTAGCGATCGTCGCTATGAAAAGTATGGGTTCCCTCACCCCATTTTTCAAAAAGGTCAGTTATGTACGCTTTTACTTCTCAGCAGCGCCTGACCGCGCTGGTATGGCTTTCGCTATTTCATATTCTTATTATTACCTCCAGTAACTATCTGGTGCAGTTGCCGATTACCATTTTTGGCTTCCACACCACCTGGGGCGCATTCACTTTCCCGTTTATCTTCCTGGCGACCGATCTCACCGTGCGTATTTTTGGCGCACCGCTTGCCCGACGAATTATTCTCTCGGTGATGGTGCCCGCGCTGTTTATCTCTTACGTGATATCGACCGTAACCTATCAAGGTGAATGGCAAGGGTTTGCCGCACTGAGCCAGTTTAATTTGTTTGTAGCACGTATCGCCGTGGCCAGCTTTATGGCCTATGTCCTCGGCCAAATTCTGGATGTTCACGTCTTTAACCGTTTGCGCCAACGCAGTGCCTGGTGGGTCGCGCCCGCCGCCGCCATGTTCCTCGGCAATATCAGCGATACGTTGTCATTCTTCTTTATCGCATTCTACAAAAGCAGCGACCCCTTCATGGCCGCCAACTGGGTAGAAATAGCGCTCGTGGATTATACCTTCAAGGTGCTGATCTGCCTGATATTCTTCCTACCGATGTATGGCGTGTTGCTGAACATGTTACTCAAGCGTCTGGCTAATCGTCATCAGAACGCTTCGCTGCAACTGAGTTAATCTGCCCAGTCCGTTATCATGGTGGTCTGCGCAATACGGAGGCCACCATGACGGTAACCATTCGCCATGCCACACTGGCAGAAATTCAGCGGCTCTATCAGCACATCCCCGAATTCGCTGGCCGGTATTCACTGAGCGATATGCAACGACGCCTCGGCGAAGCGCCGGCCTGCTCACTTATCGCCGAATTTAACGGCCAACCCATCGGTTTTAAACTCGGTTATCAAACGCAACCAGATAGCTTCTATAGCTGGCTAGGCGGCGTGCTGCCGGATTTTCGTCGCCACGGCGTAGCACTAGCATTACTAGTGGAACAAGAGCGTTGGGTACAGCAACGGGGCTATCGACGGCTAAGCGTAAAAACCCGTAATCAATTTCGTAGTATGCTGATGCTACTGATCGGTAACGGTTATCAGATTGTTGGACTAGAAAAGAGCGGCGAAGTCGCTGATTATCGACTATTACTTGAAAAAAACGTGTGACAATATCTGCCTTGCATTTCAACGCATAATACGTTGCGATCGGGCAGAACACATCTACCTGAAGGAATAAGGAAGCCCAATGCGTAAAGTAGCAAAATTGATGGGTATCAGCCTGTTAGTCCTCGGCCTGGCCGCTTGTGACGGCGATGCTCAAGATACTCATGCCCCAACCGACGACGCGGCCACTCACACCGCCGCTGGACAACAGGTCAATTTACTGGACGGTAAACTGGCATTTACTCTGCCGAGCGGCATGGTCGATCAGAGCGGTAAATTGGGCAATCAAGCCAATAACATGCATGTTTATGCCGATACCACCGGCCAGCGGGCGGTGATCGTGATTCTGGGTGATAAAACGGCGGACAGCCCGGAAACGCTGACGGCGCGCCTGGAAGAAAAACAACGCTCACGCGATGCCAACCTGCAAGTGGTAACCAACAAAGCTATCGAGGTGGACGGTATCCCGCTGCGTCAGCTAGACAGCATTATCACCAGCGGTGGCCAAAAAGCCTATTCTTCGGTGCTGATCGGGACGCTAGATAATCATCTGCTCACCCTTCAAGTGACACTGCCTGCCGATAACCAACAACAAGCACAAAGTGAATCAGAAAGTATCATTAACACTCTGAAGCTAAAGCCATAATTATCAAGTGGCGGCCGCGGTAACGCCCTGCGGCATGACACTTCGATCAACATAGGGGCCGAACCGTTCGGCCCCAACGACAACCACGGCGCCAAGAGTCGGTTTATTGCAGCGCCTGTGCCAGCAATGTGATCGGATGCTCACAACGCTTGCTGGTCGACATCTCAATTTGCCATTTACAGGTTTCACAGTCGGTTACCACGACATCCACTCCACTTTGCTCAATCTGGCGAAACAACGACTCGCCAATCCCTTGCGACGTTTCATAGTTCTCTGACTTAAATCCATAAGTACCGGCAATACCGCAGCATTGCGACTCCAACACCACCAGCTCGACACCGGGAATCTGTCGTAATAATTCCAGGGTGTAGGCCGTCCACCCCATTTTCTCCATGTGGCACGGCGTATGGTAAGCCACGCGCAACGGCGTGTGTTTCAACGGTAGCTTACGCCCCTCGCTCAGCAAGCGGTAAAGATAACGCGTCGCCAGTTCAACCCGCTCGCGTACCGCTGAGGTGTCGATCTCCAGCAGATGTGGATACTCATCGCGTAAGGTAAACGTGCAGCTTGAAGAGGTGGCGACCACCGGAATGCCCTGCTCCAGTACGGTATGGTGTAATGATGCTGCATTCACCTTCGCCTGCTTTTTCGCCTGTTCGATAAAACCATTGGCAATCAGCGGTACGCCACAGCATTTTTCGCGTTTCAGCAGTTGTACGCCGATATTCATCGCGTTGAAAACCTTGATTAAATCCTTTCCTAACTGCGGATGGTTGTAATTAACAAAACACCCGTGGAAAAACGCCACCTGTTGCGTAAAGCGTGCCTGCTGCTGTGCCTGTTGGCGATACCAGCGGCGGAATGTACCGAACGAATATTTAGGTAATGCCCGACGATGGTCGATTTTTAACGCTTTATCTAACAATTTACGTACCGGCTTTAAACCGGTGGTGACGTTGACGATCGGGGCAAAGGGCGACGACAGCGATCCCATGATGTCGGTATGGCTGAGAATAGCATCACGCAGCGTCGGCTTACTTTGGCTGAAGCTGGCACGGGCGCGCTGGATAATATCGCCGATTTTTACCTCGGACGGGCACGCAACTTCACACCGTTTACAGTTAGTACAGTATTTCAACGCCTCGTCATACAACGCCGGATCTTTCAACCGCAACCGCTCACCGTCAGGCCCCGCCTGCTTCGGCCCCGGGTACAATGGGTTTACCTTCGCCACCGGGCAATACGTGGTACAGACGGTGCATTTGATGCAATTCTCAAAACTGTTGTCTTTTAACAGGCTCATGCAGATTCTCCCTGCTCGGCGATGTGCTGCGCGACATACAGCGCACTTAACAATGACACGCCTGCGCCACAGCCTTGCTGCAACGGATCATAACCCCCCGCCACCGCGCCAATCGCATAAAGGTTTTCCAACGCCTCCCCCTGACGCATCGCACGCAACTGCGCCGTGGTACGCACGCCAAATTGCAAATAAGGCTGCGGCGCAAACAGATCGCGGTGGCTCCAATCGGCACGGTCGGCCTGGCTAAAGACGTCCAGACCAAATACCGGTTCGCGTATGCAGTCGAACTCAGCCACCAACCCGTTACTGAAGAAACTGCCGCTGGCTAACACCACCTGCGGCGCTCGCAGCGGAATATCGGTATGGTTACGCGTAAACAGGGCGGTAACGCGCCGCTCGGTAATCTCGGCGCGCAGCACACGGTCACCCGGCATCAATACGCCGCCAAGCTGCTGTAAGCGTTGGCGCAGAGCCTGATGCAAACGCATGCCCAGCACCGAGGGCGGCAAAGTCGGCAGTAGACAAACCGGTTTGCCCAGTGCCTGCTGCAACATAGCCAACGGCCGATCGTCTTCCAACCCTAAACAGGCCGGCAGGAAAATAGCCTGCGCGTCCCCAGCCAGCCGCTGTAGCTCATCAGCCAATGCCGCCGCCTGTGCCGGTAAATCCAACACTCGGGCGATATTCACCGCACGGAATTCGCTAGGATTATTACGCAACCGATCCAAGGCTGGCAGGTGTAAATACCCCACCGTCGCGCTAACGCCCTGCTGTTCCAGCGAACTGGCTGCCATCTGCGGCTGAAAGTCGAGAAAACCTTCGATACCGATTACCGCAATCTTATGCCACGGTAACGCGCCGCCAAGCGGCGTGGTAGGAATCGCCTGCGGGCTAAGCCAGGTGGCACGGCGTGTGCCCAGCGGGGTGATACGCAGATGATTGTTGCGGCGGTCGCCTTGTAACGGCAGACCGCAACGTTGCAACAGTTGTTCAGCTTCCCCCGCCAACATGGCAACCTGCGTTGCCCCCATCAAACTGTACGGATGCTGCGGTGCCTGTTGTGCCAGCGTCGTCAAGGCGTCTAACGGCGCGGCAACCGGCGAACCGTCCGGTAAATGCGACAGCAAATCTAACGATCCCGACGAAAAATACAGCGCACTTTGGCCTGAACTGACCACGGCGCAACGCTTGCCCAATTCGGCCAACCGAACGGCGCAGCTTAAACCGGCTAATCCTGCGCCGATGATCACTACATCAAATTGCATCGTCTGCCTCCTGTGCGCGATCGCCACGATCGTCTAAACCGCATAGCCCTTGATAAACCCAACTGGTAAATTCGCTTTCGCGCAGTGCATCTCCCCAGGCTATGGGGCGCACGCCTTTCCAGCGTTCATTAAGAAAATGGGAAAGCTGGCTGATGGATTGCTGCGGCGTGGTGACGTTAAAGCGGCTCAGCAACCCGGCCGCGCGGCAGGCGCACAGCTCGCCCTGACAGGTGCCCATCCCAACCCGAGTGCGACGCCGCAGGTCGACCAAATTATTCACCGTCAATGAATTGACCGCGTAACGCACTTCACCGGCCGTGACCGCTTCACACTCGCAGACCAGACTGTTATCCAACCGATCGCCAGCAGGCACCTGGCTCGCGCGGTCGCCATGCCGGTAAATCGCCGAGCCACGAATGCTGGCGGGCAATGACACCACGCTGCGCGCGGTTTCCTCGGCCGACTGACGTGAGCCGGGCAGCGCTTCCTGCGCGGTGGTACAAGGGCTGTCGATACCTAACTTTTCGCATACGTTGTCCGTCGCCCATTGCGCCATCAGCCGGTAGGTCATCAGTTTGCCACCGGTTATGGTAATAAACCCTTCCAGTCCGTCACGCGCGGCGTGATCGAGCAATACAATGCCGCGGCTCACGTTACGGCCTGATGGATCGTCATCGCTGGCGACCAACGGCCGCACCCCGGCATAGGCTCGCAAGATACGGGTTTGTGCCAGTGACGGTGCCAACAGTGACCCCTCGCGGATCAGAATATCCACTTCCTGCGGCGTCACCCGCATGTCGTCAATCTGGTCATAATCGATGTGCGTTGAGGTGGTGCCAATCAGCGAAATGGTATCGCCCGGCACTAAAATGTCGGCATCCGCGGGCTTGCGGCAGCGATTGATCACCATGTTGTTGATGCGATGCCCCAAGATCAACAATGCCCCCTTCGCCGGGAACATACGGATACGTAAGTCGGCATATTCCGCGATTTGCTGGCCCCAAATACCGGCCGCATTGACCACCACCTCAGCGTGAATCTCGTACTGCTGGCCGCTCTGATGGTCGTAAACGCGCACGCCCCTGACGCGATCGCCATTCCTCAGCAAACCGATGACCTGGTGGTAGGTCAGAATCTGCGCACCATGTTCGCGCGCATCCAACATATTGGCCGCCGTCAGGCGGAAGGGATCGACGGTGCCATCCGGGACTCTCACCGCGCCAATCAACGCCGGGTTAGCGGCGGGTTCTAGCCGTAAAGCCTGCTGCGGATCGATAGCCTCGGCGTCAATCCCCGCCCGCTGGCATGCGGCAATAAACTGTTGCTGATAGTCGAACGAATCCTGTGGCAACGTGATGAACAGGCCGTCACTGCGCTCAATACAGTGGTGAGCGATGCGCTTGAGAATGCGGTTCTCCTCAATACATTCCCGTGCCGATTCGCTATCCGTCACCGCATAACGCGCGCCGCTGTGCAGTAAACCGTGGTTGCGCCCCGTCGCACCGGTAGCAATATCGTGTCGCTCCAGCAAAATGCAACGTAGACCACGACGCGCGCAGTCACGGGCAATGCCCGCGCCGGTCGCCCCACCGCCAATAATGATCACATCCGTTTCGTTAGCCGGTGAATTGTTGCTCATCACACCCCCAAAATCGCTGATTATGGAGGAATTGAGCCACAGTTAGTGCGGTTTTTGTTTGATAAGGAACAATAACGAACCTAAAACGAAAGAAAAATGTCCATAAAAAACCATGATTGTGATCAATATCACGACTTTTTTGCCTTTCTCTATTTCATAACGTTAACGAATCGCTCAAAATTCGCCGCAGTTTCATAAAAGTGTAACAAATGCGCGATGCATCACACAGCCAACCAGGGGTTTTGACTAGCATGGCGCTCGTTATGGAACAAAAAACGACACATCGATATCCGCACAATCATCACCAGAGACTGATCCTCTGAGGATGTAATACTGATAAAGCCATCGGAGGCGCTCATGTTGAGTATTTTTAAGCCAGCTGCACACACTTCCCGTGTGCCGCTCGATAAGGTAGATCCGCTCTACCGGAAATTGCGCTGGCAAATTTTTATGGGGATTTTCTTCGGCTACGCCGCTTACTATCTGGTCCGTAAAAACTTCACGCTGGCGATGCCTTATCTGATCGACCAAGGTTTTAGCCGTGGCGATCTGGGTTTCGCGCTGTCGGGCATATCCATCGCCTATGGATTTTCGAAATTTATCATGGGTTCGGTTTCTGACCGTTCCAACCCCCGGGTATTTTTGCCTGCGGGCCTGATTCTGGCCGCCGCCGTCATGCTGTTCATGGGTTTCGTGCCGTGGGCAACCTCTAGCATCGCCGTGATGTTCGTACTGTTATTCCTATGCGGCTGGTTCCAGGGGATGGGTTGGCCACCGTGCGGGCGCACCATGGTGCACTGGTGGTCGCAAAAAGAGCGTGGCGGTATCGTTTCGATATGGAACTGTGCTCATAACGTCGGCGGCGGTTTGCCTCCGTTACTGTTCTTGCTGGGTATGGCTTGGTTCAACGACTGGCATGCGGCGCTGTACATGCCCGCTTTCGGTGCCATTCTGGTGGCGCTGATAGCCTTCGCTCTGATGCGCGATACCCCACAATCCTGTGGTTTACCGCCGATCGAAGAGTATAAAAACGACTATCCGGATGACTATTCAGAAAAAGCAGAAGAAGAACTGACCGCTAAACAGATCTTCATGCAATATATTCTGCCGAATAAACTGCTGTGGTACATCGCCGTCGCTAACGTGTTTGTTTACCTGCTGCGTTACGGCATTCTCGACTGGTCACCGACCTACCTGAAAGAAGTGAAACACTTCGCACTGGATAAATCCTCTTGGGCTTACTTCCTGTACGAATACGCGGGTATCCCGGGTACGCTGCTGTGCGGTTGGATGTCGGATAAAGTGTTCAAAGGCAACCGTGGCGCCACCGGCGTATTCTTCATGACGCTGGTTACCATCGCTACCATCGTTTATTGGCTAAACCCGGTCGGCAACCCCGGTATTGATATGGCCTGTATGATCACCATCGGTTTCTTGATCTACGGCCCGGTGATGCTGATCGGCTTGCACGCGCTGGAACTGGCACCGAAGAAAGCTGCTGGCACCGCCGCTGGCTTTACCGGCCTGTTCGGTTACCTGGGCGGTTCAGTCGCGGCCAGCGCCGTTGTGGGTTACACCGTGGACTTCTTCGGTTGGGACGGTGGCTTCATGGTGATGATTGGCGGCAGCATCGGCGCCGTTATCCTGCTGCTGCTGACCATGATCAGCGAGAAGAAACACCACGCGGAAATCGCCGCCAAACGCGGTTAATCCGCGCAAAACTGACGCAGGCCGCTATGCGGCCTTTGAAGTTGATGACAACGTTGCCTTTGAACCCGAGATACCCGGGCTTAGCGCACCAAGGGGTGCTCCGGCGGCAAGCCGCTACGACCCCTTCGGTACGCTTTCCCTAATAACAGACTTTGTCAGCGGTCTGAAAGGCCGCTTTGCGGCCTTTTTATTCCCCGCTCCCTCATGGAGAAAACTATGCGAACTCATGTCAAAGCCCTGCTGGCCGGCATTATTTTAGCCTCCTCACTCACCAGCATCGCGCAGGCCGCCAATAAAGTGGTCATTGCTCACCGTGGTGCCAGCGGCTATCTGCCGGAACACTCATTGCCCACCAAGGCCATGGCTTATGCTCAGGGTGCTGATTTTCTAGAGCAAGATCTGGTGATGACCAAAGATGACGAGTTAGTGGTATTGCACGATCACTATCTCGATCGCGTGACCGACGTTGCCGAACGTTTCCCTAACCGGGCGCGTAAAGATGGCCGTTACTACGCGATCGACTTTACCTTGGCGGAAATCAAATCGTTAAAGTTCAGCGAAGGGTTTGATATTAAAGACGGCAAGCAAGTACAGAGCTATCCGGGGCGTTTCCCAATGGGGAAATCTGACTTCCGCGTACACACCTTTCAGGAAGAAATTGAGTTTGTGCAAGGCCTGAATCACTCCACAGGCAAGAACATCGGCATTTATCCAGAAATTAAAGCACCGTGGTTCCATCAGCAGGAAGGCAAAGACATCTCCAGCAAAGTGCTGGCGGTGCTGAAGCAATACGGTTACACCGGCAAGAACGACAACGTTTATTTGCAGTGCTTTGATGCCAATGAACTCAAGCGCATCAAAAACGAGTTACAACCTAAGCTGGGTATGAACCTGAAATTGGTTCAGTTGATTGCCTACACCGACTGGAACGAAACCTACGAGCAAAAAGCCGACGGCAAGTGGGTGAACTATGACTATGATTGGATGTTCAAACCGGGCGCCATGAAGCAAATCGCCCAATATGCTGACGGTATCGGCCCTGACTATCACATGCTGGTCGATGCCGATAAATCTAAGCCAAACCACATTGTATTGACCGAGATGGTAAAAGACGCGCATGCCAATAAAATGGCGGTACATCCCTATACCATCCGCGCAGATGCATTGCCAACCTACGTGACCGATGTCAATCAACTCTATGACGTGATTTACAACCAGGCTGGCGTAGACGGCGTGTTCACCGACTTCCCGGATAAGGGCGTGCAATTCCTGCAAAAACAGGGGCAGCATCAATAAAAAACGTCAGGGGCGAACCCGTTCGCCCCTATTACTTTGTCATCGATTTCAGGATAAAAACATCTGGCGCAAATAGTGCGGCACAGCGTCGTCGATATTGGAACCAATCACTTCACGTTGTGGAAGTTTATCTTTCAGGCGTTGGTGCGCATCACGCATGATGCAGCCCTTACCGGCCATCGACAGCATTTCCAGATCGTTCATCCCGTCGCCGAATGCGATGCATTCTTTCAGCGAATAGCCCATTATTTTCGCCACCTCTTCCAACGCATGGCCCTTGGACACGCCACCCGCCATGACTTCCAGGCAGGTTGGGAATGAGAAGCTGACGTTGACGCGGTCACCCCAATGCGCGTTGATAGCCTCTTCCAGCGACAACAGTTTTTCATGGTCGTCGCAGGTAAAGTACACCTTACACACGCCATCGGTGTCCAACATACCCGGCTCAAACAGCTGATATTTAAATACGGACTCGCGGAAAAATTCTTTCTGCTCCGGGCTTTCACGATCGATAAACCAGTCGTCGTTACGATAAACGTTGGTGGTGATGTGCGGATCGTTAAATTTTATGCCGTATAAATCACGCGCGATATCGCTGTCCAGATTATGACTAAAAATTAATTCGCCATCGGTGTTATGCACCCGCGCACCGTTGGAGGTGATCATAAACGCGCTGATGTCGAGGTTGTCGCGGATCTGCGAAACATCAATATGGTGGCGGCCGGTGGCAAAAACAAAGTGAATACCACGCTGAGTCAACAATTGGAGTGTTTCTTTCGCGTAAGGCGACAGCGTATGGTCGGGAGATAGCAGCGTGCCATCTAAATCGGAAGCAACGACGTGATACATAGCGATATGTTCTAACCTCTAATGGTGTGGTCGGCGGTAGCGTCACCACCTAAATGTTGAGCAAAGAAGCGCAGGATTGCGTTCAATGCTTCGGCGCGCATCGCGTCCCGCTCAAACAGGATCTCATGGCGGGCGCCTTTGATTATCTGCGGTTCTCCCCCTTCACACGGGTTCCCCGCAGCGGACAGTGCCTGACAAAAAGCCTGATGAGCCCGGTTGTCGATAACCCGATCCTCACTGGCCTGCAATAATAAAATAGGCGTGGCGATCGTCGCCGCGTCGGCAATGACTTGTTGCCCCGCGTGAAGACTTTCCCGCACCCAGTGATAAGTTGGCCCACCAACCCTCAGCTCAGGGTAGTCGGCGTAACTGCGTATCGTGCGACGATAACGCTCGCGGCTGTGGGTTAACCGGTTGACCATGAACGGCAACGGCCGCCACTGGCCGGTTCCCACTGCATAGTAATCACGCACCTTCGGTCGTTTCTCCGCCCAATTCAGGATGGCGTTCGCCAACCAACCTGGCATCGGTAGAAATATCCCGAACATCGGCGCACACAGCGCAACCGCATCAAACGCCTGCGGCTGACGCGCCAAAAAATGCGCCAGAATGGCGCCGCCCATCGAATGTGCCAAAGCAAAACGCTGTCGATAACCCCGCGGCTCGACTTCCTGCTGGTAAAACTGGCTAAAATCGTCGACGTAATCTGCAAAGTTTATCACATGACCACGGTGCGTATCGGCGAGCAGACGCCCAGAACGCCCTTGTCCACGATGATCTAGGATCAGCACATCGTAGCCACAACGAAACAGATCGTAGGCAACTTCTGGATATTTCACGTAACTTTCTATGCGGCCCGGGCTTATCACCACCACCCGCTGATGCTGTGGGGAACGAAAGCATACAAAACGAATCGGCACACCATCAACGCCGCTGAACTCACCTTCCTGACGTTGTCGCCAAAAATCCAACAATGGTCCGGTCGCAAATGCCGCAAACCGCGTTTCGCGCGTTAACCATTCATTAAGGTTGAGTGTAAACGACGTCATTGATTGTTTTCCTTAGTCCATCACGGAAAAAAGTGCCCTTTATCACCAAAATCATACGCGCGTATTGCGATAAATTTCTTACAAAAGTGGCGCAATCGCCGTGTACTTCCGCTGTCACCACATCATTTGCGATGTCTATTCGTCATCATTATCAATATGGTCGCGGATCATCGCCATAAACGGCGCGCCAAAACGCTCCAATTTACGCTGCCCGACGCCGTTGACACTGAGTAGTTCACTGGCCTTGATCGGCATCTGCTCAGCCATTTCCAACAGTGTTGTGTCGTTAAATACCACATAGGGCGGGATATTTTCTTCATCCGCGATAGACTTACGTAACTTGCGCAATTTGGCGAACAGTTTGCGGTCGTAATTACCGCCGTAGGTTTTCTGGTTACTGCCGCCACGCGCTTTCAGGCTCTGAATACGCGGCACCGCCAACTGCAGAGGCACCTCACCGCGTAACACCGGCCGCGCCGCTTCGGTCAATTGCAACGCGGAATGCATAGCAATGTTCTGGGTGATAAAACCCAAATGAATCAGCTGCCGCAGCACGCTGGTCCAATGTTCCGTGGTGTGATCGCGGCCAATACCGTATACCGGCAACTTATCGTGACCAAACTCGCGGATACGTTGGTTATTCGCACCGCGCAACACTTCAACCACGTAACCAATACCGAAACGCTGACCAACGCGACCTATCGCCGACAGCGCTTTACGCGCATCTTCCAGACCGTCGTAACGTTTGGGTGGGTCGAGGCAAATATCACAGTTACCACAGGCCTGCTGCTTTCCTTCGCCAAAATAGTTGAGTAAGACTAAACGGCGGCAGGTCTGGGCCTCGGCAAACGCACTCATGGCGTTCAGCTTATGGCGTTCAATGTCGAGTTGTTGGCCGGCCGGTTTTTCTTCCAGGCAACGACGTAACCAGGCCATATCTGCGGGGTCGTATAACAAGATGGCTTCGGCAGGCAGGCCATCTCGCCCCGCTCGGCCGGTTTCCTGATAATAAGATTCGATGTTGCGCGGAATATCAAAATGCACCACAAAGCGTACGTTAGGCTTGTTGATCCCCATCCCGAACGCCACCGTGGCTACCACCACTTGCAGGTCGTCGCGTTGAAAGGCTTCCTGCACCTGCGCACGCCGCTCGTTATCCAGCCCGGCGTGATAAGCCGCCACGCTCAACCCTCGGCTTTGCAAACGCGCACAGGTATCTTCCACCTTGGCGCGGCTATTGCAGTAGATAATGCCGCTCTTACCGCGCTGATCCTGCACAAAACGCCACAGCTGATCGAGCGGTTTGAACTTCTCCACCAGCGTGTAGCGAATGTTCGGCCGGTCAAAACTGCTGACCTGAATCAGCGGATCGTGCAGCGCCAGCAGACGAGTAATGTCGCCACGGGTGGCTTCATCGGCGGTCGCGGTTAACGCTATCACCGGCATCGCGGGGAAGCGTTGCTTCAGTTGGCCAAGTGCACGGTATTCCGGGCGGAAATCATGCCCCCATTGTGAAATACAGTGCGCTTCATCAACCGCCAGCAACGCAGGCTGGCAGTGATCGAGTAGATCGAGAAAGCTGTCCATCATCAGCCGTTCCGGCGCGATATACAGCAGCTTTACCTTACCGCTGCGACAACCAGCCATCACCTCAAGCTGTTGCTCACGCGTTTGGCTGGAGTTGTAACACGCGGCGGAAACGCCGTAAGCCAGCAACTGATCGACCTGATCTTTCATCAGTGAGATTAATGGGGAAACCACCAGCGTCAGGCCATCCATGACTAGCGCAGGGATTTGGTAGCACAACGATTTACCGCCACCGGTCGGCATCACCACCAGGCAATCTTGCCCGCCGATAGCGGCATTGATGATCGTTTGTTGCCCCGGTCGGAATTGCTGATAGCCAAAGGTGTCGCGCAACACCTGTTCTGCTAGCAACGCTCTATTTATCACTGCTGCGGTCGACACACACTTCCCCATTTTGATGCAACGGCGCATCAATACGCCGCGAATAAGACTGCCTGACTACATAATATCGTTAAGCATGACACCAACGCCAACCCGTGTCTGCCGGAAGTTGTAATCGATCAGTGATTCGCCGTAGCCGCTAAACACTTGGGTATAGAAGCGGACGTGTTTGGTGATCGGATAACTCCAGCCCAGTTCGGCACCGCCGAAACCACTGTTCCAGTTATAGTGGCCATTAACGCTAAAGATACTGTCGCCCCAAGCGAAGCCCACCTTCAAGCGGTAATAGCCCATGTATTTGGTGATATCCGGGTTATCATCGCTGTTGGCACTCTCTGAGAAACGCAGCCACGGCTTGATATCCACCTGCCAGTTACCATTTTGCGCCATCAGCCGTGCATACGCACGGTTCCAACTGCGTGAGGTCGGTTCCGCCCGGCCGTTTGATTGGTGATTCAAGCCCACCTCAACATCACGCAGCGTCCAACCGCCGAAGCGATAATCGGTAGCCCACCCCAAAAAGATTTGCGGTTCATAATTGGTTTCACGGAAGGGGGAGGACTCGCCGCTGTTGGAAAATTGCCACCATGAACGCTGTGTATAAGACGCCCCCAACACCGAGTTTTCACCGGCAATGCCACGCCACAGCGGAAACGCCAGACTGAGCTGATACTTTACTTCGTCTTTGCGCGCATTATCCGACCAGTTATAGCTATTGATCGCTTCTTTATTCAGATCGCTGGTGTAGGTGTACAACAGATAATTGGTATCATACGGATACAGCGTGAACGGATTATCGTGGGATTGCAGCATGTTAGCAATAATGCTGCCGCGCACTGCCGGTTTATCATGTATTTCTTGTTCTTTGGCTTCTTCAGCCTGTGCCAACGCCGGCACCAACAGCATCGCCCCAATAACCCCTGACAGAATGCGCATAGCTCTCATCACCCCAACAAAATAAAAACAGACCTTAAATCAAAAACAGGCCATTTTACACACAAAGCCCCTTTTGCAGCAGCCCAGAATGCTTTTATCGGATTAGCCTGGAAAGAAACAAAAATTAAGCATAAAATCAACAAATAATTAACCTGGACTGACCAGTACCTTACGCCATAAAACCAACGAGAAGAATCAACGCTATGTCGACTACACCTCTCACAATAGAAGCTGCACGCCAAAAGATTGGCGAAATTTTTGTTTATCATATGCCATTCAATCGTGAACTGGGATTGGAGTTGCGGCGTTTTGAAGATGACTACGTGGAACTCACCTTCACGAATCAAGCCAAGTTGGTGGGCAATGCCGCTCAGAAAATTCTGCATGGTGGTGTGATTGCCTCAGTATTGGACGTTGCCGCCGGCTTGGCCTGTGTCGGTAGCGTGCTCATGCGCCAAGAAACCTTGATTGAGGAAGCGCTGACGACACGCCTGTCACGCATGGGAACCATCGATCTGCGAGTGGACTATTTACGCCCTGGCAGGGGTGAACATTTTATTGCTTCGGCCAGTGTCCTGCGGAGCGGTAATAAAGTGGCCGTGGCGCGTGTTGAACTGCATAACCACGACGGCCTACACATCGCCAGCGCCACCGCAACCTATCTGGTGGGGTGATTGTGCGCGATGAGTGAGTTCAGTACACTCATCGCATCTTCCACTTTTCCATCAGAGTATCGTCATGGACGCACAGCAGACGCGGCAAGGCATTTTTTTTGCTTTAGCCGCTTATTTCATTTGGGGTATCGCACCCGCGTATTTCAAATTGGTTCAGCAAGTTCCGGCCGACGAAATTCTTACCCATCGGGTAATTTGGTCGTTCTTCTTTATGTTGGCGCTCATCTCGCTCGGGCATAACTGGCGCAAGGTGCGCGCTGCCTGTAAGGATCGCAAACGTCTGCTGCTGTTAGCGGTGACGGCACTGACGATTGGCGGTAATTGGCTGTTATTTATCTGGGCAGTGAACAATCATCACATGCTGGAAGCCAGCCTGGGCTATTTCATCAACCCATTAGTGAATGTGCTGTTGGGGATGCTGTTTCTCGGTGAACGTTTCCGCCGCATGCAATGGATCGCGGTGGTACTGGCATTTACCGGGGTGTTAGTGCAGTTGTGGCAGTTCGGTTCATTGCCGATTATCGCGTTAGGGCTGGCGTTCAGCTTCGCGTTCTATGGTCTATTGCGCAAGAAGATGGCTATCGATGCCCAAACCGGCATGCTGATCGAGACGCTGTGGCTGTTACCGGTTGCGGCTATTTATCTGTTCTTTATCGCCGACAGCGCCACCAGCCATCTTAGCGCCAACCCTTGGTCGCTCAATTTGCTGCTGGTCGCGGCGGGTATCGTAACCACCGTGCCACTGTTGTTCTTCACCGCAGCGGCCACCCGACTACGCCTGTCAACATTAGGCTTCTTCCAGTATCTTGGCCCAACGCTGATGTTCCTGCTGGCGGTGACGTTCTACGACGAAACTATCGGTCAGGACAAGCTGGTCACCTTCGGCTTTATCTGGGCGGCATTAATATTGTTTACCCTTGATGCCTTATATACCCAACGTAAACTCCGTTAGCGATTCTTAGTCGGAAGTAGTGGTGTTTCTAAATGAATAATGTCGCCACTACTTCGCGAACCGCTTGGCTTTAACCACTGTCGGTCAAAGTAAAAGGAAAGTGGCTCGGATAGGCGGTATAGCTCGTGCCCGCGCCCCATCCCTAAGGCGCGCCTTGATCGGCATTGCTCAATTGGGTGATACGACAACAACAAACGAGCTTTGATAGGCCCCGGGGTCAGCATTAATCGTCCGCAACGTAGACACAATGCTAGCTTCGCTATCGCTCACACGAGTTACTGTAATTTCTGTCGTTACCCCGTTACCCAGTTTAATGAGCGAAGGGCCGAACACTTTAACCTTGGGATTCACCCCGCAGCGCAGAGAGGCCGTGATTTGACGTATATCTTCACTGTTATTCGTTATCGCTCCGTGGTCAATCGTGGGTGAGGAGAGAGTAATATGACAACCTAAAGGAGGAGGGCTATCTGCTTTAACACAGTAAGTGCGCCCACTATTTGCGACAACCTCAGCATTCAATGCTCCCCAAGGCGTTTCAAGATAGCTCCCTGTTGTATTAACTATCGTTTTTTTTCCAAATACGACACACTCGCCTCCGGGTCCTGCCCCATTATGGAGTCCATACGAGTTAGTGGACACCTCACACCCTGAGTCCGGGGTAAGCTCCCAACCGTAACCGTCCGTCACTTCACATTTCCCTACCAATACTGGCCGGTGGACGTCATCGTCTATCCAATTACAGCGGCGGAACCCGGTAGCCATCGTGCCCTCATTACAATGCATCCCATACGGTACAATTTTTGTACTTGGAACATTAGAGCTCATGGGGGCATCAATTTCGGTGAACACAACAGGTCCAGGAAGATACTTAACTCTTGTGGTGCAGTTGACACCTTCACAAGACAAAACCATCAGATCAGAAAGAGCCGGCCACCGCACACCCCAGCAGAGATTGGATATAAAAAGTAACGATACCGCAATTACGGTTTTAAATTGCATAGATGAGCCTGTTGTTTAATTTTGAATACATGAGTGAACATATAACCACACGCCCTCACTGAGTTGATTCCTACCAAATGATAATTTCCCCCTCTTTTCACCAAGCCGTAAATTAGCTTCTACCTTCAACTTTTCCCAATGTCTGGCTTGCACACAATATGTTATGCAGAAATTCAAAAAGGCAATAACGACAAATACAAACTCTCGACACGTTCCGGTAACATATTCAGCAACCCTAGCAATCGCCCCTTAATTAGGTGAGATGACAACGACAAAGGATCCCTGATAGTCTCCAGCTTCAGCATTAACAGTTCGTAACGTAGACACAATGTTAGCTTGGGTATCATTAACGCGGGTTACGGTAATCTCTGATGTTACTCCTTCCCCTAACTTAATGGTCGATGGGCCGAACACTCTCACCGTGGGATTAACCCCGCAGCGAAGATTAGCGGTGATCTGACGTTCGTCAACACTGTTATTCGTTATCGTTCCGTGGTCAATAATGGCTGACGTTGTATCGATATTACATTGTAAGGAAGGGGGAGACTCCGCTTTGATACAATAGGTACGACCGCTATTAGCAACGGTATCTGCCGATAAGAAACCCCAAGGCGTATCGATTGACAATATAAAGCTCTCGCTCGCAGCCTGTCTTTTACCAAATACGACGCATTCGCCCCCCGGTTTAGCCCCGTTATGCACACCATACGAGTTGGCGGATACCTCACATCCCGAATCCGGTGTAAGCTCCCATCCTTCGGCTGTCGTCGTCTGGCATTTGCCAAGTAATTGTGGCTTGTGCGCAGTGTCATTGTACCATTTACACTGCGCAAAGAAGGAATCTAACGAACCATAAAGACAGTGAATACCGTACGGGATAATTTCCGTGGTTAAAGCCTGACTGACATAGCTACTAGCGATATCAGTGAATACGACGGGGCCAGGAAGATACTCTACCCCCCTGTCACATGTCGTATTTTTGCATGACAAGATCATTAAGTCTGAGAGGGCGGGCCAACGCCCCCCCCAACAGAAACTGGATACGAAAAATAGGAAAACTGCAATTGCTGTTTTAAATTGCATGGTGGTACCTGTTATTAAATTTCAATTCGTATAGGCCAATATTTCATGACAAATGCTTTCTATCTCGTCGTGGTTAAATGGTTATTTTCCATCGCTACCATCGGTTCATCGCATCTGCTGCCGTTTTCAACAGTGCCTGCTCTGCTTAAAAAACATGCGTACGCACCGATGATTTATTTTCGGACGCTATCCAGTTCACCCACGCTCATCCCTTGGCCGGCAAAAAACATAATCACTTCGGCCAATAAGATTTTCCTCACGCTGTGCTCTCAATTCAAAATTTGGGAAGTTGCTTATCACCTTGTTAAAATACAACCGCATTTGGTTGAGATAATAAAAATATCTAAATAGGCAATAATGGCGCTATTCGTACTCAAGTAGGAACGTCGCGGTTGCATTAAACGATCCCCGCTCAATATTCTGTTTGGTGATAGCGTCCGGTTCCCCCTGTACATAGGCCTTCAATGCAATACGATTATCCCCATCCTGCAGCATATAATTATCGCTCGCCTGATTGATTCGTATCGGTTTGGCTTGCTGCGTTTCTAAACCTATCGCTATCCCGCTGGCACCGGCACCGACGTCAACAGCCAACAGTCCCGGTAACGCCAAACTTTCCGTACCAATAAAGGTGATTTTCACTGTTTTCCCCAGGCTCAAATCACATTCTGTCAGATGGAGACTAAAAGGTTGGCCCAGCGTGCGGGTATTCAGATACAGGTATTTATCGATAACCGTGCCAAAATCCAGTTCGATGCTCTCTTCACCTGGCGGTATAACACACGGCTCCGCCACCAATGCTCCGTATAGATGGAGGTTGTTTTCACCTGCGGCCAACACCGCGCTGACGGGTAACAGGGCAAACCAGAGAAAACACACCCCTTTTCTCACTACCCGACCCATATACTGCTCTATCCTACGTTTCATCTTGGGTTCCTTATTGGTAGTCTGCTCGCAGCGTCGCCCAAGCCTCGAAACTTCCCTCGGTTAGCGTCGTCCCCGCATTTTTTACCGGTACTGCCTCCAAGCGTGGCGGATTAGAACCATCGATCTTCAAAGTGCTGTTTGGCGTAAACGGTATGTCATTCTGGTAGATCCTGATCCCCAAGTTAGCCTTGTCAGTCATCAATGCATCTTTATCAAAAGCGGCACTGCTGCCATCCAGACTCAAAGTCAGTACCCAACTGCTCCTACCATCATCTCCACAGATGATTTGGTAGTTTAACATCTGGCGGTAGTTCACTCCGTTTACCTTGTTGATACCTACTCGTTCACCAAAGTCTACATCTAGTTGATTATTGTCATTGATGGTGCACGGTAACGGCTCTATCAATGTTCCGCGAAATGTCATATCCCCCTCGCCATCTATTGCTGATGCCAAAGAGGTAAAGCCAATCAGGCCGCAGAACAGTAACAAGGCTTTCATCGTCATGGTCATAGTGAGCTTCCGTTACTGGTAATCTACTTTCAGTATTGCGCCTGCCGTAAACTCGCCACCGGTCAAAGCGATCCCGTCCTGCTTCACTGGAATAGCCCACAGCTCAGGTCTGTCTGGATAGGTAAAATTCAGCCAGTGATTAATCGCCAGCTTAGTACTGCCCTGTTGCAGTTCAATACCCAGTCCAGCCTTATTTGTTTGCAACACTGTGCTGTCGAACGGAGCCGCCGTACCCTGTATCTGCAATTTCAGTGCATTAGGGGAACCCGCAGTGCAAGACATGGTGTAGTCCACGGGTATACGGTAGTTTTTACCGTCCACACGTGTCGTCATCACCTCGCCGAACTCCACCGCAATGACTTTGTTATCGTTGATCGTACAGGGAGGCGCGGCCAATACATTTACCTTCACCTCGACCGTCGCGACGTTAGCCCCCACCGCTATTTGCGGCAATACGGCTAACAGCCCACACAACAGACCCGCTGCCTTCCGGTCTCGCATTATTCCCTTCATGATCCGTCTCAGTCATAGCTCAGATGAAAATCCACCACGGCCCGGTAACGACCCGCCACCAGATTGGCCGAAGTACGCTCCGGTACGACAGTATAAGTGAGCGAGTTTTGCCCCGGAGTCAGCAACACGGGTTTTCCTCTGCTGCCCAATTGCACGTCGTCACCCTGTACGGTAAGCATCCGTAACCCCACGCCAGAAGCGCCCGCTACCTGCACCAATTGAGGATTGTTCGCGTCACGAGCGGAGTTGAAACGCATTGTCATCGCAGGTTGATTATTAGCCCAAGTCAGACTGCCAGTCCGTTCATCACGGCTACCGGCCGACCTACGCAGGCAATCTACCAAACGCAGCTCGAATTGCACGGGTTCACCACGAGCACCGACGGATAGCAAACGGCCTGTCCCTATCTCACCTAATGCGATCTCTTGACGGGCACTGCTCATTTCCAATCTGCAGGCACTCTCCGTTAATGCACCATATACATATAAAGTGCCATTAGCCCCCTCGACTTCCCAGCCATCTACCGCTGCCTGTGCATTTGGCAACAGCCACAACATAGTCAAGAGCGTCAACGATGCTATCAACGAGCGTCTTCCACATGAGCCAACGTGCATCAACTCACTCGTACTACCTTGACCCTGTCCACGGCCATCCGTTTCGCGTGTCATGCCTCTCCCCTTTTCCCTTCGCCTTGCGAAAGTCCGACTGTGCTTATCCGGTTACGCCTTCTTCTTCGGCACTACCGTGCAGCTACTACCGTTGCAACTGAAGCTCAGTGTCGGCCGGCCGCCGTAGTCGTTTACATAGGTCAGTACCGGGCTATTCCCCACGCTGGACGCGCTCACCGATAGCGACAGACTGTCCTTCGGCGGAACCATCATCGGCTCAAAGCCCTTAACGCCTGGACCATCCTGCTTGTTGCTCGCATCCACAAAGGTGACGTAATACGGCGTCGGGTTATTAACAATATATTTATCCCCCTGCTTCGTCAGTGTGATCTGTTCCTGCGGTGGCGGAGCATTCTTGTCCATTGCGATTCCCGCAGGACGATAGAACAGCTTAATGCGCGTCTGTAGTGCTATCTGCAACGCATTCGGCTTACTGCTCTTCGGCAGAATTTCACGCAGGTTGAAGTAATAAACGGTTTCGCGATCCTGCTTAAGTTGTTTGACGACCGGTAACGCTTGAATTTTCACCTGACTTGGCTTGCCCGGTTCGATGCGTTGCACTGGCGGTAGCACGGCAAACGGGCTCTGAATTTTATTACCCCTTTCGTCTTCCATCCAACCCTGTGCCAGATACGGTAACTGCTTATTTTGGTTGCTGATATTCAGACTTACTGACTTCTGGCTACCGTCAAAGACTACACGCGTCCGATCGAGCGCAATAGCAGCCTGAGCCTGCTGAACCAACAATGCCCCCAATAAAGCAACCGCCACCAGCGCCGGTGTTCGCATGCCACAGAGTGAAAGGGTCTTCGTTTGCGATATCTCTTTGTGCATCGTTTATTTCCTGGCCTCTGGCCTTCAAATGTTGTTAATTAAAACCAAATGCTTTCCCAGCACTCAATAGCAAAGTTTTTACCATCACGCCTTGATCGGATGACAAGGTAGCAACAACGTATTCATCAACATATTCTCAGGCAGCTGCGCCGGCATCCTGATCTCGCACTGCGCAGTCCCCCCCCAATGTACCGTCATGGTCTCGCCAGCTTTGATACCGCTTAGGTAAACACTGCCGCCATCGTTGACAAGACCCGTATCCTGTTTGCGCATATTCACCACCATCGCGCCAAACGGAGGCTCGCTGCCATCGGCCAGTTTGATAACCGCCATCGCCTTAGCGCCCGCAATCACTTCAAACTTACGATAACCAATCGCGCCTTCAGTCAGCGTCGCCTGTACCACCGATTTGACCGCTTCCGCGTTATCGCCCAGTTGGTTCAGATCGATATTTGCCTTATTACGGTAGTAGCTGTTGACATCGCCTATTACCGCCTTACCCCACGCATTAGTGCGGCTACTGCGCCCATAACCGCGTACCGGTACGTCTGGCACACCTTGAGTATCAATCAGCATGCGGGTTCCTCCCATTACCCCAGAGCGGTGCAAAGCCCCGCCTTCTGCGGTCATCGTCATTCCGCCCTGCATTGACATCCCGAAAGCGCTATAGCGCCCTTGTTGATAACTGGCATTCGCGCTCACTCGCGCCGTGTCACCTTCGTGGTTGTAATACCCACTCACGTTAACGCCCTTACGTGAGCTACCGGCATTCAATTGGTAATTGTTGTGAGCATCAATCCGATCGTAATATCCCACCCGGTGGTTAGTGTCGTTGCGGTTTACCGTAGTGTTGTAACTCACCGTCGAGTTGTTCCCCCACGGCATCGACAGCGACAGGTAAGCCCCATCGTCTGTAGTACCGTTATATTTATTGCGGTACGCCGACAATGACAGACTCACATTACGAAATCGGCCCACACTGAAATAGCGCGACATTGTCAGGTTGTAACGGTCGTTGGCCGGCCGATCCCAATAAGTTTCGTGGCTGTAGTTGAGGTAACTGCTCAGCCCCCAGTCACGGAAGTGTTTATTGACGGTGATGGTATACATCTCCTTGCCACTCCCCGATCTGACACCATCATTACGCGCATCCAAGTACTCCGTCATACTCATGAAGTCCTGCTCCGAGAAGCGGTAGCCGGCAAACGTCACCTGACTGTCATACTCGTCGAAATCCTTCGAATAACTCAGACGATAGGAGCCACCACTGAGCGTGCCGTCTTGGTGTGGCAACCGCGCCCGCGACTGCGTAGCGTCAAATGACAATGCACCAAACATCATCAGGTCACGTCCAATGCCGAGCGACAGAGCGTTATAATCTCCCCCCGCAAGCGCACCACCGTACAGTGACCAACCGTTACTCACCCCCCAAGAGAACTCACCGGTACCAAATAACGGCCCCTGCGAGTGGTGCTGCCAGTCCGACGGTTTCCCCGCCGCCAGCTTGAAGCGTACCGAGCCCGGCCGAGTCAGGTATGGGATACTCGCCGTATTCACCACAAACTCCTGCACGCTGCCATCTTGCTCTTCAACCCGTACGTTCAACTCACCACTGATTGCGTCATTAATGTCCTGAATCCGAAAGGGGCCCGACGCAACGGTTGTCTCGTACAGTACTCGCCCCTGCTGGCTGATGACCACTTTGGCATTGGTCTTCGCCAGCCCCACCACCTCCGGCGCATACCCACGCAGGTTAGGGGGCAACATATTGTCGTCCGAAATCAAACTCGCTCCGGTGAAGCGAAAGCCATCGAACATCCCTGAGTCGAGATAACTCTCTCCCATCGTCAGCTTAGAACGCAGCAATGGCACGGCCCGATAGAGGTAATACCGGTTCCATTTGAGCTCTTTGCGGTCTGACTGCCCGCTACCGGACTGATGATCAAAGGTAGCCTGCCAATCTGCACGTAATCGCCAAGCCCCGAGGTTGACACCGGTGGAACCATTGCCACTCAGGTTATAACCATGTGTCCCGTGCTCTAACTCTTTCTGGCTACGAGCATTAATGTTGTAGTCAAACAACAGACCAGGTATACCTTCGTCCCAGCGCGATGGCGGATCCCAGTTTTCGTCAATGTATTCCAAAAAGGCTTGTGGAATATTCACGTACAGGGCGTTGGTCGCTAAGTCGCCCCGCAACGTCACACCCTGCACACTCTTCTCATCCAAACACTCACCACCATGCCACCAGGTCAGATCCTTTAGCACTCCAGCTTTGAATCCCAACTCATTCACCAAAACCTTGCTGATACAGGCACGGCTACCTTTAGGATCATCCTCTGGTGCATAAAACGGGATCGGTTGCTCCGGCAATTCATTTTTGTTGACGTGCACAACCATATCGTAGGTGCCAGGCATGATATAACCACCACGGGAAAACTGGCTCAGATCGATATTCTTCCGGTCGTTAACATCCAGCACATCCATATTGAACTGAATGTCATCTGCCGCGTAGACCACCATCGATGTGCCCAATGCCAGTGATATGCACAATCCTATCGCTTGGCGTCGAACCAGTTTTCCTGTTGGTGACAATCCCATATCCTTACCTTTTTATTTTAATAACCGCTACCAGTCCAATGAGCGGGATATTCAGAAATAATCCAACTTGAAACGTATCGAAGAAAAATAACTGCCAGATTTTACAGTGTGATCATTAGCCACCAATTTCAGCGAGTAATTCAATCGCATATCGCCGGGAGTAATATCGACAGACGGTAAAGACTTTCCAGGAGATACGATATTCCCTAAATCATCAGAAATTTGTAGCCCAATACCTGAAGCATCTCCGTGAATACCAAACAATCCCCCATCGCTATCACCGTCAAAGGTCACTTGAAACTGTTTCCCCCCCTCTTTCCCTGGGCGGGTGAGTACACAGTCAATAAGATCAATAGAAAAAAATCTGTTTTTCCCTTGACCATCGCGAACAATATCAGCCACAGGTATACTCCCCATATCAATACTTTGCTCACGACTGTCAACTGCAATAGCGCAGGCTGTATCAATAATACTTCCCTCCATGTTTACTCGACCCCATCCCTCTAACCCACCAGTAGCATTAGCAGAAAAAACAATTGAGGAGAATAGGCAAGAAAATAAGCAGGGAACTACGCTCAATATTCTATTATTGACTCGCATTTTCCTTTATTCCTTTGAAGATAGTTTGAAAAGGCATGCGGGGATCCCGCATGCACAAACATACTAATATTTAAAATAAAGGTGGAAATAATGGCTTAGCTATACGACAGCGTGAAGTCAGCTACCGCCTGGAAGTCACCTTCAACAACCTCTACCGTATCACCATCACCTTGCAGGTAAGCTGCAAAGTTCAGGCTATTATTCTGACCCTGCAACGGCTGAATATTGCCTGGTACGCCATCAAATGTGATCAGCGAGCCGCTTGCATCAGTAATCGCTACACTGGCACCCATAGCATTACCATAAATACCCAGTAAACCATTCGCTGCCATAGATTCCATACCGGTAAAGGCTATCTGTACCTTATTCTTGGTAGCCGGGTCACCAAATGAACAACCTTCCAGTTTGATCGAGAAGTTCTTTGGCGTAGATTGACCACCATTTTGCAGTGCAGCTTTAGAAATCTGTCCCAATTCAACGGTCTGGTCGATAGACTCAGGGGCAATTGAACATGGCGCATCAATGATAGAGCCAGTGAAAGTGATTTTACCATGACCTTGATCTACTGCTGGTGCTGCATTGGCGATAGAAGCAAAACCCAAAGCTACTGCGGCAATCATAAACTTGTTCAGTTTCATTCTTTACATTCCTTTATTAATTAAAATATATAACTAAAACCCATCCTTGCTTGACATAGAATGGCGTACTAAAAATCAACGTCACACCCCAGATATTCATTTGGGATTATCTTATTAGCGTGTCTGACTATCATTATCCAGACTATAAGAATGATATGTTTCAGATAACACTTAACCACTCACTTAGTAACGCATGTCATTAACTTTACGCTGTCTAAATGCTATCTGCTTTATGCCCCGCTAAAAGTTGGTTCAATCTTAGTGAGTAGCAAAGAAAATTCATAATCAATTTATATCAACTTTTATTCAATCATTTCTCCGCAATCAAATACGATAAAAATCAAATACTTAATCACGATAGAGCACTATTCACAGCAACTTAAGAACGAAATTTATTTAATTTATAAGCACATTAAAAAATATTAACCGCCTTATTAATAAGAATTATCCTTTCTGATTAATATAATTAACCAAGTAATGACCGATAAGATCATAGATCATTACGTGATGATGGCTTATCATTGAATGAGATTAATCTCGCCACAAGTTAAGGGTTGAGAGTCTAAAAACAATTACAGTATGGATATGAAACAAATGGATGAGAATTGTTATTATGTCATCGCCGACAAAATAGAATTCAGACCTGAAGAGAATCTGCTTTACTCGCGTATAACCGGTGAAAAAATCACACTCTATGTTGCCGCATCACGTTGCTTGCAGATGTTATTGAGGGAACAGGGAAGTGTAGTTGCTCAGCAACAGCTATTTGATATTGGCTGGGAGAAAAATGGCATGGGTGTTTCTAAAAATACCTTTTACCAAAATATTCTAACCTTACGCAAAGGGTTAAAAATCGCAGGGTATGACCAGACAGTGATCAAAACAATACCACGTCAAGGTCTTACTATCCCCTCAACGGTTCCTGTGCAGAAGGTGATAAAAAGTAACATTACCACATCAAGCGGAAAAGAAAACATTAAGGACAATAACCAACCTGAAACGACAAACATAATAATAAAGAAAATTTTCCCAACATATCTCTGGGCAATCATCGTGGTTATTCCTTTGGTACTAACTATTATTTTATTTTTAGCATCTAAAATATCAGATAAAAGAGATTATTTTTCTCAATATAGCTATGCAGGTAAAATAGATAATTGTTCAGTCTATCTTTATAATAAAAATACAACACTAGAACGCTACAAACAGTACCTCAAAAAACACCAAGGGTCATGTGCGGAAAATAGCTTTGTCTATTTTTCAACCTATCCGTTGGTTCCTCGTGTCTCCGTAATCCGTTGTAAGCAAGCATTCTCTACGGGGTTAAAAAATAGCTGTGTTTCTGAATATCATCTCAACTGGCAACACTATGAATAAAACTCAACGCATTAGTATCGCAACACTGCTGACCGTTATTCTATTATTGGGCATTATCGTGACGATCCATAGCTATGATCGCTACCAGCGCACACACTTAAACTGTGATGCTATGTTGGTCGTTAGCAAAGACGATGCAGAGTTATCACTTGCGCTCAATTATACTTTACGCGGTGATAGCGGCATCGCAACCTTAAAAGGAACGCTCAAAAAAGGTAGCCAAATCACTAACATTAGCAGGAAGAATTACTTCGCCTTTAGTCAAGAGAAGAACTTTTATCATCTAACATCGTTGTCTACCGTTGTGTCACCTGCAGACAATAGCGATACGCAGGAATTAATGCGCTATCTCCCGCGGTTTTATCTGCAAAAAGGGTTGAAGTTCGACTTTATCATCAAGCCGGTAGCTAAAGAGGGCTATATATTCTCAACGGGGTATGTACCTTCGTTTTATTGCACCCGTAACTAAATGCTGTGATGACTGATACTGATGGGATAAATAGTCTTGCGGGATCGTATTATTCCCCCACTCATAAAGTGGGGGAATGCCACCCTAACGTGGCAAAACGCGGGGAATTAGAGCCAGTTTTTACGCTTAAAGTACAAGTACGGCGCTAGCCCAGCCAAAATCATCAGTGAAATAGCACCCGGGTAGCCAAATGACCACTTCAGCTCCGGCATAAATTCGAAGTTCATGCCATAACTGGATGCCACCAGTGTGGGCGGCAGAAACACCACCGACACCACCGAGAAAATCTTAATGATGCGGTTCTGCTCGATATTGATAAAGCCCATCGCAGCCTGCATCAAAAAGTTAACTTTCTGGAACAACGATTCATTGTGCGGCAGCAGGGATTCAATATCGCGTAGCACTTCTCGCGCCTGCTCTAACTGGCCGGTGGGCAAGCGTGCTTTACGCACCAAGAAGTTCAAAGCTCGCTGGGTATCCATCAGACACAGACGAACTTTCCAACCGATATCTTCCAGTTCAGCCAACGTCGACAATGCCTCATCGTATTCGTCGCCCTGATGCCCTTCCATAATGACCCGGCTGAGCTTTTCCAGGTCGCTGTAAATATTTTCGATTTCATCCGCCAACTGCTCGATTTTGGTTTCAAACAGATCTAGCAGCAGTTCATAGGCATTACCATCAACCATCATCTGGTTGCGCGCGCGCATACGGTATAAACGAAACGCAGGCAGTTCGCGTTCACGCAGCGTATATAAGCGGCCATCCCGAATGGTAAACGCCACGGTGGAGTTACCCGCATGGTCTTCCGCATCTTCAAAATAGAAGAAAGAGTGAATGTGCAAACCGTCTTCGTCTTCAAAGAAACGCGCAGACGCTTCGATGTCATCCAACTCAGGACGGGTCGCCAGGCTCTGGCCCAGTTCATTTTGCACGCGATCGCGCTCGCCTTCTTCCGGTTCGACCAAATCAACCCACAGTGATGTGGTGAGGTCATCGGCGTCATCCAGTTCCAGACGGGATAAGCGGCTATTATCTAATTTGAAAGCGCTTAGCATGTGCCAAAACATCCTTAAAATGGAGGCAAACAACGCGTTGAAACACAAGAAACTGAATGGGAAGTGACCCCGCTCGTTTCAGACCATAATGAGATCTAACTCAGAGCGACACGCAAAGGGAGTCGCCGACAACCACGAAGGCTATCAGCAGAATGGGATAGCCTTAGAAGTTGTACCTGTTGATTTCCAGGTCAGTGAGCCAGTATCTACTGGGTGTGTCCAAGGCAAATGTCCTCATGATTAATCGTGCGCGCATGTTACGCCGAGAAGAAAAAGCCTGTCAACACGTTAAACAGGATAATCGTGCAACAATTCACCGCGATGACACAGCGATAAAAAAGCCTTTCAACCTGAGATAGACACCGCGAGGAAAGTCGTACTGTTCTCAGATATTGGCAGGGAAAATTGCTAAACTCAACCGCACAGAATACTGACGGATTTTACTGATGAAACTGATTACTGTTGCGGACATGAGCGCCATGAGTGCCCAGGCGGCTGAACTACCACGTCTGCGTAGCCACCTGACGTTGCATGACGATTTAAACGAACCGGTGCAGCGACTGGCTATCGCGATGGAGCCGGGAACCTACATTCGTCCGCATCGCCATAGGCATACGTGGGAACTGCTCACACCGCTGTGTGGCCGCTTCGTAGTACTGCAATTCGATGATAACGGCGCCGTTAGCCAGCGCACACTGCTAGGGGAAAAGAACAAGGTACTGGAAATGACGGCGGGTACCTGGCACGCGGTACTGTCTATCGATAGCGGTGGGGTGATTTTTGAAGTAAAAAAAGGGCCTTACCAGCCGCTTGCAGAGCAAGATTGTATGCCGTGGGCACCGCCTGAGGGCGCTGAAGCGACAGAAGCAGTGATGCGTTGGTACGCCACAGCACAAGTAGGCGACCATTTTCCCCATTGACGTTGATGGCGAATGGCCGCAATCCAATAATGTGTGACGCTAACGTCCCTTAGCGCCGTGTTTACGTCGCAAGAGAAGCCCTACCTCAATCCGTTTCCAACTTGGCGTAGGCCGCCACCAGCCACTTAATGCCTTCCCCTTGGAAGGCAATTTGCAACCGGCTATGTTCACCACTGCCTTCCAGATTGACGATCGTACCTTCACCGAATTTAGGATGACGCACCCGCTGGCCCAGCTTGAAACCGGTGTCATTTTCACTGAGCGGTGTTCCCATACGGCGATGGTTAACAGGGCGCGATACGCTGGCACGCAGGCGTACTTCTTCAACGCATTCTTCCGGGATCTCGCCGATAAACCGCGAGGGCCGATGATAAACTTCCTTGCCATACAAACGGCGGGTTTCCGCGTAGGTCAGCGTCAATTTTTCCATCGCCCGCGTCAAACCAACGTAAGCCAGACGGCGTTCTTCTTCCAATCGGCCCCCTTCATCCAGCGACATCTGGCTAGGGAACATGCCCTCTTCTACGCCAACGATAAAGACTTGTTTGAACTCTAATCCTTTCGCCGAGTGTAGCGTCATCAGTTGTACCGCGTCTTGATACGCATCGGCCTGCCCTTCGCCTGCTTCCAGCGCGGCGTGCGACAGGAACGCCTGCAACGGCATCAGATCCTGATCTTCCTCCTGATAGCTATACTGCCGCGTCGCCGTTACCAACTCCTCAAGGTTTTCAATGCGCGCCTGGCCTTTCTCGCCCTTTTCTTGCTCATACATGATGAACAGCCCGGAGTCGCGGATCACTCGGTCGGTCTGCACATGCAGCGGCATCTCTGCGGTTTCATGTGCTAGCGAGTCCACCAGCTCGGTGAAGCGCTGTAAGGCAGAGGCAGCACGGCCCGCGAGGACTTTGTCCTGCAACAACGCACGCGTCGCCTGCCACAACGTCATTTGCCTATCGCGCGCCGTTTGGCGCACCACGTCAAGCGTGCGGTCACCGATGCCGCGCGTCGGGGTGTTCACTACCCGCTCGAAAGCCGCATCATCGTTACGATTGGCGATCAACCGCAGATAGGCCAACGCATCTTTAATTTCCTGACGTTCGAAGAAGCGCATCCCACCGTAAATACGGTAGGGCATCGCCGTCTGCAAGAGTGCCTCTTCCAGTACGCGCGATTGGGCGTTACTGCGGTAAAGTATCGCACAATCATTCAGTGCACCGCCGTTTTCCTGCCAGCTCTTGATTCGATTCACCACAAAACGCGCTTCATCCAATTCGTTGAACGCGCAGTAGAGTGAAATCGGCTCGCCCTCGGCACCGTCGGTCCACAAGTTTTTGCCCATACGCCCATCGTTATTGGCGATCAGCGTATTAGCAGCCTTGAGGATATTACTGGTAGAACGGTAATTTTGCTCCAGTCGGATGGTTTCCGCGCCGGGGAAATCCTTCAAGAAACGCTGAATGTTCTCTACTTGCGCACCGCGCCAGCCGTAAATTGATTGATCGTCATCGCCCACGATCATCACATTGGCGCGATCGCCTGCCAGCAGGCGGATCCAAGCGTACTGGATGCGGTTGGTATCTTGGAATTCATCCACCAAGATATTGGTGAAACGCTCGCGATAATGGTTGAGGATGTGCGGTTTATTCAGCCACAGCTCATGGGCGCGTAACAGCAGTTCGGCAAAATCCACTAACCCAGCCCGATCGCACGCTTCCTGATAAGCCTGATAAATACGCAACCAGGTCGCTTCAACCGGATTACCATAGCTTTCGATGTGCTGAGGGCGTAAACCATCGTCTTTTTTGCCATTGATGTACCACATCGCCTGCCGTGGCGGCCATTGCTTTTCGTCAATGTTCAGCGCGCGTATGATGCGTTTGAGCAACCGCAGCTGGTCTTCGCTATCGAGGATCTGGAAGTCTTGCGGCAGATTGGCATCCATATGGTGGGCACGTAATAAACGGTGCGCCAACCCGTGGAACGTACCAATCCACATGCCGCCCTGACTGGTACCAATCAGTTGTTCAATCCGGTGGCGCATTTCCGCCGCCGCTTTGTTGGTAAAGGTGACCGCCATAATCGAATACGGCGAGCAATTCTCGACCGACAGCAGCCAGGCAATACGATGCACCAACACCCGGGTTTTGCCGCTGCCCGCCCCCGCCAGCACCAACAGGTTGCTGCGTGGCGCGGCCACGGCTTCGCGTTGTTTATCATTCATGCTGTTGAGCAGGTCGGAAACGTCCATAGGCACCATTAATTGGGTAAGGGAAAACCCGCGCCAGGCCGGTTTTCCACTGTGAATTTATACAGATTTCTGGCAGGGATTATATCAGCGCTGTCAGCGATGCCAACTGCGTTATCTCAATATGCGGCAGCAGACGGCTGTCAGTAACCTGCATCAGGCTACGCTGCCGGTCGTTGATCCAGCAGGCTTGCATACCGGCACGTAGCGCTCCCGCCACGTCAGTGGTCAGATCATCCCCCACGTGCAATAGGTTTTCCACCGCGATATTCAGCCGCTCGGCGGCCACATGGTACATATCTTGGTACGGCTTGGCGCGGCCATCCGGTCCTGAACGCAGCACAAACTGAAAATAACCGTCCAGCCCGCACAGCGCCGGATCGGCGTTCCCATTGGTGATCGCCACCAGTGGATAACGTTCACCGAGTGCGCGCAGTGTGGCATGGGTTGCGGTGGGCACATCAATACGGCTGCGCCACTGGGCAAAATGTTGCATCGCAGCGTCGGCTCCCATCGCGGCTTCGGCATCACGCAGCCCCTGACGACTGAGCGCCAGATGAATGGCACGCCAACGCCATTCGGTAACGTCGTGATAAATCTCTGGATCCTGCTCGCGCAGCTCTAACCGCAACCGATGGAAATCGGCCGACTGAAAATGGCGCAACCCTGGGTGATACCCTTGTAAAAAGGCAACCGACTGTTGCTCAGTCTGTGTGATCACCGGACGATTATCGTATAACGTATCGTCCAGATCGAAAGTCAACGCCGCTAATGGCCGCAGCGAACGATAAAAACGCATCAGGATTTCCCCCGTTTGGCACGCGGATGCGCGGCATCATACACGTTCGCCAAATGTTGAAAATCGAGATGGGTATAAATCTGCGTGGTGGTGAGGTTAGCATGGCCCAGCAACTCCTGCACCGCGCGCAGATCACCGCTCGATTCCAGCATATGAGTAGCAAACGAGTGACGTAGCTTGTGCGGATGAATATGGCTGTTAACGCCCTGTTTAACGCCCCATTGCGCAAACCGTTTTTGCACGTTGCGCGGCGAAATCCGCTTACCTTGGTTAGACAGGAATATGGCATCGTCATCAGGCGCAAACAGCTCACGCATCGCCAGCCAGTGTTCTAGCCACGTAACGGCAGTACGGCCGATCGGTAATTTTCGCTCTTTGCTGCCCTTACCCATCACCCAGATTTCACCGGCAGCCAGATCGACATGACGGCAATCCAGCCCAACCAATTCCGATAATCGCAGCCCGGCACCGTACATCACCTCCAGCATCGCGCGATCGCGCACCGCGAGCGGATCGTTAAGATCGATCGCCAACAGTTGGCTCATTTCGTCAACATCGATGTTTTTAGGCAGATGACGGCCGCTACGCGGCGTGCGAATCCCCTTCGCCGGGTTAGCGGCAATTGTGCCCTGACTCACCAACCAGTCGAGAAAACTGCGCAGCGCGGAAAAACGCAGTGCCAGGCTAGACGATTGTAACCCGGCGCGTTTGCTGCGCGCGGCCAATTGACGCACTTTGGCGGCGTTCAACTGCGGCCACTCAGTAATGCCCAGCTCGGCTGCCTGCGCCATTAGCGCCTGCAACTGGCGGCAGTAATTGGTTTGGGTCAGTGGGCTGAGCTGCCGCTCTACTTTGAGATAGCGCAGGAAAGCGTCCACCGGCTGCTGCAGGCTGGCCGCTAACGCTGTCATGAGCGTTCGACCCAACGTTCCAGCAATTCCGGCAACATTCTAGCCAGTTGGTTGAGCATCACGGTGCCCATACCTTGCTGATAATGTTGCGTATCACGGCTGCTAAAGATCACCATCCCCAGATCGCCACGATCGCCCAGCAGTGATAAGGCAACCGAACCCACCTGTTTTGCCTGTGGCAACAGCAACAACAGCTCAGGGCCGTTCAGGCTGCCAAGGAAGTGCTGCTCATCACCCAGCCGTTGAATGCGCAGCGGCTCAAATGCTGAGCGCGACAAACCGAGATGCGTAAAATCAGACGGAGCACCGATGTTCCAACGATCGCTGAACAAGCGGATATTGGCACCTACCAAACCGAAACCACGCGCCCAACGCTGCAACCGATTGAGCATGTCCTGTAGGCTTTCCGCCGTTGCCAGATTGGCTTGCAGATGTAACAGGCTGGCAAACAACGTTTCATTGGCACTGGCTTGTTCCATCAACAGCGTAATTTCTTCTTCCAAACGAGTAATATGATTGCGTTGACGCGCCAAGTGCCATTCCACCAACGACACGGTGCCCCGCACGGGGTGCGGCACCCGCATCTGTTCTACCCACCGCGCATTACGGATAAAGAAGTCTGGGTTTTGCAGCAGATACTGCATTACCACGTCGTCATCGAGCTCAATGGCTGCGATGGCCTGATCGTCAACGCTTTTCATAGATGAATAAATCCGTCATAAACATGGGTTGCCGGGCCGGTCATAAACAACGGGGTGCCCGCCCCTTTCCATCGTATATGCAGACTGCCACCCGGCAGCTCAACATGTACCTCTTCTGACAGCAATTCTTGTTGAATCCCAACCGCCACGGCCGCGCAAGCGCCACTGCCACAGGCCTGCGTTTCGCCAGCGCCGCGCTCGTAAACGCGCAGCTTGATATGATCGCGGCTGACGACCTGCATGAAACCAATATTGGCACGTTCAGGAAAGCGATCATGACTTTCCAACACCGGCCCCAGTAAGTCTACTTTAGCAGTTTTGACATCATCAACCTGCAACACGCAATGCGGGTTGCCCATCGACACCACACCGGCCAACACCGTGTGTTCGGCTGCACGCATGATGTAGGTTTTTTCCGCCTTGGTGGCACGGAATGGCACCGCCTGCGGCTCAAAATTCGGCTCGCCCATATTAACGCACACCCGATCATCGTCGGTGACACTCAATACCATACGACCGGTTTGGGTACTGACGCGAATATCACGCTTGTTGGTCAACCCTTTCAGCCGGACAAAGCGGGCAAAACAGCGGGCACCATTACCGCACTGTGCGACTTCACTGCCATCAGCGTTGAAAATGCGATAGTGGAAATCAAGCTCAGGATCGTAAGGCGGTTCTACCACCAGCATCTGATCGAAACCAATGCCCAAATGCCGATCGGCCAGCCGGCGGATCAGCTCTGGTGAAAAATAGACATTCTGTGTAACGGCATCGACCACCATAAAGTCGTTGCCCAGACCGTGCATTTTGGAGAACTGCATATCATACTCCGCTAGCTGGACGTGCTATATCCATCATACGTTAAGTCGCACCGTTATTGGCGCAGCACATCGCCACGATGCAACTCGAATTATTTTGGGTATACACTGTGTGGTGTGACGCCCAGCATCGCACATCGCGTTATTCCGCGCTCATTGACGGCTTTTGCTGTGAACCAGGAAGATCCTGCTGATTCTTCTGTACCTGATCGCCCGTCTGTACCGGCGGCGTGGCTGGTTTTTGCGTTGCCGGATCGGCCGGTGGGAAATACAGCGGGCCTTTCAGACCGCAGCCAGAAAGCCCAGCGAGCGTCACGGCCAGTAACGCGTAGCGTAATTGTTTTTTCATTTGCATTAATGCCTGTAATTCATGCATCCAAGCTCTCTATAATCGGTAGATGGATCATGAAAAGCAATAGGAATTGAATATGAACGACAGTGAGTTTCACCAGTTGGCAGACCAACTGATGCTGAATATCGAAGAGACGCTGGACGATTTTGACGGCGATGCGGACATCGATTACGAAACTAACGGCGGTGTAATGACGCTAAGCTTCGAAAACGGCACCAAAATTATCATCAATCGCCAAGAGCCCTTGCATCAAGTGTGGCTGGCAACGAAAGCGGGCGGTTATCACTTTAACGACCAAGATGGCGTGTGGATCTGCGATCGCAGTGGCCGCGCATTCTATGAGGTATTAACTGAGGCGGCCAGCGCACAAGCGGGCGAGGACGTGCATTTTAGCGCATAGCCTGCGCCATCCGGGGGCAGAATCGACCTCAAGACACCAGAGGTTGTGCCCCCAAGACATCAATGCAATTGAAATTGTTGTTTCAACGGCTGCGGTACACTGCCGTCCGCTAAGGGAACACATAAGCTCGACAATGCATTACTGCGAAATGGAATTACCTGCGTGCGATCGTCAATTTGTACGATCTGATAAAACTGGGGCAAGTTGAAGTTGATGAAACTGGAGCCGTAAGTAAAGCGATCATGCGACGATGAATAAAAACGGCTTACGTCGCGCACCAGCTCTTCTTTGCTGCCTTCACAATGGTGATACACTTCAACGCGGTTGGACTCATCCAAAATATAAATGTTGAAGCCTTTCTCATCAGTCGTATCTTCGAAGAAGAACTGGATGATGCCTTCACTGGCGAAACCGTCCACCACCGGTGGCAAATGAACCTGATCGGTTTCGACCTTAATCGACAAGCCATGCAGTTTATTGTTGGAGATCGCACCGTAAAACTCGACGGCGTTTTCCAATTTCTGTACTGACACACTTAATCGTTCGAAGAACAACCCCCAAGTCTGCCCGGCAACGCGTACCGCTTTAAAGCGGCCCGGTTCAAGACGCGTACTGGAAAGTCGCAGTTCAATACATTCAGTGATTAATTGCTGAATTCGAGTGCGAATCAGGCCACGTAGGTGCTGGCTGTAGCAGAACACCTCGACCGTCTCCGGTGGCGCAGCATCCTGATGCATCTTCCCGAGAATGGTTTTTAACGCTTCCAGTACCGATTGCTCACCGCTGAAATGCAATGTGCGCACTTCATTCCACGAATTGCGATACAGCAAATCGATGCTGCCCACCAGGCATTGCTGTTGTTGACCAAAACTGAATACATCCAGCTTGCGGAAATCAAAGTGCACCACCTGATTGCGGAAGGCCGCTGTCGGATCGTTTTCCAAATTGACGATGATCGCCAAATGACGAATCTCACAAGGGCTGTATAGCGCTTTGGGCGTTGGCGCAGGCAAACGCAGTGGGAAGCTATGCGAGACATCCGCCACCAACTCCTGCAACTTCGCGGTATCACATAGGTTGCCGCTTTTAATGTGCAGACGCGTACGCGATGTCAGTAAGCCGTTGAAATAGGCCCAAGCCACCAGCTTGTTGAGATAGCGGTTATATTCCAACGGTTGATGACTAACGATAGAATCCATCGCGGGTGCCTGATTATACAGATACCAACCGGTGCGGTTAGCACGGCCAATCGGCACATGAATAAAGGTTAAATCGTTTTCCGACAGATCGGGCGAAATTTGCGGGTTAACCAGCGTAACCTTACCCGGCAACGCTTCAAACGCCGCGTACAGCTTGCGGGTCAGCACGCCAATATCCTGCGGGCTGGCACTGACACTCAAGTTGTTACGCCGTGCGAAGCGGATCAAATTACGATAGCTCTGCATCATCGCATCAAGCAATTCATTATGCGCTTCGCGCACCCGCCCTATCTTCCAATTGGCGCGGTTATCCAAAATTGCCAACCGCGTGTCATCCCAGCCCCATTCACTGACTAATTGGCTCAGGATCTCACGTCGCCACCCAACACTGGCATGGGTGAGTGACAGTTTTTCACACACTTTAAGATAGAAACAACGGCGAGCCAGATCGAGACGAGGCAGATCATTAATCTGGGTTAAATAGTGGGTAACCCGTTCCAACATCATGCAGTAGGCATCGAGGCCAAAGCAGACAATTTCGCCTTGATGCAGACGTTGTTTGATGCCCATCGCCAACAGTTGCGTATTGGGGTATTCCCAAGAGTAGGCTTCCAACAACAAGGTTTTCAGCACCGCTTTGTACGGCGAATCGATGCTTTTATACAGTTGCCACAGGCTGGCACCGAAGTATTCTTCTGCCGACAGCGTGCTCAGGCCACCGAGATCCAACCATTCATTTGGCGTCAACGCGCCTTGGGAATAGAGCGATAACACATACTCATCGTAATGCGCTTCTTCATCACCAGGCACCATATTCCATAGAATACGTTTGCCGGCCAAACGCACTGCGGTGCGGTAAAACTCATCCAACAGCAAAATATGTTGGGTGGAACCACAATCCTCACCGCCCAAGCTGCCGCTTTCATTATGGCGAAAACGGTTTTCATCGATCAGGAAGAAGCTGACTTCCACGCCCATTGAGGCCGCCCATTTTTCTAACAGGCTGCATTTTTGCTGTAAGCGATGGCGTTCTTCATTATCGAGCCAAGATTGATGACAGACCCAGATATCCAAATCCGAGCTGCAACTTTGGCCAATTGACGAGGTGCTGCCCATCGAATAAACACCGGTAATGGGCAATTCCCCACTGGCGAGTTTTTCAAATGGGCTGCCCCATTTATCTTCTAAATCATTTAGATAAGATTGTTGGCTTTCATCGGGCGTGTAGAGGCAGATACCATGGGGAACGTTACCATTTAGGTAACCCGGCATCAGTGGATGATGATGATGTAATAAGGTTGGCAACAAACTGTAAACCCGTTGAAAAGCAGGTTTCATTGCAGCCAAGGCGCGATCGATACGTAATTGATTGATCGCATCCAGTCTTTGTTTCAGTGTCTCGATGTAGAGGTACAAGACGTCTCGCCTGATTATCCCGGTGCCTAGAAAAAAACCCGTATTCCATAAGCGCCGTTAGTTTAGAAGAATAGTTGACGACTTATTGCTGGAAACGTGATCAATTTAACACCTTGCTGATTGACCGTAAAGAAGGTAACGCGACACACTGAGCCTGGCGTTTCTCTAAACGATTTACCTGCAGTGTTAACTGCCCCCTAAATTTATCCACCTCCCTTTGATTCCGTTATCCTTTCTTCGCTTATGGCTTCTTACACTGACAGTTTATATCCTCAGTGGTAGGATGAACGGCGAATTATAAAAACGGTAACAAGCATGTTAGACAAAATTATTCGAATTGCCACCCGACAAAGTCCGCTGGCGCTCTGGCAGGCTCATTATGTGCAGCAGCGCCTGATGGCAAGCCATCCGGGTTTACAGGTTGAGCTGGTGCCGATGGTAACGCGCGGCGACATTATCTTGGATACGCCGCTGGCAAAAGTCGGCGGCAAAGGCCTGTTTGTTAAAGAACTGGAGCTCGCGTTACTGGAAGGGCGGGCGGATATCGCCGTGCATTCGATGAAGGACGTGCCGGTAGAATTTCCTGCCGGCCTAGGCTTGGTGACCATTTGCGAGCGCGACGATCCACGCGACGCATTTGTATCCAATCGTTATCCGTCACTCGACCAACTGCCGCAAGGCAGCGTGGTGGGCACCTCTAGCCTGCGCCGCCAGTGCCAATTGCGCCAACGTCGCCCTGACCTGATTGTGCGCGATCTGCGCGGTAACGTCGGCACGCGTTTGGCCAAGCTTGATAATGGCGATTACGACGCGATTATTCTGGCCGTTGCCGGGTTAAAACGTCTGGGATTAGAACAACGCATCCGCGACGCGATGCGTCCCGAAGAGTCGTTACCGGCCGTTGGCCAAGGCGCAGTAGGTATTGAATGCCGCCTTGATGATGACGTCACGCGCGCTTTACTGGCACCGTTGAATCACGACGACACCGCGACTCGCGTCTGTGCAGAGCGCGCGATGAATACGCGGTTAGAAGGCGGTTGTCAGGTGCCGATCGGCAGTTACGCCGAGCTAGACGGCGATCAACTGTGGCTACGCGCGCTGGTCGGTGCACCCGATGGCAGCCAGATGGTACGCGGCGAACGCCGTGGCCCGCGAGCACAGGCGGAACAAATGGGCATCGAACTGGCGGAAGAACTGCTGGCTAAGGGTGCGCGTGAAATTCTACATGAGGTTTATCAGGGAAATCCTCCGGCATGACAATTTTGGTCACTCGCCCCTCACCTTTCGGTGAACAACTGATAAGCCGCCTGCGCTTGCTGGGGCGAATTGCCTATCATGCTCCGTTGATTGACTTCGCCCCCGGAGCCGATCTGCCTCAACTGCCACAAGCGCTACAGCAGCTCCACTATGGCGATTTGGTATTCGTACTGTCGCAACACTCCGTCAATTATGCCCATTCGGTCATCGGCCGCGCGGGTCTGTCATGGCCGGTGAAACCGAGCTATTACGCCATCGGCCGCAGCACCGCATTGGCGTTGCATCGCATCACCAGCCTACCGGTGGAATACCCTCACGAACGGCAAATTAGTGAAACACTGCTATTATTACCTGCCTTGCAAAAACTTGAAGGCAAGCAGGCGATGATTTTACGCGGTAACGGCGGGAGAGAGCTGCTCGGCGATACATTGCGCGAACGTGGTGCCAACATCAGCTATTATGAATGTTATCAGCGCAGCCCAGTACATTACGACGGCGCGGAGCAAAGCGCTCACTGGCAACGTGCTGGTATTGATACACTGGTGGTCACCAGCGGAGAAATGTTACAACAGCTTTATAATTTAGTTCCTGATTACTATCGTGTTTCTTGGCTATTGCATTGCCGCCTGATAGTCGTCAGCGAACGCCTCGCTACCCTCGCCCGGGAATTGGGCTGGAGCAGTATTCGGGTAGCCGACAACGCCGATAATGACGCGCTTATCCGCGCGCTACAATAAATCTGACCATGGGATGTACCACTATGACGGAACAAAATACCCCATCCGCCTCGGTTGAAGAATCAAACCACGCGGCTGAGAGCCCACAACAGCCAGCGGCAGAGAGCCGTAAAAGTAAAGGTAGTCATACCGGCCCGGTGCTCGGTGCCATTGCCATCGTATTGGTTATCGCACTCGGCGCAGGGGGTTATTACCATACGCACCAACAGGCACAGACGTTGATCGCCGCAAATCAAAGCCTGCAACAACAAATGTCCGATCTCAAACAAAGCCAGCAGCAGGAAAAAAACGCGCTGGAAGCGTTGTTGCAACAGCAGGGCAAAACGTTAGAAGCCGCCGATCGCGAGCAAAATTCGCTATCGCGCCAATTGACCGAGTTACAGGAAAAAATCGCCACGATATCTGGCAACGATGCGAAAACCTGGCTGCTCGCTCAGGCCGATTTCCTAGTGAAAATGGCCGGGCGTAAACTGTGGAGCGATCAGGACATCACCACCGCAGCGACGCTGCTGAAAAGCGCCGACGCCAGCCTGGCAGATATGAATGATCCGAGCCTGATGGATGTACGTCGCGCCATTACCGAAGACATCAGTGCACTGTCTACCGTCGCGCAAGTCGATTTTGACGGCATTATCCTTAAGGTAAATCAGCTTTCCAATCAGGTAGATAACCTGCGTCTGGCTGATAACGACAGCGACGAAGCGCCGATGGATCAAGACAGCTCCGAACTTTCCAGTTCGCTGAGCGAATGGCGGCAGAACCTGACTAAAAGCTGGCATAACTTTATGGCCGACTTTATTACTATCCGTCGGCGTGATAGCAGTGCCGAGCCGTTGTTGGCACCGAATCAAGACATCTACCTGCGTGAAAACATCCGTTCACGCCTGCTGGTTGCAGCTCAAGCGGTACCACGCCATCAAAACGAAACCTACAAGCAGTCGTTGGAAACCATCTCCACATGGGTGCGGGCTTATTTTGATAACAACGATCCGGCAACCAAAGCCTTCCTCGAGGACGTAGACAGTCTGAGCCAGCAGCCTATTTCAATGGACGTGCCGGAACAGCTGAAAAGCCAGCCTCTGCTAGAAAAACTGATGCAGACCCGCGTGCGCAATCTAATGGCGCAAGGCACTGCCACCCATCAGGAGGGATAAGCCATGTTACGCGTGTTATTCCTGTTCCTGGTGCTGATCGCCAGTGTGGTGGTAGGTCCGATGTTAGCGGGTCACCAAGGTTATGTGCTGATCCAAACCGACAGCTACAATATTGAAACCAGCGTCACCGGTCTGGTCATCATCGGCATTCTGTTATTCGTGATCCTGTTTATCATCGAATGGATCCTACGGCGCATCTTCCGTACGGGTGCCCGTACCCGAGGCTGGTTCCTTAGCCGTAAACGTACCCGCGCAAGCAAGCAAACCAAAGCGGCGCTGGTCAAACTGGCCGAAGGGGATTACAAACAGGTCGAGAAGTTGCTGACGCGCAACGCCGATCACGCCGAACAGCCGGTGGTGAACTATCTGTTAGCCGCCGAAGCCGCACAGCAGCGCGGCGATGATTTCCGTACTAACCAATATTTGGAACGTGCCGCAGAAGCCGCGGATACCGATCAACTGCCGGTTGATATCACCCGCGTGCGCATCCAGTTGGCGCAGGGTGAAACACATGCGGCGCGACACGGCGTCGATGCTCTGCTTAATCAGGCACCGCGTCATCCAGAAGTACTACGTCTGGCGGAGCAGGCCTATCTGCGTACCGGCGCATACGCTTCGCTGCTCGAAATCTTGCCATCGATGAGCAAAATCAACCTGCACAGCGAAGATGAATTGCAGACCTTACAGCAACAGGCCTATATCGGCCTGATGAATCAAGCGATGGCGGATGAAGGCAGCGAAGGCCTAAAACGCTGGTGGAAAGATCAAAGCCGTAAAGTTCGCCATGACGTGCTGTTACAGATCGCGATGGTGGAACATTTGATCGAGTGCAACGATCACGAGATGGCACAAGAGATCGTGATCGATGGCCTGAAACGCCAATATGACGAGCGCTTGGTGCTGCTGATCCCACGTATTAAGTCTGGTAAACCGGAACAGTTGGAAAAAACACTACGCCAGCAAATCAAACAACATGGCGAGACGCCGCTCGTGAATAGCACCCTCGGCCAGTTGCTGATGAAACAAGGTGAATGGCAGCAGGCAAGCGAGGCATTCCGTACAGCGCTGGCGCAACGCCCAGATGCCTATGATTATGCTTGGCTGGCAGACGTACTGGAAAAACTGCATCGCTCGCAAGAAGCCGCAGAAATGCGGCGCGAAGGGTTAATGCTGACCCTGAAACAAAACGGCGAGTAACACAATTAGCCCTTCAGCAAAAGCGTGACCAACCGGTCGCGCTTTTTTTTCGGAATCCATTGCCCCACAGCTTGCCTTCACTGCTTGTCGCTACCATCAGCACTACTGCGTGCGTAAATTAATAGACAAAAAAAACACTTGCCGTTAGGCAAGTGTATAAAGAAGCAATCAGGTCTAGAACAACAGGGGTGGTGCCTCACTCAACGTTATGCCCGGAGTGTGATGTCCGCATCGCAAAGCAACACTTTCATCGTTCTGGTGGGCGATAGGCACCTTAAATCGGCTCTGCGTCATTCCCAGGGTTTATGAGGCCTTCGGCGAACATAAGAAATGGAATGAGCATCTACGCACTCAATAATGCACTTACCATGCCAACTTTATAGATATAGACCGATTTGTATAAAATTAAAAACAATTAATTGATTATTAACGATTTTGTTTTTTAAACCATTTCCCATCGGTTAACCGCCTCAATCTCGCTCATCGCGCAGCCGGCAGAAGTGTCGCTTAATAACGACGCCTTAGAGTGAAGTCATTTTATTGATTAAAATTCAATGCATTACGTGTCTCTCGTTAGCGACAACCCATGACCGCTTCGTCGCTAAAAACCAACAGTACATCACCGTCGTGGCCGGCCTATTTGCGGTATTCACCATCGGTTAACCACGGGCGCGGCATGCCACGCCCCTACGCACAAACCGCTGGCGATCGTGTCAGCCACCGTTACCACATACACCGTAGTGGCCGGGCATGCCCGGCCTTGTTCACAGCATTCAGCATCGGTTAACAGCATTCAGCATCGGTTAACAGCATTCAGCATCGGTTAACAGCAGGCGCGGCATGCCACGCCCCTATGCACAAACCGCTGGCGATCGCGTCAACCATCAATACCACATATCCCGTAGTGGCCGGGCATGCCCGGCCTTGTTTGCAACATTCACCATCGGATAACCACGGGCGCGGCATGCCACGCCCCTACGATGGAACTCGGTAGCAATATGGGCAGGTTAGAGACACATTCAGCGTGAGACGGTCGCATTCATCTCGGAGATAAATGGCTTATAGCCGTATTCATCCCAGCGCTGGAGCGTGAACCACAGCCGGAAGATACGAAACTCCCGGTATAGCGGGTTCAGCACATCATCATCATCGAGGCCAAAGTGATCCTGAATACGGTAGTGCACCTTCGCCCTGAAACTCTCTCTAATAACTATCAAATATCAGCCCTGTATTCCGACCAGTATGCTTCAGACCCCGGCGAGAGATTACGCGCGAAAAAAAGACCTCAAGAAGATCATTTTTGAAATATGCGTAATTATCGATAAAACAGCCCTGTATTTTGGCTCCAATCAATCCACAAAAGGGGCTTCTTTTCGACACATCGAGCATCTACAGGCATTTCATCAAAGCACAATAGGTTTGAGTCTTGATCCGTTTCACCGTCGATACGATATCCACTGCCAAAATCCATAATGGTCACGCTGTAATAACCATCATCATCTTTATGTGGAATACCATACTTTTCCTGAATCATTGCCTTATTAGCTTCCCACCAGGCTATCTGACGATTTTTCAAGTAAGGGAAATGTTTAACTAGCAGTATATCACCGTGACAGTCGTACATTTTGCTGCATTCGTTCTTTCCTTGAACGGCAGATATTTCAACTGGCGTAAGAAACTGCCACAGCACATAACCACAGGTAGCCACCGCAATAACACCCGCTATCAGTCGCTTATTCACCCCGCCTCCCGCTAATTTCCACGGTCGCATTCATCTCGGTGATAAACGGTCTGTAGCCGTATTCATCCCAGCGCTGAAGCGTGAACCACAGCCGGAAGATACGAAATTCCCAGTATAGCGGGTTCAGCACATCATCATCATCGAGGCCAAAGTGATCCTGAATACGGTAGTGCACCTTCGCCCTGAAACTCTCTCTAATAACTATCAAATATCAGCCCTGTATTCCGACCAGTGGGCTTCAGACCCCGGCGAGAGATTACGCGCGAAAAAAAGGATCTCAAGAAGATCATTTTTGAAATGAATATGACTACCAATAAAACTGCCCTGTGTTTTGACTCCAACCAATCCAACGCAGCGGCTTTTTTTCGATGCAGCGGGCTTCTACAGGCATATCATAGAAGCACAACAAATCCGAATCTTCATCTGTCCTTCGGTCGATACGATACCCGTTCCCAAAATCCATTATATTCACACTGTAGTAACCATCTTTAGCCTTGTGAGGGATGCCATATTTAGCCTGAATCATGTCTTTGTTGGCTTCCCACCAGGCTATTTGTCGACTTTTCAGATACGGAAAATGCCTGACCAGAATAATATCGCCTTTATGTACTGCCACGATCTCAACCGGCGTGAAAAACTGCCAGAGCAGATAACCACAGGTAACAACCGCAGCTACTACCGCAATCAGTCGCTTATTCACCCAGTCCCCCGCTGATTTCTACAGTGGCATTCATCTCGGAGATAAACGGTCTGTAGCCGTATTCATCCCAGCGCTGAAGCGTGAACCACAGCCGGAAGATACGAAACTCCCGGTATAGCGGGTTCAGCACATCATAATCATCGAGGCCAAAGTGATCCTGAATGCGATAATGCACCTTTGCCCTAAAACTCTCTCCCTCAACTTCCAGCGACTCCAGCGTGATATGCGTCGACCATGTGTCGTGGACGGTAATCACCAGTCCGTTAGTCTTGTCAATCAGACGGTCAAATTTAGGAAGAACAGCACCACTTAAGTCCTTAAAGTTACCCCTTTCATCGAATAACTTGTCCTTTTTATCGAGTGGAATAAATCCATATTCGTAGTTGATTGCAGTTTTCAGCACTCTTTTAATTTTCAGCAAAGAGCTTTGTTCAGATTGGTCGCCAAGGATCTGCTCTTTCAGCGCCCTGTCGAGTAGCGGGCTGCTGTACGGAGTGCCGCTGTTCTCCTGCATATGGGTAATCATCTCGGTGATGATGTTTTTGTACGGTCCGTGGAAGGAATACACCTTTGCCAGCTCCCGGAACTCATCAAACATCAGCCCTGCGCTTTCCTCCTTACTCACCCTCCTGACAGGTTCATCTGGCAGCATGGCCCGCTCATAAGGGGACAAAAATGGATAAGGGTTAAGCGGCGCCTTTGCTGTCAGAGTGTAAGGATTAACCTTTGTTGAAACATTATCAACATCGATACGGAAACGGTTCCTGAGCGTCAGGATATCCAGATCGCCGTGATGCATGTCCTTGGCCTGATAGTCATCCATCCGGTTCTTTGTCTGGTAAATCAGTGCCGGTAGTGGAAGGGGGGCTGGCCGGGACTCAGAAGTTAGCTTTTTCGCCGACTGTGCGTGCTGTTCCGGCTCAGTATTAAGTTTTTTCGCCACCTGCGCATCCTGCCCGGACGCAGAGGCCACCGCCGCTCTCTTATTCTGCGGTGATTGATAAGGGCCATGTGACATAAAGGTCTGGGAGGGAATAAAGAACGCTCTGCACGGACAGGTTGAGCGGCTGTACAGCGAACTCGCGGCATAGCTACCATGAATGATATCACCTAGATAGCCCCCGTCCACGCTGTAAGTTCCGGGATGCTTACCGCAGGATACCGGACTGCCATTAACGGCTACATAGCTGTTATTTGGTCCTATCTTTTTTTCAGGTCGTCCGTTCAAAACACTACCGCCGCAGGTGGTTCTATCCCCTTTAACGATCCAAAATCCTTTTGACATAACTCCCTCTTTTCATGTGGTTAAAATCCCCCCAATGATACACCTCCAAAGCAGGGCTTCAAGTTCAGCCAATGAGCATTGAAAATAACACCCATTGTATAATCCGCCATTCCGCGAAGGCGCTCTCCCAATCGTCCAGCCTTTTCGAATAGTCCTGCTGTAGCTGCTCTAACACACTCAGCAACTGTTTTTCCAGCTCCGTCATTCCCTATTTCCCCGCCAGTATCATCCAGTCCGAATCCTCGCTATACCGCCCCCCTACGCGAACGGCACTGGCGATCGCACAGCCATCAATGCCACATATCCCGTCGTGGCTGGGCATGCCAGGCCTGTTTGCGGTATTCAACATCGGTTAATCACGGGCGCGGCATACCACGCCCCTACGATGGATCTCGGTGGCAAGATGGGCACGATGCCAGCAATCACAACGTTCGTAGTGGCCGGGCATGCCCGGCCTGTATTTCACCGCCGAGACTGCTGACGGGCGCGGCGTGCCACGCCCCTACGCACAAACCACTGGCGATCGCATCAACCATCGATACCACGGGAAATAGCACCAATCAGAAGGGCGCAGACAGATTCGGGCACATTTAGTTTTGGGTAATTTTGATGTGAACGGAAAGCGGAGACTAAGAATCCAACGCGATATCACATACACCGTAGTGGCCGGGCATGCCCGGCCTATATTTGACCGCCGAGACTGCTGACGGGCGCGGCATGCCACGCCCCTACGCACAAACCGCTGGCGATCGCATCAACCATCGATACCACGGGAAATAGCACCAATCAGAAGGGCGCAGACAGATTCGGGCACATTTAGTTTTGGGTAATTTTGATGTGAACGGAAAGCGGAGACTAAAAATCCAACGCGATATCACATACACCGTAGTGGCCGGGCACGCCCGGCCTATATTTGACCGCCGAGGCTGCTGCGGGCGCGGCGTGCCACGCCCCTACGATGGAGCTCGGTGGCAAGATGGGCACGATGCCAGCAATCACAACGTTCGTAGTGGCCGGGCATGCCCGGCCTGTATTTCACCGCCGAGACTGCTGACGGGCGCGGCGTGCACACGGTAGAACGTCAATCGTAGTGGCCGGGCACGCCCGGCCTGTATTTCACCGCCGAGGCTGCTGCGGGCGCGGCGTGCCACGCCCCTACGATGGATCTCGGTGGCAAGATGGGCACGATGCCAGCAATCACAACGTTCGTAGTGGCCGGGCATGCCCGGCCTATATTGGACCGCCGATGCTGCTGACGGGCGCGGCGTGCCACGCCCCTACGATGGAGTCCGGGGACAATATGGGCAGGTGCAATTCATGTTCAGTGACAGACTATGCCAGCTAACACCGGAGGCCGCACTGTTCGTAGTGGCCGGGCATGCCCGGCCTGTATTTAACCGCCGATGCTGATGACGGGCGCGGCGTGCCACGCCCCTACGATGGAATCCGGGGACAATATGGGCACGATGCCAGCAATCACAACGTTCGTAGTGGCCGGGCATGCCCGGCCTATATTTAACCGCCGATGCTGATGACGGGCGCGGCATACCGCGCCCCTACGATGGAAGCCGGGGGCAATATGGGCAGGTGCAATTCATGTTCAGTGACAGACGATGCCAGCTAACACCGGAGGCCGCACTGTTCGTAGTGGCCGGGCATGCCCGGCCTGTATTTAACCGCCGATGCTGATGACGGGCGCGGCATACCACGCCCCTACGTAAACTCCAGACGTAAAAAAACCTGCTAAAAAGCAGGTTTTCTTGAAAGTGGTCGGCGAGAGAGGATGACTCGCATCTGCGATGCTTGCCCTACGGGCCGTTGCTAAAGCAACGTGGTCTCGCTTCGCTCGGCTCAAACCTCCTTCGGAGGCTCTCATCCTCGTAAACTCCAGACGTAAAAAAACCTGCTAAAAAGCAGGTTTTCTTGAAAGTGGTCGGCGAGAGAGGATTCGAACCTCCGACCCACTGGTCCCAAACCAGTTGCGCTACCAAGCTGCGCTACTCGCCGATTTTGTGTTGCTGATACTACCTAATTTCAAAGCTTATGTCTATGTAACTCTTAAGTTTCTCAGACATTTTGTGTGGTGCGAAGAGAGGGACTTGAACCCTCACGTCCGTAAGAACACTAACACCTGAAGCTAGCGCGTCTACCAATTCCGCCACCTTCGCACAATCACAAAACCGCTTTTACTCTTTTCTTTACCCCTTAGGTAAAGATGGGGTGGCTAATGGGACTCGAACCCACGACAACTGGAATCACAATCCAGGGCTCTACCAACTGAGCTATAGCCACCATTACTCTTTACTACTTCACGCGGTAATCATACCACCGCAGCTCTTGCGCACAAACTTAATGGCGCGCCCGACAGGATTCGAACCTGAGACCTCTGCCTCCGGAGGGCAGCGCTCTATCCAGCTGAGCTACGGGCGCGTAGCGCCGTTGCGGGTGGGGATACTACGGTTTTCAGCCCATCCTGTCTAGTGCTTTTTCGCAGAAATGTTGCGTTTGATTACGCTTTGCTCAGTCTGGTATGCGAAAGGGGCTAGCTTAGCCCCTTTTACGCGATTATTGCTGGTTTTCTGGCCGAGTGTCAGCGTAATGGCGTTGCTTGTGCATACCAAACACAAAGTAACACAGACTCACCACGGCCAGGAAAAGCGTCCCCACGAATAGCGATATGCGCGTATCGGGATTAATTCCCATCCCTACCAGAACACAAAGCAAGAAAGCGAGAGTCAGATAGTTCACATAGGGGAACATAATCGATTTAAACCCATGGGTTTTGATCGCCTCTGCGTGTGCGCGTCGAAAATAGAGCTGACTTATCAACACCACAAACCACGGCACCATCCCCGGCAACACGCTCGCGCTATAGACGTAGACAAACACCTGCTGCGGATTGGGAATAATGTAATTCAGCAAAGACCCTAGCAGTAGGCAAGCGATAGTCACGCCAATACAGTTAACCGGCACACCGCTGGCCGAGAGTTTGGTGAGCGATGCAGGCAACTGACGATTCTGTGCCAAGGCATACAACATGCGGCCACCGCTGTACATGCCGCTATTGCAGCCAGAGAGCGCGGCGGTCAACACGACAAAATTGATAATGCCAGCGGCTGCCACAATACCGATCTTGGCAAAAGTCAGTACGAATGGGCTACCCGCCGTGCTGATACCGTTCCAAGGGAAGATGGTGACAATCACAAAAATGGCGCCCACGTAGAAAATCAGGATGCGCCATAGGATATTATTAATCGCCCGCTTCAACGTGACCTGTGGGTTCTTCGCTTCACCGGCGGTAATCCCCACCAACTCAACGCCCTGATAGGAGGCGACCACAATACACAGCGCAAACAGGAAGCCTTTCCAACCACCGGCAAAGAAACCGCCGTGTGCCGTCAGGTTAGCGAAGCCAATCGGCTCGCCACCGTTGCCAAAACCAAAGAAAATCACCCCCAGACCAACCAAAATCATCACAATAATGGTGGTGACCTTAATCATTGCAAACCAAAACTCCAGCTCGCCATACAGCCGCACCGCCGCTAAATTAGCCAACGCCACCATCGCCACGGCGATCAACGCCGGCAACCACTGCGGTATTGCCGGGAACCAGAACTGTACATAGACGCCGATTGCGGTAATTTCCGAGATGCCAACCGCAATCCACATAAACCAGTATCCCCACGCCGTGAGATAACCAAAGTAAGGGCTCATATATTTATGGGCATAGACGGCGAACGAGCCCGCTACGGGTTCAAGAAACAGCATCTCCCCCATCGAGCGCATAATAAAGAACACGAAAAGCCCGGCAATGATGTACGCCAGCAACACCGACGGCCCCGCCCATTTCAGCGTACTGGCCGATCCCATAAACAGGCCAACCCCAATCGTTCCGCCAAGCGCAATCAACTCAATGTGTCGAGCTTCCAACCCACGTTGAAGTCCTTGCGGTTTTTCTTTACTTGCCATAAATCCTCAGTCGTTATGCTCTGGCCGCGTTTGTCTGTGTCGTTATCGTTTTAACGGGGATATCCCTGCAAAAATAATCCACTGCCCGTACTAAACGGGCGGTGGGCCGGGATCGTTCCGTATTTCGCGGCCATAAGCAAACCACGATTTGAAATTTTATAGAATAAATAACAAGGGAATGATTACTGGGAGTTATAGATCTGCGGGTGATTTATACGACTTGTTGGTTATGCAAACAATAAAAAACGCCGAAGCGGCACACACCGCCACGGCGAGAACCTCACATTTTTCCGCCATAGTAATAGCCGACGAATTTCAGCAGCTTAATCTGCCTACGGATACGGCTAGGCTGGCTGAGCAGACGATACAACCACTCCAGGCCGAGGTTTTGCCACACCTTAGGCGCTCGCTTAACATGGCCGGTAAACACGTCGTAGGTGCCGCCAACGCCCATATACAGCGCCTGCGGATGCACCTCGCGGCAGTCACTCATCAGAATTTCCTGCTTTGGTGAGCCCATCGCCACCGTCACAATGGCCGCGCCGCTGGCATGGATGCGCTCAAATAGCGCCTCTCGCTGCTGCGGGCTAAAGTAACCGTCTTGGCTGCCAACTATGTTGACGTTCCATAACCGCCGCAGTTTTTCTTCCGTTTCCGCCAATATTGCCGGTTTCCCTCCGATCAGAAACACCGGTGTCCCTTCCTGCCCGGCGCGCTGCATCAGCGCTTCCCACAAATCCGCGCCGGCGACGCGGGAAACATCCGCCCCAGGGAATTTACGCCGCATCGCGCGTACCATGCTAATGCCATCGGCATATTTAAACTCGGCGTCGTCCAATAAGGCGCGCAACGCGGGATCCTGCTCAGCGGCCAGCAGCTTCTCTGCATTCATCGCCACAAGCCGCCCCTGCTTCATCTTGCCGCCGTCGAACAAAAAATCCAGACAGTGCGCCATATTACGGAACCCCCACAAGCGAAAACCGCGCAGCGCATATTGAGGAACCGAAACTTTTGCTTCCATTGTTATTGTTACCTTTACGTAAGTTCGTCAACGCGCGTCGCAGGCAGCGAACGAGAACGCGACATCCGTGCTCTAATCACCCCTGCCGTATCAAACAACCAATACAGCAGTTTTGCCAACACCAAGCAGGCGCCAAAAATCAGGCAGAAGAACACCACGCGTGAAACGAATGAATCCACACCTTCACGCGCCAATACAATCATGTTGAACACCGCGCCGAAACAAAAGCCTTGTAAAATAGCGGCTTTATAGCGGTTTTCCTCATTGCGCCCCAGCTCATACAGCCAGTCGAACCACTTAATGATCAGCCCCACCATCACGGCACCGAGAGGAATAAACAGCGCGCCCCCCATCACCACCAGTGAACCGATCAAGGTCGGTGAAATGGCCAGCCCGGAATAATTCTCCAAGACTTCCCACGTGAAGTAGTTAGCGGTATTCAGCACCATGTCAGGCCGCCCCGGCCACAGCCAAGAGGGAATAAACACATAGAAATCGCGAATGATCGGTGCCAGCCCCTGGAACTCAATCTTGTCGTAGTTTTGCAACAACAGCGCTAAATTCTCCCACGGCGAGAAGGTATCGCGCGTCAGATAAAGGAAGGTGTAGAACGCCTCGGCACCACTCACATCCAGGCTATAACGCTTCAACGCCAGCCAAAACATACCGACAATGCCGAAAACCCCGGCCGCCACCAGCATCCACAGCGTGATCCAACCGCGGACGATGCCAATAAACAAAAACAGGGCAAAGGCGATGATGATATTAGCGCGCGTACCGCCCACAATCACGTAGGTCAGGATGCCAAACGACACGGTAGCCACAAGGAAAAAGAACCACGCGCGCTTATCCTGCTTGAGGAAGTACACTACCAACATGGCGGGAATGAAGAAGTAGAAGAAACGTTTGAGCGCGACGCCAGAAACACCACTGGAAAATATCTGGCTGTAGGAATTCAGCTTAAACAGCAAAAAACCGTTCTGCATGAAAAAGATACCAACGGTAGCCATCGCCACCAAAGCCAACAGTATCCACGTCAGATTGGTTTCTACACGGTTCATCGTGAACACCGGCTTGCGCGGCTGGCTGCTGCGTTTACGCAGTCGGGTTTTGTAACTGATGTAGTAAATCGCGTAAAAGCCGGTGGCGGACAGCATGGCGTACAGCAGGAATTCAACGGGTACGATAGCCACATCAAACTGGAAAACCAGTAAACCGCTTAACGGAAGGCCGAAATAGAAGGTCAGTAAATACAATACCGAAAAGAACACGTTGAAGTTAAAGCGAACGCGCCGAAACTCCTGATAGGTCAGCGTAAGAATAAACACCAAGCCGATCAGATATACGATAAACAGGCCGCCAAATTGCGCCAGCGTCATGGTGTTTCCCCCGCCGCTAACGCTAATGCCTGCTGCCAACCCTCAATATAGTTGGGATTGAAGAAAGCAATATCCTGTTTATTGACCAACACCAGTTGGCGCTGTGCTTCACGCACCACCGTTTCATCGAGGGAGTCACCGTAAAACAACACGGGCAGGTGCTGCTCTGCCAGATCCTGCCAAAACGGATTTTGACGACTGAGAACAAATGGCACGCCGAATTGAATCAACAGACACAGCGTGCCAATCCCCTGCTGGCGGTCAAAAATAAAGTACCCCAGATCGCATTGACGCAGAATGGCCAGGTAGTCATCAAACGCCACCTGCTGCGTCAACAGTTGCAGATTCTCACCGAACAATGGCAGACCCGCGGCCCGCACCTGCTCAATGTACGCCTCGTTATTCGCCGGATAACCCATCGGCACGATCACCCGCACCTCTGCGCCAAACTGCTGATGAATCGCCGTCAGCGCTTCGATATGGCGGTTGGTGCGGTCGCCAGAGTTACCGACAAGAATCGTCATCGGCTCAGCCGCGCTTCTTTCCACCTCAAGATCGGTTAACGCCGGATCCATACGCGTCGGAAAATACAGCAACGATGCAGGAACGCGCGCATGACGCTGTTGATAATGAATCAGGTCGCCACGGGTGGCAAACACATGCCCAACCCGCCCCTGCGCAATACGCCGCAGCAGGTAGAACAAGCGAAACTTCCAACTGGTGGCGTTCTCGTACAGATCGGCCCCCCAGATATGCCAACTCACCTGTTTTGGCTTTATTTTACCGCTCAGCAGCGCCAGCCACAGGGTTGGGTTGAATTGACCATGCCAGAAGAAACGGACGTCACGATCGGCGGCGGCACGGGCAATGACCGCCTGCGCCAGACTTTTTTTATCCGGATAGGCGTCAATCGTCAACGCAGGGAACTGCCCTAACGCAGCGACATCCTTCGCCGCGACCATAAAATGGCCGATCTGCTGAGACGGCAGGCGGTCTGCCAACACGTCGTTAAAGAAGCGCAGCACCGTCTGATTATGATGAGGGATATCAGATCCCAGTACGTGAATCAGTATGGTCATACTCGTCTACGATAAAGAATGAATACCAGGCTACACAGCGTGAAATACACGATGTAAGTGGCCATATAGGCTTGAGCCGCGCCCAACGCCCCGTGAAGCGGGATCAACCAATGTGCGAACAGCGTCAACAACAGGAACTGGCTGACTTCGGTCAGGATATAAAAGCGTAGTGACGCTTTGGCGATCACCAGATAACCAAACACATACGCGCCAACCTTCAGCACATCCCCCACCAGTTGCCAGGCGAACAGATCGCGCATGGCGATAAACTTGTCTGAGAATAGCAACCAAATGGCGAAATCGCGCAGCAGCCAAACGGTTAAGCTCGCGGCGGCCACCGCTGGCAGCACAAACTTCAATGCGCGTACGATTTCATTAGCAATCGCACCTTTGTCGGTTAAGCGCGACAGCGTCGGCAACAAATAGACGGTAAATGACGCAGTAATAAACTGCAGGTAAGCATCGGAAATACTGCTCACCCCCTGCCAAATACCGACCTCATCCCAGCTATAATGCGTCGCCAACAGGTTACGCATCATGACATACGCCACCGGCAGCGTCACAGCCGTGATCAGTGCCATCACGGTGAACTTGCCCAGATGGCTGGCCAACGCCTTATCCCAAGCTAACGCCAGGTAGCGCAGTGGCAAGGTTTTACGCCGCCACAGCAAGATACCGGCAGGCAACACCACCAAGGCGGGCACCAAAGCCAAGCCGGCCAATGCCCCCTCGTAGCCGCCCAATTTAAAGCTTAATACAAAAGCCACGACGCCAATCAGGCTACCGCCGATCACCGCCAGCGCATTGCCCATCGCATCGCGATAGCCTTTAAGAATCGCTAAAAACAGGTTGGCATAGGCGATACCCATTTGGATAAACGCGACCGCACGCACCACGTTAACGTATTGCGTATGGCCAAACAGCCCAATACTGATCGGCTGCGCCGCAAACAGGAATACCAGCGCCAACAGAGTCGAGAACCCCAGCACAATACTCGACGCCGTGCCCACCGCCATGCGCAAACGCTGCGGGTCCTGATGATATTCCGCCACATATTTGGTGATACCGTTGAAAATGCCCGCACCAGACAGTACGCCAAGCACGGTAATCAACTGACGAAAATTCCCCGCTTGCCCGACACCGCTGGGGCCAAAGGTCACCGCTAATAACTTCACCACCAACAGCCCCACGCCGATTTTTATCAACGTAGAGCCGGCGGTCCAAATCGATGCTTTTGCTAGCGACATGTTAAGCGAAGAAGCTCAGGATGGTGCTGATCACCGTGCGCTGATTGACCTCAGACAGGTTGTAGAACAGCGGCAAACGCACCAAGCGCTCACTTTCTTTACTGGTGAAGCGATCGTCACCGGCAAAGCGGCCAAACTTCTCTCCGGCCGGGCAGGCATGCAGCGGAATGTAATGGAAGACCGACATAATCTCGGCTTCTTTCAGATAATCGATAAACGCCGTACGATCTTGCATGTCACGCAGCTTAATGTAGAACATATGCGCGTTGTGCACGCAGCCCTGCGGAATGGCCGGTAAATCAATACGCCCGGCGGCAGCAAGTGGTTTGAACGCATCGTAATAACCCTGCCACAGCGCCAAACGGCGCTGGTTGATGCGCTCCGCCGCCTCCAACTGTGCCCACAGATAAGCCGCCTGCAGATCGGACATTAAATAGCTGGAACCGATATCACGCCAGGTATATTTATCCACCTGACCACGGAAAAACTGGCTGCGATTCGTGCCTTTCTCACGCACAATCTCCGCCCGGTCAATCAGCGACGGATCGTTGATCAAGGTTGCGCCACCCTCACCACCCGCCGTGTAGTTTTTGGTTTCATGGAAACTGAACGCACCGATATGGCCGATGGTGCCTAACGCTTTGCCCTTATAGGTGGACATCACGCCCTGCGCCGCATCTTCCACCACGAACAGATCGTATTTCTTCGCCAGCGCCATAATGGTGTCCATTTCGCAGGCCACACCCGCGTAATGGACCGGCACGATGGCACGCGTTTTATCGGTGATTGCCGCTTCGATTTTGCTTTCATCGATGTTCATGGTGTCAGGGCGAACATCAACAAACACAATCGTCGCCCCGCGCAGTACAAAAGCATTCGCCGTGGAAACAAACGTAAAGCTCGGCATGATCACTTCATCACCCGGCTTGATATCCAGCAAAATGGCGGCCATCTCTAAAGAGGCGGTGCAAGACGGGGTTAATAGCACTTTGGGGCAGGCAAAATGCTGTTCCATCCATTGCTGACAGCGGCGGGTAAAACCGCCGTCGCCGCACAGTTTGCCGCTGCTCATCGCGGCCTGCATATAGTCAAGTTCAGTGCCGACAACCGGTGGTGCATTAAATGGAATCATGTTTTCCTCGGTATAACCAATACGCGGTGCTTTCAATCGCAGCACCGTGCCGTTGATAGAGCCGTAGCGCGGCTATATTACTGATTTGTGTCGCCACCCAGAGGCGTTGCAACCGTTGCTGGCGGCACCAAGCGATTGCCGCAGCCATAAGCTGCCCGCCCATACCTTGCCCCTTGGCCCCTGGGAACGCGGCTAATAGGCCAATGCGCGCCTGTTGCTGGCCGATATCACGCAGGCTGACAAAACCGCTCGGCTGTCCGGCAGCGTTTAGCGCCAGCAGGCATTGATGATCAAACGTGCCCAATACGGCTTTCTCAATCCAGGTGGCGTAAAAGCGCCCACTGTCCTGCTCGGCATACCACGGCGCACGAAAACGGCTCGCGGAGAACACGCGCGCCGCCGCTGCCTGAAGTGCAGGAATATCTTCCGGCACAGCGACCCGAAATAATGGCTCCTGATGGGAAGCACGTTCCGTGCCAACCTGTAGCGACAGATCAACTTCCCCTTCCACCAGACGAAAGCCATATCGGGCTAATGCATCGGCTAAATCTACACGGGCAGCGGGTATTTTGGCCTGTACCAACGCGAAAGCGTCTAACGCGTCCGTGGTGAGCACAGGCGCAGCGGCATCGAAATGCAGCCTAGCGCTATTCAGCTGGAAGTATTCACTTTCCCAATCCAGCGGTTCAATATTGGCGTGGACGGACATGCAATAAATCCAGTAAATATTGACCATAACCGGTTTTAGCCAACGCCTGCGCGGCGCGTCTGACCCCCTCGTCGTCTAACCAACCGTTGCGCCAAGCGATCTCTTCCAAACAGGCAATTTTGAAACCTTGACGCTTCTCGACCGTTTGCACAAAGGTGCTGGCCTCGATCAGGCTGTCATGGGTTCCCGTATCCAGCCAGGCAAATCCACGCCCTAACAGTTCGACGTTCAGTTCGCCCCGCTCCATGTACATTTGGTTAATCGTGGTAATTTCTAACTCGCCGCGCGGTGAAGGCTTAACCTGCTTGGCGAACTCAACCACTTGATGATCATAGAAATATAACCCGGTCACCGCCCAATTAGACTTCGGCTTCTCTGGCTTTTCTTCAATCGACAAAGCGCGGAAGTCATCGTCGAATTCCACTACGCCAAAACGCTCGGGGTCCATCACCTGATAACCGAATACCGTCGCGCCCTGATTGCGCGCCACCACATTTTTCAGTTTCGGGCTAAATCCCTGACCAAAATAGATGTTATCGCCCAATACCAGACAACAGGGTTCACCGGCGATAAACGCTTCGCCGATCAGAAATGCCTGTGCTAATCCGTCTGGGCTTGGCTGCTCGGCATAACTGAGATTGATGCCAAACTCTGCACCGCTGCCTAACAAACGGCGAAACGAGGGTAAATCTTCCGGCGTGGAAATGATCAGAATGTCACGAATCCCGGCCAGCATCAGCACTGACAACGGGTAGTAAATCATCGGTTTATCATAAATAGGGAGTAACTGCTTAGACACGCCACGGGTGATGGGATGCAGACGCGTTCCTGAGCCACCGGCGAGAATAATACCTTTCATTGTATCCTCCTGAACTGGCGATAAGACGCGCGGCAACCCGCAGCGTCTTATCGGTATGAGGTTATTGGCTCAGGCCCAGACGTTCGCCGGTATAGGAGCCATCCTGTACACGGCGCCACCAGGTTTCATTGGCAAGATACCAGGCGACAGTTTTACGGATGCCGCTCTCAAAGGTTTCCTGCGGTCGCCAGCCCAGCTCACGCTCAATTTTGCCCGCATCGATCGCATAGCGCATGTCGTGGCCCGGACGGTCTTTAACGTAAACGATCAGATCGCGGTAATGCGCAACGCCCTGTGGTTTGTTCGGTGCCAACTGTTCCAGCAACGCACACAGGGTTTCCACCACCTCAATATTTTTACGCTCATTGTGGCCACCGATATTGTAGGTTTCCCCCACTTTCCCTTCGGTGACGACCTGATAGAGCGCTCGGGCATGATCCTCAACAAATAGCCAATCACGCACCTGCGCACCGTTGCCGTATACCGGCAGCGGTTTACCGGCAATCGCGTTGAGTATCACCAGCGGAATCAATTTTTCAGGAAAGTGATAAGGGCCGTAATTGTTGGAACAGTTGGTGATCAACGTTGGCAAGCCGTAAGTGCGCAGCCAAGCGCGCACCAGATGGTCACTGGACGCTTTGGAGGCGGAATAGGGGCTGCTCGGCGCATAGGGCGTCGTTTCAGTGAACAGATCGTCGGTGCCGTGCAGATCGCCATACACTTCATCGGTGGAAATGTGATGAAAACGGAAATCCTGCTGCCGTGGTGCCGCCAGTTGCTGCCAATAATGGCGTGCCGCTTCGAGCAGAGTATACGTGCCAACCACGTTGGTTTCGATGAACGCAGCCGGGCCGTCGATCGAACGGTCAACATGGCTTTCTGCTGCCAGATGCATCACCTTGTCCGGCTGGTATTGGGCAAAGACCCGATCCAACGCGGCGCGATCGCAAATATCTACCTGCTCAAACGCATAGCGATCGCTGTCAGCGACCGCCGCCAGCGACTCCAGATTACCGGCATAGGTGAGCTTATCGACCACCACCACGCTGTCCGTCGTCGCACCGATGATATGTCTTACAACCGCCGAGCCAATAAAACCCGCGCCGCCGGTGATCAGAATACGTCTCAACGCCAGACTCCTTTGGTATCAACTACCCAAGGTTGTTTAATGCTTTCAGGCAGGATGGCCTTGAACTCTTGGTGATCGACCAGCATCACCAGCACATCCGCCTGCTGCAACGCACTGGCGATGTCTTTGAGCGTAACATGGCCCGCCAGTGATTTTGGCAAGTGGTCTACGTTTGGCTCGACGACTAACGTTTCGCCCTGATGCCATTCGGCAATCAGATGTGCCACTTCTACCGCCGGGCTTTCACGCAGATCATCGATATTAGGCTTAAACGCCAGACCGAAACAGGCGATCTTCACTTCAGACGCGCGCTTGTCGGTCGCTGCCAGACAATCTGCTACCGCGGCTTTCACCCGATCGACGACCCATAAAGGTTTGCCGTCATTCACCAAGCGCGCGGTGTGAATCAAACGCGCCTGCTGTGGATTCTGCGATACGATAAACCACGGATCGACCGCGATGCAGTGCCCACCCACGCCCGGCCCCGGCTGCAGGATGTTGACGCGTGGATGGCGGTTCGCCAGACGAATCAGTTCCCAAACGTTGATCCCTTGCTCAGCGCAAATCAGCGACAGTTCATTGGCAAAAGCAATGTTGACATCACGGAAGCTGTTCTCGGTCAGTTTGCACATCTCAGCGGTACGCGAGTTGGTGATCACGCAGTCGCCTTCAAGGAAAATTTTGTACAGCGCACTGGCACGCTCGGAACATTTTGGCGTCATACCGCCAATCACGCGGTCATTTTGGATCAGTTCAACCATCACCTGCCCCGGCAGCACGCGCTCTGGACAATAAGCGATGTTCACGTCGGCAGCTTCACCGGCATCCTGCGGGAAGCTCAGGTCGCTGCGTGCTTCAGCCAGCCACTGCGCCATTTGTTCGGTAGCCCCCACCGGCGAGGTGGACTCCAAGATCACCAAATCACCCTTTTTCAGCACTGGCGCCAATGATTTTGCCGCTGCTTCAACATAGGCCAAATCCGGTTCATGGTCGCCTTTAAAAGGCGTGGGTACCGCGATCAGGAAAGCATCAGCCGCCAACGGCTTTGTCACCGCTTGCAGATATCCGCCATCCACCGCTTCTTTAACCACGCTGTCCAAGTCCGGTTCTACGATATGAATCGCCCCACCGTTAATGGTATCCACAGCATGTTGGTTAACATCTACGCCTACCACTTTTTTCTTGCGGGAAGCAAACGCCGCAGCCGTTGGCAAGCCGATATAGCCCAGACCGATAACTGAAATAGTGTCAAAACTCATAGTGTCACCTGATGATTCTTTAAAGCTTCGAGGATTCGTTGACAGGCATGCCCGTCACCGTATGGGTTGTGCGCCCGACTCATCTCGTGATATTCATTTTCGTCCGTTAGCAAGCGAGTCACGGCATCAACGATGGTCTCCACGTCGGTGCCCACCAAGCGCACCGTGCCCGCATCCACCGCTTCCGGTCGCTCGGTGGTTTCACGCATGACCAGTACCGGTTTGCCCAACGACGGTGCTTCTTCTTGAATGCCGCCGGAATCGGTCAGGATTATCGTAGAATGGGCCATCAGATAAACAAAGGGCAGGTAATCCTGTGGGTCAATAAGAATAATATTGCTCACATTTTTCAGTATGCGATTCACGGGTTCGCTGACGTTCGGGTTAAGATGCACCGGATAAACCACCTGAACATCAGGATGCCGGCGAGCAATCTCCGCCAACGCACTGCAAATACGCTCAAAACCGCCGCCAAAACTTTCACGCCGATGACCCGTCACTAAAATCAGCTTTTTACTGACATCAAGGAAGGGATAGCGCTGCGCCAGGCTGTCACGCAATGGCACGTCGTTCATTACGCGGTCGCGTACCCAGAACAAAGCGTCGATCACCGTATTCCCGGTAACAAAGATATGGTTGTCCGGCACTGATTCACGCAGCAAATTCTGGCGCGAATTTTCGGTCGGCGCAAAATGGAACATCGCCAAATGGCCGGTTAACTTGCGGTTAGCTTCTTCCGGCCACGGCGAGTAGAGATCGCCGGTGCGCAGACCCGCCTCAACATGCCCCACCGGAATACGTTGATAAAATGCCGCCAGACTGGTCGCCAGTGTGGTGGTCGTATCACCATGCACCAACACCACATCCGGTTTGAACTCTTCAAGTACGCCCTTTAAACCCTCCAGAATACGGCAGGTGATCTCACTCAACCCTTGACCAGGCTTCATGATGTTCAGATCGTAATCTGGAACGATGTCAAATAACCGTAATACTTGATCCAACATCTCACGATGCTGTGCCGTTACGCAGACTCTTGATTCAAAGGCGTCATCCTTAGCCAAAGCATGAACCAATGGTGCCATTTTGATGGCTTCAGGCCTGGTGCCGAAAACAGTCAACACTTTCACAGCGAATCTCTTTTGGTCGGTTAATCGCAGGCGTACCTGCAAAGTGGGCGCATTCGCGCCCATCAACAATCTATTATCGTGGTTTTAATTACGTGACCGACGCGCCAAGGCAACACCGGCACCTACCAGTGCCCCCATTGCGCCCCACACTATCAGCCAGAGAACCCGCCTTGGGCTATCACGCTTGACCGGCTCTTCGGGGGTGCGCAAATAACGATAAGTCTGGAATTTATTATCCAGCGTTGGCCCAACGTTCAACGTGCCCAACATGGCACGGTTTTGATAGTAATCCAGATCGTAGCTTGGGCCAGAAGCCTGTAAACCTTCCAACCGAGCCTGCAACATTGGCTTGCCTAGCAAGAACAGATCGGAATCGGGCAACTGTTCAACGGGTGTATCGGTCTGCGACCGCTTGATACCCTGCCGATCAGCAATTTTCAACGCCTGTTGTACGGTATTGTATTGGCGTTTGTATACCGCTTCCGCCACCGCTTCCTGGCGCTTGACCTGCGCCTTCATCGAGGAGGTACGCGCCGCCCACGCGCCTTGAATCTCCGCATTCAAATGTAACGCAGCGCGATGGCTGGCGAACGCGATATACTCGCGTAACAAGCGGTTAGCATCCGGCGCCGTTTCTGCCGTTAACTTAACACCATCGTTCGGCGCTTTTTTATCATCCCGCGCCGTGAACTGAATATTGGCAATCAGATCGTCGAGCAGTGCCGCATCCGCCCGCGCCTCACCTTCCTGGCGCTGCGCGTAATACTCACTCTGCAGCCAGAAGTCTCGCCGGGTATCATACGCCGCCAGCTGCATGACAAACTCTTTATAAGCCGCATCGGCAATGCTCGGTTGGTCAGACGACACCGCAGGCATCGTACGCACATCCAGATTGCGCAGGAACTGCTGCTGGGAGTAATACCCGCCCAGCGCGTTAACCGTTGGACTGTCGGTGATCGCGGTCGCACTCCATTCCTGCTTCACCAAGTAGGAAACGCTCAGCGCCACGGCAGCAAACAACGCGGCAATACCGATAATCCATGCTTTGCCACGCCATAGGGTACGACACAAGCCTCGAATATCGAGTTCGTTATCCACCGCCGAGTTGTTGTTGTCAGACATCGTTTCTAAACCTCTATTAAGGTACTTTCTGGCCGTCATTAGAACGCCGTAACCGGCGCTTGATGCGCTTAATGTAACGCGCGACACGCCAGGCGCGTTTAATGCAATAACCGTAGAAGAAGAAAGCAAGCAAAAACAGTGCCAACATGAACCATTCAGGGATAAAACTTAACCACTCACCCATCACACCGATCGCAGCCAAAATGGCGGCGGCCAAAGTAATCAGCACAAAAGCCTGGCGTGGCGTGAAGCCTGCCCGCATGATCAAATGATGGATGTGCTGCCGGTCAGGCGAGAAGGGGCTCATTCCTTTGCGCAAGCGACGATACATAATGGCGATCATGTCCATCAGCGGAATAGCAATAATCCATAATGCTGTGACCGGCTTGATCGGATGGCTCGGGCCTTGGGAGCTTTGCAATAACAGCCAGATAGCGGTAAAACCAATCAGGGTACTCCCCGCATCCCCCATGAACACTTTATAGCGTCGGCCTAGAATGCCAAGGTTTAGCAGAATGTAAGGAACTATCGCCGCCAGCATCGCGAAACACCAGAAGGCCAGATCGGTATAGCCACTTTCGTACAACAGCACCCCCAGTGCGCCGAATGACACACAGGAAAGCCCGCCGAGCAGGCCATCAATACCATCCACCATATTGAACGCGTTAATCGCGGCCCATACGGCAAACAGCGTAACCAGATAACCAAACGGCCCCAGCAACATTTCCCAGTTGCCGAACACATAGCCAAAACTATGCAGATAAAGACCAGCAAAGGCCATCATGACGATGCCGACAAAGGCCTGGATGGTCGCACGAATTTTAACGCTAATGTCAAAACGGTCGTCCAGCGCCCCCACAAACACTAAAACCCCCGCACAGGCGAGGTACAGTTTTCCATGCGCAATCGTTTGTTCGGAAATAAGGAAGGCAAAACACAGGCCTGCGTAGACAGAAATACCGCCAACGAGAGGAATCAATCCCTGATGACGTTTCCGGTAATTTGGCTTATCGACCAAACCTATTCGCTTTGCCACCTTGCGAGCAACAAACAAAAATGCCAAAGAAAACAGGAAAACAAATAAGATTTCAGTACTCATAGTGAGTAAATTCACAGTTAACAGATCTCTCTTGAGGATGAGGTAGCTTATCATGGCCGGAAATTTGCACCATAAATCCCCACTACCTTTCGGTCATTTCCTATGACGACAGGAATACAGTCTTATTGAAATCCCACTTAATACATGCTGTGCGTAAGTGAAACACCGATAACTCTCGCAATAAGCTGGATTCACCGTAAGTCGTAAGAAGAACTTACATTCCATTTCTGCCGTGTATCGTATCCGCCAAAAGCAAAAAACGCCACGACTAGGCGTGGCGTTCTTTGAAATTTTTCTGAATTTATGAACGTTTCATCATATCGAAAAACTCATCATTGGTTTTCGTCATCGCCAACTTATTGATGAGGAACTCCATCGCATCGATTTCGCCCATTGGGTGAATAATCTTACGCAGGATCCACATTTTCTGCAGTTCTTCAGACGTGGTGAGCAACTCTTCTTTACGGGTACCTGAACGGTTGTAGTCAATGGCCGGGAATACGCGTTTTTCGGCAATTTTACGTGCCAAATGCAATTCCATGTTGCCGGTACCTTTAAACTCTTCGTAAATAACCTCATCCATTTTTGAACCGGTATCCACCAACGCCGTCGCGATAATTGTCAGGCTGCCGCCCTCTTCCACGTTACGCGCCGCGCCGAAGAAGCGTTTTGGACGGTGCAAGGCATTGGCATCCACACCACCGGTCAGGACCTTACCGGAAGCGGGCACGACGGTGTTATAAGCACGCGCCAGACGAGTAATGGAGTCAAGCAAGATGATCACGTCTTTCTTGTGTTCAACCAGGCGCTTAGCCTTCTCGATCACCATTTCCGCAACCTGCACGTGGCGGGAAGCAGGCTCATCGAACGTAGACGCAACCACTTCACCTTTAACCAGACGCTGCATCTCGGTCACTTCTTCCGGACGTTCGTCGATCAGCAATACCATCAGCACACAATCCGGGTGATTGTAGGCGATGCTTTGCGCGATGTTCTGCAACAGCATGGTTTTACCGGCTTTCGGCGGTGCAACAATCAGACCACGCTGACCACGACCGATCGGTGAGGCCAGATCCAGTACGCGGGCGGTTAAGTCTTCAGTAGAGCCGTTACCGCGCTCCATACGTAAACGAGAGTTCGCATGCAGCGGGGTCAAGTTTTCGAACAGGATTTTGCTGCGCGCATTTTCCGGTTTGTCGTAGTTAACTTCATTAACTTTCAACAGGGCAAAATAGCGCTCGCCTTCTTTTGGCGGTCGAATCTTACCGGCGATGGTGTCGCCTGTACGGAGGTTGAAACGGCGGATTTGGCTAGGGGATACATAGATGTCGTCGGGACCGGCGAGGTAGGAGCTGTCAGCAGAGCGGAGGAAACCAAATCCATCCTGCAATATCTCCAGTACGCCGTCGCCGAAGATATCTTCTCCACTTTTCGCGTGTTGCTTAAGAATAGAGAAGATAATGTCCTGCTTACGCAGACGGGCAAGGTTTTCCAGCCCCATATTTTCGCCGAGAGTAATCAGCTCAGAAACCGGCGTATTCTTTAATTCGGTAAGATTCATAGTGGTGGGTTCTTAAACTCGGGGTATGTCTCGAACTTATAACGTGAATGGTATGGCAGCGTGATATACCCGTCATCGGGGTATTCGTGCCTGTTAACTGGACGTTCGATCACCGTGCCACAGAGCTGTCATGGTAAGAAATGGCTTACGTCGGACGCGCACATTGGTGGTTTAAGATCGAAGGTACCTTAAAATTGATTTTGCATAACCGTTTGATTGTCAAAACCTTGATTGTCAAAACACGGGCTGATTCAGTTTAGTGATAACGCCAATGGTTCAACACAGAGTAACGCTTTAGATTCAAACTCTTTAGATTTAAAACTTCGGGCAAGTTCTATATGCAGTATGGTTAAACTTAACACGCTTCTTGGCAGGCGTCTACACCCTTCGTACTTGAAGCTTCGCAGTTAACGCTGTGCGATCGCCGGCACTTGACGTTAGAGAACACGCACTGGCCACCTGGCGACATAACCCGTGACGTTGGGTCAGGCGGTGAGCATCCCCACCGTGCGCCTGACCCGGGGCATCCCGCCCGATTAGAGATTCGCGTTCAGGAAATCTGTAAGCTGACCTTTGGACAACGCGCCGACCTTGGTCGCTGCCACTTCACCATTTTTGAACAACAACAGCGTTGGGATACCACGGATACCGAACTTCGGTGCTGTCGCCGGGTTCTCGTCGATGTTGAGTTTGCTGACCGTTAATTTACCGTCGAACTCTTCGGCAATTTCGTTCAGAATCGGAGCAATCATCTTGCACGGACCACACCACTCAGCCCAGAAGTCGACCAAGATTGGCCCTTCGGTCTGCAAGACTTCGGTAGCAAAGCTGTCGTCTGTCAGGTGAATAATTTTATCGCTCATGTTCTACTCCACAGGATTATGTCTACCTTGTTGGTGTAGCATCAACCAACTCAAGGTGATTTTATTTCACCGCGTTTATTTCAACGGATGTGCTTTCGTAAAGCAATAGTTAGCTGATATTCTACCACACTATGAGCAAAACACACTTGACCGAACAGAAGTTTTCCGACTTCGCCCTGCACCCGTTAGTCCTTGAAGCCCTTGAAAAAAAAGGGTTTCACAATTGCACGCCTATTCAGGCGTTAGCATTGCCGCTCACGCTCTCTGGGCGTGACGTTGCAGGTCAGGCGCAAACCGGTACCGGAAAGACGCTGGCATTTTTAGCGTCTACGTTTCATTATCTGCTTTCCCACCCGGCGAAACAGGATCGCCAAACCAACCAACCGCGAGCCCTAATCATGGCGCCAACGCGTGAGCTGGCGGTACAGATCCACTCAGATGCGCAAGGTCTATCCCAGTCCACCGGGCTGAAATTGGGTCTGGCCTACGGCGGTGACGGCTACGACAAACAGCTGAAAGTGCTGGAAAGCGGCGTTGACATTCTCATCGGCACCACTGGCCGTTTGATTGACTACGCTAAACAAAATTATATCGATCTGGGGGCTATCCAGGTTGTAGTACTCGATGAAGCCGACCGGATGTACGATCTGGGCTTTATCAAAGACATTCGCTGGCTGTTCCGCCGTATGCCTGCGGTCGATCAACGCCTGAACATGCTGTTCTCCGCCACCCTGTCTTATCGCGTACGCGAACTGGCGTTTGAACAAATGAACAACGCCGAATATGTGGAAGTTGAACCGGAACAAAAAACCGGCCACCGCATTAAAGAAGAACTGTTCTACCCGTCTAACGAAGAAAAGATGCGCCTGTTGCAGACGTTGATCGAAGAAGAGTGGCCAGATCGCGCCATCATTTTCGCCAACACCAAGCACCGCTGCGAAGATGTCTGGGGTCACTTGGCCGCTGATGGTCACCGCGTAGGCCTGCTGACCGGCGACGTGGCGCAGAAAAAACGGCTGCGCATCTTGGACGATTTTACCAAAGGCAACCTGGATATATTGGTCGCCACCGACGTGGCAGCCCGTGGCCTTCACATTCCGTTGGTCACTCACGTCTTCAACTACGATCTGCCTGATGACTGTGAAGATTATGTTCACCGCATTGGCCGTACCGGGCGTGCGGGTGAAAGTGGCCATTCCATCAGTCTGGCCTGCGAAGAATACGCACTCAACCTGCCAGCGATTGAAACCTATACTGGCCACAGTATTCCCGTGAGCAAGTACAACAGCGACGCACTGCTGACTGATTTGCCTGCGCCGAAGCGCCTTTCGCGCCCACGCGGCGGCAATGGCCCGCGCCGCAATTCATCGCCACGACGCGGCGGAGCACCCCGTAACAACCGTAAACGTTCAGGCTGATTACCCAATGAATTTCACGTTGCATCCAGACGGTAAGCTCATCCATCCTTCGGGGCTTACGTCAGTAAGTGATAGAGATGAGCGCATACCGCCAGTAACGATGCGAATTGAAAGGAAATAGGGGATAACTATGCTCAGTTCCAGCACGCTATATGCCGCCATCGATCTTGGCTCCAACAGTTTTCACATGTTGGTGGTTCGCGAGGTGGCGGGCAGTATCCAGACCTTAGCGCGGATTAAACGCAAGGTTCGCCTTGCTGCGGGGTTAGATCAGAATAACCTTCTGTCACATGATGCGATGCAGCGCGGTTGGCAGTGTCTGAAACTGTTTTCTGAGCGTTTACAGGACATCCCGCGCGCGCAAATTCGCGTAGTCGCAACCGCGACCCTGCGTTTAGCGTCGAATTCCGCGGAGTTCCTGCAAACGGCCGAAGCAATCCTCGGCTGTCCCGTGCAGGTCATCAGCGGGGAAGAAGAAGCGCGGTTGATTTATCACGGCGTGGCACACACCACCGGCGGTTCAGATCAGCGACTCGTGGTTGATATCGGGGGTGGCAGTACCGAGCTGGTAACCGGCACTGGCGCGCAGGCCGCTCAGCTTTATAGCCTGTCGATGGGGTGTGTCACTTGGCTGGAACGCTTCTTCAGCGATCGAAATCTTGGCCGGGATAATTTTGATCGTGCCGAATTGGCAGCACGGGAAATGGTGCGGCCGATTGCGTCACCGTTGCGGGCGCATGGCTGGCAAGTTTGCGTTGGCGCATCCGGCACCGTACAGGCGCTCCAAGAAATCATGGTCGCGCAAGGGATGGATGAACGCATCACCCTGCCAAAGCTGCGTCAATTGAAGCAGCGTGCGATTCAGTGCGGCAAGTTGGAAGAGCTGGAAATTGAAGGCCTGACGCTGGAACGCGCCTTGGTTTTCCCTAGTGGGCTATCGATTTTGTTGGCTATTTTCCAAGAGCTCAACATCGACAGCATGACGCTGGCCGGTGGCGCACTGCGTGAAGGGCTGGTTTACGGCATGCTGCACTTGCCGGTGGAACAGGACATTCGCAGCCGCACGATCCGTAATCTGCAACGCCGCTATCTGTTAGATACCGAGCAAGCGGCGCGCGTCAGCCAACTGGCGGTTAACTTCTCGCAACAGGTCGCCAACGAGTGGCAACTGGATGCACACTGTCGTGAGTTGTTGCATACGGCCTGTCTGCTGCATGAAATCGGCCTCAGCGTTGATTTCAAACAGGCTCCACAACATGCGGCCTACCTGATTCGCCACTTGGATCTCCCCGGCTTCACCCCCGCACAGAAAAAACTGTTAGCCACCCTGCTGCAAAATCAAAGCAATACGCTCGATTTAACGCTACTTAGCCAGCAAAATGCCGTTCCACCGCGGATGGCGCAGCATTTGTGTCGCATATTGCGCTTAGCGATTATCTTCGCCAGCCGCCGTCGTGACGACACGTTACCGGCCGTCAGATTACGCGCCAATACCCATGATGAAGCATTGCATGTCATTGTGCCGCGCGGTTGGCTGGAGCAGCACCCACTGCGCGCCGAAGCGTTAGATCAGGAAAGCCAATGGCAGAGCTATGTCCACTGGCCGTTGTTGTTGGAAGAACAGCAGTAATATGATGCGGGTTCAGCATACCGAACCCGCTCACCTCGCTTTACCCGCCGCTTTTCGCTTTCGCTAACATGGCACGAATATTTGCCACATTACTTTGCCCTTTTTGCATCCGCTCTTGCGGGCTAACCACTTTACGCTCCGATTCCCAGGCCAAATCATCCTGTGGTAATTCCAACAGAAAACGGCTCGGTTCCGGGCGCACTAACTCGCCATACTGGCGACGCTCGCGGCACAGGGTAAATGTCAGCTCTTTTTGGGCGCGTGTAATGCCAACATAGGCCAAACGTCGCTCTTCATCGACATTATCTTCATCAATACTGCTCTGATGTGGCAATAATCCCTCCTCCATGCCCACCAAGAACACATAGGGGAACTCGAGCCCTTTCGACGCATGCAGCGTCATCAGCTGTACCTGATCCAGCTCTTCTTCACTTTCCCCGCGCTCCATCATGTCACGCAAGGTAAAGCGGGTGACCACTTGGGAGAGTGTCATCGGTTCATCCAACTCGCTGCCCTCCAGCATTTCGGTCATCCAACCGAATAGCGTGTTGACGTTTTTCATCTGCATTTCGGCCGCTTTCGGGCTAGTTGCCGTCTCAAACAGCCAACTTTCATAGTCAATACCGTGGATAAGATCCCGTACCGCAGCGACCGGCTCACGTTCTGCTAATTCAGCGATCCCGTTAAGCCAAACGGTGAAACGTTGTAACGACTCTAAACCTCGCCCTTTCAGATGCTGGCTAAGCCCCAGATCAAAACTGGCATGAAACAGACTCTTATTGCGCAGGCTGGCCCATTCCCCCAATTTTTGCCGTGTCGTCGGCCCAATCTCTCGCTTTGGCGTATTCACGATACGCAAGAAAGCGCTGTCATCATCTGGGTTGGTCAAGACGCGTAAATAAGCCAACAGATCCTTGATTTCCGGCCGCGAGAAAAAGGACGTGCCGCCAGAAATCTTGTACGGGATCCGGTTCTGCATCAGCATTTTTTCGAACACCCGCGACTGGTGGTTACCACGATACAGAATGGCATAATCGCCGTACTGGGTTTTCTTGACGAAATGATGGGCGATCAATTCGCCGACCACCCGTTCAGCCTCATGATCTTCGTTATTGGCGGTCACCACCTTCAATGCTTCGCCGTAACCCAATTCAGAGAACAACCGTTTTTCGAATACATGAGGGTTATTAGCGATCAAAATATTCGCGGCTTTCAGAATACGTTCACTGGAACGGTAATTCTGTTCCAGTTTGATGACCTGCAGCGCCGGAAAGTCCTCTTTGAGCAGCACCAGATTTTGCGGCCGCGCGCCACGCCAAGAGTAAATAGACTGATCGTCATCGCCGACCACGGTAAAGCGCGCACGATTGCCCACCAACAATTTGACCAATTCATACTGACTGGTGTTAGTGTCCTGATATTCGTCCACCAACAGATAACGCAGCCGATTCTGCCAGCGCTCACGAACTTCCTCATTGCGTTGCAGCAATAACGTCGGCAGTAAGATTAAATCGTCAAAATCCAACACGTTACACGCCCGCATATGTGCGTGATACAGGCCATAACAATGTGCAAAACGTTTATCACGCTCTGAACGCGCCTGCTCCATCGCCCGCTGCGGATCGATCAGATCGTTCTTCCAGTTGGAAATCGTGGTAATCAACTGAGCCAGTAACGTTTTATCTTCCTCTAACGCTTGCTTAGTCAGCTCTTTCAGTAGCGCCAGTTGATCGCGATCGTCAAACAGCGAGAAATTAGATTTCATGTCCAACGCTTTGTATTCGCGCTTAATAATCTCCAGCCCTAACGTATGAAAGGTTGAAATCATCAGCCCGCGCGCTTCTTTTCGCCCCAGCGTTTGCGCCACGCGCTCTTTCATCTCACGCGCGGCTTTATTGGTAAAGGTCACCGCCGCAATATGGCGTGCCTGATAGCCGCAATGGTGAATCAGATGAGCGATTTTGTTGGTAATCACGCGCGTTTTACCCGACCCGGCGCCGGCTAAAACCAGGCATGGGCCAGTAACGAATTCGACGGCTTGTTGTTGGCTGGGGTTTAATCGCATGGCGTTTTTTTGCTCAACTGTCTTCACGTGGGGAGGGAAGTGTAGCAGAAAGCACCGCCAAGATTTAACCGCTAATCCCGCCGCGCGGCGTAATGAAAAACGGTTCACCACGCTGCGGCGTTAAAGAGTCAGCATCTATACGCTAAATAATTCGCGTTGCAGGAAGGCGACAAGTAACGAATCCCGATGAGCTTACTCTGGTCAGTGATTCGGGTGAACGAGCGCAGCCAACACACATGCAACTTGAAGTATGACGGGTATAATCAGCATAATTTCTGCATGACATGACCAAAGGTAACCCCATGGCAAAAACAGCAAGCGCACTGCATATCCTGGTGGATAACGAAACACTGGCGAATGAATTACTGGCTAAACTCAAGCGCGGCGTCAGTTTCGACACGTTGGCACGAAAATATTCAACCTGCCCGTCAAAACGCAACGGCGGTTCGCTGGGCGAATTCAACAAAGGCACGATGGTGGCGGCATTTGATAAAGCGGTATTCAGCATACCGCTATTAAAACCTTATGGGCCGGTCAAAACCCAGTTCGGCTATCATATTATCAAAGTGCTTTATCGCAATTAATTACTGCGCGCCGACCGGTTTCACCTTTTCGCTCACGACGGCAGGCGCTGGCCTCATGATGCGGTTATAGTTGTCCTGTAACTGCTTCATGTTCATTTCTGGTTCACCTTTCGGTTGTAGCAACACCAAGGTCGCCTCTTGCGATAGCTGCAGCTTAAGCGCCTGATTCAGTGATTCCAGCGTCAGTGTCGATAAGAATTCTTTCCGCAATTTCTGATACTGCTCAGGAGAGATATCAACCACGCCATTTTGTTGCGAACGCAGACGTTGAGACATCAACACATCAGTATCGGTGCGCGCATAGGTCGCAAACAGCTTACTCAATTGATCATTTTTTTGCGCTAACAGATCGTCGAACGCTTGCTGAGACAGACCATTATTACGCATATTGGCCATTTCCTGCGCGACAAACTCCAATCCAGCATTCAGATTGGCATTCGGCGTATCCAAATGGATAGCGCACTGCGCACGCTGATACTGCACGCGACAATCGAAGCTCAGTTTCATCTCTTTTTGCGAGCTGTTTTCCAACGTTTGCTGCAAATGCCAGAACAATGCTTCACGCGCCAGATCGCTACGCCAATAACTCAGCAGACTTTGCGAATCGCGGATTGGATGCCACGGCTTATCCCACATGATAGACAACCTATCTTGCGCAATTTCGTCACTCATCATACTGACCGGCAGGGGAGGTAACGGCGTCAGCGTTGGCATCGGCGCTGGCATTTCTCGTTTACCTTCCAGCGGCGAGAACGCCTTATTGATTTGTTCATTCAGGCTTCGGCCATCAACTTTGCCTACCACGTACAGCGTCATGACATCCGGGGTGTACCATTGCTGGTAGAATTTTTGCAACTGCTCGAGATTCACCGGACGCGTCACTGGCTCGCCCGGATCATGGGCTAGTAACGCCGAACCTTTCAGACGATAACGCCACCAGGCATCTTTCGGATTAGGCGGCAGGATACCGATCGGATCGGCGTTGGAATCCACCGCCATACGCACCGTTTCTTGGTCGAGTTTGAGCTTGCCGGCGGTATCAGAAAGCCAGGCCAGCGCCTCTTTCAACAAATCTGGGCGGTTATTGGGTAAGCTCAGATTATACATGGTGAAGTCATACGAGGTGATCGCTGGCGGCAATGGACGATCATTGTCTACCCCTTGTTGCCACAACGCATGCAGTTGCTCTGGCGTAAAGCTTTCGCTGCGCGTCATAGCCAAACGCGGCAACAAATGGGCAAAGCCGAGCTGCTGGGAAGACTCAACCAGCGAACCGGTGTTGACCAGCAATCGCAGCTCGATGCGATCGCTCGGCCGCTGCGGCGTATCAAGAAATTGCCAAGAAAAACCGTTAGCAAGTTCTCCCTGCTGCCAGGCAGGATCGGGGTGTAGTGCCTCAGCCTGCACACTGAAACAGGCTGAAGCCAACAATAGCCCACCAACCATAAGATGAATTCTGGTGCCCTGCATGTGAACCCCTACTTAATCACTATCCAATTTATTCATATCCGGCTTATTTCAAGTGGCACTTTGGTGGGCATTGATACATTACGCGTCCATCTTGGCGACTTGAATTATTCTGAATATATGTCAATACGAGGATTCCATTTCATGAAATCAGAAAAATACGCCCTGAGTTTCACAGTGGGGCGCAAAGTAGAAAGTGTATCACTGTGTTAGACCGCATGCCTTGGCGGATGTCACTTAGGAAGGCGAAAAATAATCGTCAACAGGATTTTTATCAGTAAAAGGCTCAGAGGAAGGTCATCGGCTGCCGCAACAGCCGATGTTTTATAATAAAAATTTTATAATTTATTAACGCCAGACATACCAAGCGAACAATGTCACCACCAGCACACAGATGATATTTAGCCAAAAACCAACGCGCACCATTTCACGCTGACGGATTTCGCCCGTACCATAGACGATGGCGTTTGGCGGCGTGGCCACCGGCAGCATAAAGGCACAAGAAGCACCGATACCAATAACAATCGTCAACAGTGCCGACGGCATCCCCAACGCTTCTGCCACCGTGGCGAATACCGGCACCAACAATGCAGCACTGGCGGTGTTACTGGTGAACTCCGTCAGAAAGATGATAAATGTTGCCACCGCCAAGATGATGATAAACCAGTGGCTAGCGCCGAACAGTGAAGCCATGCCCTCTGCCATCACTGCGCTGGCACCGGAATCCTTAAGGATTACGCTCAACGTCAGGCCACCGCCAAACAGCATCAGCACCCCCCACTCGGTGTTTTGCTGTATTTGCGACCAGCTTGCCACACCGCTGATACCAATCAATACCGCCGCCCCCACCGCGACCAAGGTGTCAAACTGCTTGATGCCGCCCATGAGTGCGCTCAGCTGGCTGCTGAACACCCAAGAAAACACCGTCAGCAGGAAAATCCCCAGCGTAATCCAACGCGATTGCGTCCACGAGAAGTGCTCCAATTGGGTCTCAAAACGGTGCTTCAGGTTAGGGCGCAACATCAGGTAAATCGTGCCTACCATCAGCGGCATCAACACAATCACCACCGGTATGCCAAACTTCATCCAACCGACAAAGTCCAGCCCCAATTGGGCGGCGGCAATGGCATTAGGTGGGCTACCCACCATGGTCCCCAAACCACCAATGCTGGCGCTGTAAGCAATGCCGAGCAGCAGGAAAACGTAGGTGTTATGGTCACGCTCACGATCGAGATTACTCAACACCCCCATCGCCAACGGCAACATCATGGCTGCCGTGGCGGTGTTGCTGATCCACATCGACATCACCGCCGTGGCACCAAACAACATCAGCGCGGCCAGCAGCATTTTACCGCCGGCCAACATCAGTAAGCGGTTAGCTATCAGCCGGTCCAGTTTCTGGATATGTAACGCCGTCGCCAGTGCAAATCCACCGAAGAATAAAAATATGGTGGGGTTTGCAAACGAGGATAGCGCTTTATTCACATCAAGCATGCCCAGCAACACCGCCATAATCGGCACCAGTAAGGCCGTAATGGTGACGTGTATCGCCTCTGTCAGCCAAAGAATACCGATAAAGGCTAACAGTGCCAGCCCGGCATTTTCCTGTGGACTGAACGGTAACAATTTGAGTAATAAGACGAAAATAATGATGTCGGCCAGTAGAATCAGCAGCCCTCTTCGCGTCGCCGGCGAGGCGGTAGAGGGTGTCAGAGGAGTATCAGCCATGATTGTTATCCCTTGGTGTTAAAATATCGTACGGCTAATCAACCGTACGAAGAACGCAACATAGCATAGGGATTGTTTACGGTTTTGTTGAGAAAAAGATATTATTTATGCGAGCAATAACACACTGATAACAGCACATTAGCCCTGTTCAGCAGCCCGAACCGCAAATTGGGCTTCAAACTCTTCGCGTGGTAAAGGACATGAGAACAGAAAACCTTGCCCGCAGTGGATCCCATTTACCCGTAGCCAGTCACGCTGGGCCGCATTTTCCACACCTTCGGCCATCACCGGTAGACCCAGCACGTCAGAAATGGCACTGACGATGCGAACCATCGCGTCATCATCCGGCAAACCTTGGGTAAAGCTCTTGTCGATTTTGATCAGATCAATGGGTACACATTTTAACCGATTGAGATAGTTGAGGCTGGAATACCCCATACCGAAATCATCCAGCGCGATCGACAACCCCAGATCGCGCAGCTCACGCAACAGCGCCAACATGTGATCCAAATCGTCAATACGCACCGTTTCGGTAATTTCCAGCAACAGCTTACTCGGGTCGATCCGATGCTGTGCTAACACCTGTTTCAGATCCGCCACGAAATGATCATCTTGCATTTGCAGTGCGGAAACATTGACCGCCAGCGGCAACGTAATACCGCGCAGCTGCCAATCTGCCAGAATGCGGCACGCCTCTTCCAGCACCCAATGACCCAGCGGAACAATCACCCCGAGTTCTTCCGCCAGTGGGATAACATCTGCTGGCAGCGTCACGCTGCCGTCGTACTGGCGCCAGCGCAACAATGCCTCAGCACCGATCACCGCATTGGTACGCATATCGATTTGCGGTTGCAGAAAAAGCGTAAACTGATTTTGCTCGATGCCATGCAGAATTTCGCTTTCCTGCGTTAGCCGCTTTTGCGTACGCTCAGTCAGGCTAGGTTCGAAAAACAGGATACGGTTTTTACCGTCACGATGCGCCGACATCATGGCCGACATTGCGCTGCGCAACAACTGCTCGGCACTTTGGTTACGATCAAGATAATGCGCAATGCCGATGCTAGCGCTAGGCCGCAGTGACATCTGCTGGATATCGAGCGGAGCGTTAACCTGCGCCATAATACGCCTTGCCAGTTGCATCGCATGGAACGGCCGCTCAATATCTTTGGCCAGCACCGCAAACTCGGTAGGGGTCAGCTGCGCCAATACCGCTTCTTTCCCCAAACACTGGCGCAATTTCTCCGTCAATTTCAGCAGCAACGTTTCGCGCTGATCTGACGTAAGCACGCCGGTAGCCTCATGCAACGTTTCAATACCGATCACTAACAGGTTAAAACGCGCCGGGCGCAGACTCGATGCAATATGCTGCTCCAACAACGCCGTCAGCAACACCTGATTGGGTAAACCCGTCACGGCATGGCGCGTGCTAAGGCGGCTCATATCAGCATGGGCACGCGCCAACCGTTGCTGATTGCGATTGTAATTACGAACCAGCAAACCCAGTTCATCATCCTGATGTAACGTCGGCAGCATCAGTTGGTGAAAAGGCGCCTCTTCTTCGCTGATATTTTCCAACTCTTTGACCATCGCGCGCAGCGGATAGACCATCAACCGATTCATACACCACGTAATGGCGATCGTCAGTATCAACGCCAGTAACAAATAAGTGGCCAGCATGGTCGACAACGTACTCAGGATGAATTGATACATTCGGTACGAGTCAGCCTGCAACACCAGATAAGCCAATGGCTGCGAGTTCGCCGGTACACGCTCCAACGAATACAGCGGCACAGAAATTTGTACAGGCAAGTCAAAAACGCGTGCGATCAGCGACGGCACCGGTCGTTCCGACGGAAAGGTAGAATGAAAGGCTTGAAACTCATTCGGCAATACAATATCGGCACGGGTTAAAATGCCGATCGGCAACAGCGAGTTCAGCACACGTTTCGTTTCTGGTACATCCATCCGCAGCACGGCCTCCGCTAACGGCTGGCGCACCGAATGGGCAATATTCTCTAATTGCTGGGCGTAGTCATCCCTGCGCTGCTGCACAAAATGAAATAACTGAATGACGATAAAAATACAGATCGTCACCAACGCCACCCCGGACACTGTCGCCATCTGTTTAATCGTAAGTGAACGCCTGACCCGCAAACCAGCTCTCCGTTAATCGGGCTGAAAGAATGAGCAGTAATGAAAACACCACCGAACCCGCATGTGAACCGGTCTGAGTATACGCGATTGCGTCTTGTTTTTATCTCACCTTCACATTAGAAGCAGTAGGAAAAGGACAGGTTTCAGCATTTTCCTAGGGTTCTGATGTCCCGAGCGACTCGTTAAACCTACCGTGCGGCGTAATCACATGTTCCCATTTAGATTAGCAAAACAGCCAGCAGGCGACACGCTAACAACAGCGGCGACGCTGGCTCAATCACGAGCAACCGCTACTTGAAGTCGGCATACGGGGTTAGCGGCTGCGGTGGCAGATCCAAATCCCCTTGCCAGCCGCCCAGCGAGTAACGCAGATAAATCAACGCGTGGCTCGGCGTATAATCTTTCGCCTGCTGAATATCAACCCCCGCACCGAGCGTCCAATGCGAACTTAAACGACGCTCAACAACGGCGCGTAATGTATAACCGACGCCAGAAGAGGAACTGCCCTTCTCTATCGCATCTCTATCCGCTAAGGCGTCAGGAATCAGCCCTTGCAAGGGATAACGCCGCTGATCCTTGGTTTTAGAATGGGACAGCGACACCGAGCCCCCTACCTCAAACGACCAATTTTCAGTACGTTGACGATAATTAACCGGCACCGCCAGTGACAGATACTGCTGCGGGCTGTAATAGCCACCCTGCCCTAGCGAATAGCCACTCAGGTCTTTTTGGTAATGCCACAGCATGGTGTTCAACCCGATGGTGGCACGGCGATGGTCTTCGTTAATCAGCTTGTAGTAATAACCCGCCATCAGCCGCTCACGCTGGTTATCCGCCACATTCTTGCCGTTCAGCCTGTGCGCGCTGAGATCGGCCCACACCCCATGCGCCTCACCGCGATCGTAACTGCCGCTCAGGCTGACGCCAGTCGCCCGCACGCCTCCCCACGTTACCCCAGTATTGGGATCGCGCGTGCCGCCAAATGCCAACAGCGAACTGGAGATGGGTCGGCGCGAAGCGCCCAACGTCCAGCCGATATGATTCCAATCGCCACTGTAGGCCAGGCCACCAACCCAATCGACCACCTCAAAGCCCATCGGCGTGGTGCCTAAGTCAGCTGCCCAGCGCGCGTTCTGCCAACCCAGCGCGACACTGGTACCCGTGGTTTTTTGCCGCTGATCCCCGCGACAACCTTGGGTGTGGCAAGTCCCAAAGGTTTCAAAGTATCGGCCGCTGCTATCGGTGGAAAAATTGCCGGCATCAAGCCGTACGGTGTCGGTGCGGAAAAATGCCCGGCCATCGTACAGCGGCATATCGACCTGCAGCATAGTGTCATGCGCTTGATAATCTGAAACGCCACCGGTGCCGCTTGAGCCCCAATAGTCATGATTCAACGTCACGTTGACATCCTGTTGGCGATACAGCTCTGCTGCATCGGCGCGAATGCCGCGTTGTAACCAATCATCGGTCGACGTATTGCGCATCAGGCGAGTGTAGCGCGGGTTGTCCTGTGGCACCGTCGGCGTAATGCCGCTGGCCACCATCGCCTGTTTGATGTCTTGTTGTGCCGTCTCTGGCAGGCCCTGCCCACGTTCTAACTGTGCCGCATCGCGATAGACCAACGCTTTACTCTGCCCGATGGGCTCAGACTGTACCGCCGTTTTCAACTGGCTGAAAATAACCAGCGCCTTGCCCGGTTCCCCCACCGCTCCCCAGGCATTAGCCACTCGGCGACGGCTGTTGACTGAGGCGTCAGTTGGCGAATCAGCAGTTTGCAGCCGCTGCCGTGCCGCCGCCATTTTGCCCTGTGCCACATAGGCTTCAATCTCACCCAGACGCGCATCGGGATTATTTGGCTCACGTGCGCGTATGCGTTGATAATCCGCCAATGCGGCATCGTAGTCCCCGGCGGCCAATGCCCAATCCGCCAAGGTTAAATCTAAACGCATACTCGCCGGTTGCTGTTTCAAATAGGCAATAGCCGCCGCCTCATCACCGCCCGCACGGAGCTGCTCGGCATGATCTAAAACCGCCTGCCTATTCAATCGCTGCGCCAGTTCACGCATAGTGTCGTCCCATTGCGCATCCGGCAGCGTAGCCAAGTGCGCCAATGCCTGCCGGTCACGATCGCTGGAAGACAAGTACAACGCGTAGGCATAGACCTGTTGCGGATCGTCGGGCAGTTTTTGCGCCAACGCGCTAAATAGCGCATCCGCCTGCTGAGGTTGACCGGCCTGTCGCAACGCTTGGGCGTAATGGTAAGTTAACCAGACATCGTTCGGCGCACGCACCTGTGCCTGTTGGTATTTTTCTACGGCCTGATGCCATTGCTGCTGTTGCGCTAGCGTTTCGGCCTGCTGTTTCAGTATATCGAGTTGTAGACTGTCGAGCGTGCTACGCATCTTGTGCTGCTGGCTACGCGGTAAACTATTGAGATACGCCAACGCTTTCTGCGGTGACTGGCGCTGATAAAGGTTTGCCAACCCCCGCACCGCGCTGCTGCTAGCGGGATCGATTCGCAACGCCTGCTGATAGTAACTTTCAGCGGCAGCGTCGTCCTGACGCGCCAGCGCCACGTCGCCCAAACCAATGAGTGCATCGCTGTCGGTCTTGTCGATCCGTCGTGCCTGTTGATATTGTTGCTGCGCCAGAGCAAGGTTATTCGCCTTCAGCGCTTTGTCACCTTCGCTCACCGCTAGCCAGTAAGCGTTGGTTTGAATCAGGCTCTGCCATTTACTGCTGTTATAACCACTTTGATCCGCACGTTGCGCCTGACGGAACAGTGTTAATGCCTGCTGGCGATTGCCTGAACGGGCATAAGCTAACCCCAATGCACCGAGCAACTCAGGATCGTTTGGCGTTGCCGCCAACGCTTTGCGCAACGCCGGAATCGCCATGCGGCTCCCGCCGTTATCCACCAACGCCAATCCACGCGCTCGCGCCTGATAACTGGGATCGGCCAACAGCGTTTCTTGGCGCGCTAACTCTTCACGCGCACGCTCCTGCCGCTCGCCAAGGGTAAACACGCTGAGATAACGCTGCAGTGCCGCCACGCTGCTGGCACTGACCGGCATCTCTTTGATTTTTTCCAACCATAAATCAGCGGCCTCTGCACGCCCGGCAGGATCGGCGGCCACTTTTTGCAATTCTTCATACGCCAGCGCGTCCTGTTTCTGGCTAAACAGCAGACGCGCCAACACCAGACGCAATTGCACACTGCCGGGATAGCGTTGATCCAACGCTTGCAGTTTGTTGATCGCATTAGGTTCTTGGCCGGGGATCCGCGCCACTAACCGCCAATACTCTACGGACAGGTCGAGCGTCGGCGGCTGGCCGTTAAACAGGGCATCATAGGCTGATTTAGCTTCCGTTAGCCGTCCGGCGGTAGCCATTAGCCGTGCCTGCTGCAATTGTTGCCGGGTTTCCGGCTGCGTCAGCAGCATGTTCATCTCGGCCTGTCGATAGGTATTGGACTGAGGTGCAAGCCTTTTCAATTTATCTAACTGCTGCTGGGCAAGCGCCTGATTTCCCTGACGCAGCGCCAAACGCATACGTGCCGCGATCACATCGGGATGGTTCGGATCCATCAACTCAAGGCGATATAACGACTGATTGACCAGTTCTTCTTTATGGCTGGCCTCACCGACGCGTATCTGTTCCAGCAGCCACTGCTCCGGCGACACGGTTTCTGCCCCCTGCGCGGTAGGGATCAGCACCAGACTCAGCGGGAATAGGCTTAGCCAGGTTATTCTGTTGTTGTGCATTGACTGCCCCAGGCGGGTTGAAGTTCACCCTGATGGTTAAAACGATAACGTTGTTGATCCCATCCTTGACCAAATAGCGTCAGCGAGGCGCTAAAGTAGGCATCATTGCCCGGCGGATTATCTGTGACGCGTTGGCGCTGCACCGCCAGCACCTCTGGATGCTCTGACAACAGCGGCAGCAACGCAGCGGAGAAACCTACCGGGCCATGGCCGCGGGTTTTGCCTGTCGCGACATCGGTTTGCTCTGGCGGTACGCCCTGCTGGGCAGTGAGTTGAATCATCGGCTGGAACCGTTTTACCAGCGCAGCGCGTTGCGGATCGTCGTTCGCCAACATGCCCGCCCACAGATAAACACGAATCGCATCGTAACTGCCGATATTCGGTTTTACGCTATCCGGCTGCCAGCCTTTATCCCGTTGCCAAACGACCCAATCCGGCGAAAAGCCGTGCGGCGCCGTTGCTAACCACAGGCGCTGATTGGTTTGTTGCATCATCCGCCACGGGCCACGCAACTGAGCGAAACGGGCTAACAACTGTGGCGGCAAATAGCTTGGGTTGAGCCGCCAACGGTCACTGTCGGCGAAACCCACTTTTCCCGGCAACAGCATAGGGCCCAAACCGGGCAGATCGGCCACTTCTTCACGCGCAATGCGTTGCAACAGCAACGTACCCAAGGTTTGGTAACGTCGGTTACCCCACAGCCGCCCCGCTTCAAGTAAGTTGTAGGCAATCCACACATCGGAATCGGCAGCCGAATTGTCATCCAACACGGTCCATTGCTGGCGATCATCCTCCCCCCACAGCCAGGCGGGCAAGTGGGCGGTGAGATCCCCTTTCGCCAGGTTATCTTCCGTCCAGTTTAACAACCGATCAAACATCGGGCGGTCGTTGGCAACCAAGGCAAAAAACAGCCCGTAACTTTGCCCTTCCGACGTCGTTATCTTATTCGGGCTGCTGGGATCGATAATCCGGCCGCCTGCGCTAATATACGCCTGCTTGTACTGCTGCCAGGCTGGCCACGGGCAAGCCGCTGTCGCGTTGAAGACACATAACAGCAGTAGGCTTACTGCCCATTTCCCTGCCAGATGCATGACGTTAATCCCACTCTTCCGGTGACAAACGACGGCGACTAAAGGCTTTCAGGCCTCGCCACAACATCAATGCCAGAATCACCACCACGATCACCGCCAGCACCGCCAGCCAGACCGGGTGCGTAGACAAACCGTGCCAAATACGTTCCCACCACGGCAGGTGACCAACATAGTAAACATCGCCGACGCGCAAGCTGTTAACGCCCGACTCACGGATCACCGCGACCGATCCAAACATCGCCGCACGTTTACCGCTGTCGAGCTGCGCGCCGTTAAGTAATTCATACCCACGTGGACTGTCGGCCAACAGCGCCACGACACTGCGCTGAGCGTTAAACGGTGACTGAATACCGATGATGGCGGCCATCGCCCCTTCCGAACCGATGGTGGTCTTACTGTCCGGCTGGGTGCCTTCCGCCTCCACGTCTATGCTGGGCAGCGCCGGCTGCCGCCGGGGTTGTTTAATCCAGCTTTCGGTAGCCTCCACCAGCAGACCGATTTGTTTATCATCACGCAACGCGGGCGGAATGGTACCAATCAGCAAAATATCGGCATCATGCTGTTTGGCCTGTGACCAATCGTCACTCAAACTGACTGCCAGTGCCGGATACCCGGTATGTGCACCGATGTTACCTAATGCATTGAGCAATGCGCTCACCTGGGCAGGCTGCGGCTGTTTATTAACCAACACTAACGTTTGTGACAGATCCGCCAAGCGGCTGAACGGGAAGGCGGCGTTCGCAAACGCGCGCAGATCCGGCATTGCCATAAAATGACGATAACCCGAGAAATCGATCGTTGAACTGCCGTCAATCACCGCATGATTCAGGGTTAACGAATAAGTTTCACACTGCCCTTCCGCCCCACCGGAGATTAAGGTGCTGTAATCGAAATCGAAGCGCAGTTGGTTAACCGCACCGAGCCGCAACGCCGGAATGGTGACACTTTTATCTGAATCGATTAGCCCCTGAGTCAGCGGCAAGCGCAATAATTGCGTACCCTGCTCATGCTCCGGCACTAATGCATAGGACTGCATGAACTGATTATTCAGGCTGACATTGAGCCGTGAACCATTCTGCATACGCGGCGGGGTATAACGATATTTTAGATGCATATCGATACCGCTGCTGCGCAGCAAAAACAGATCGGGCGGCAGGTTCATGTTCAGTGAAATCGGCCCAGGTTTAATACCGCTGGTTTGCAATTGCTCCGCATACTGTTGCAGTTCGGTAAACGTCATCGGCCGGTCGGTACGCACCCAGTTTGGCGCATCGTAAGGCTGACGAGGTGCCAACTGCTCGACGTTATCCACCGTGACATTCTGGCCACGGAACAACATATTGCCCTGTGCGATCCCCTTCACAGCGGTGATCAGATCGTTGTCATCGCGGCCTTGGATCAGCAGCAACTTAAGGTAGGGATTATCTGGGTGGCTAATCATTTCCACCGTGGGCCCGTTGACCGCCGGATAATCGCGCAAAAAATCTGGCCGCTGGGCATTGGTGGCAAACACCACCGCGTGTTGGTTTGGTAACTGATTAAAGAGCGCAGGGAACGACTGGCCGCGCCATTGTGCCTTGCTGCCAAACCACGACGCCAAAATACCTGCCGCACGCTGTTGAGTGAGATCCGGTTGCCCGGCAAAGACCATCGGCAAATCGAGTGGCCGATTATCCCGGCTATCAAAAAACGGTTCCGGGAAGAACGACAGGTCATTTTTCAGCGGCAGCGATTGATAGCGCAATTGCAGTGCGCTGGATTTGCTGACATCTAACCAGAGCGAAGGACTGGCCGGGTTTTCACAAATGTTTTGATAACGGCCGACAAATACCAGCTTCACACGGTTAAAATCGCTGATATAGCGCGGATCGATCGGCATCTGGATACGATTGGGTTTCCCCAACTGCTCCTTTGAGATAGCGGTAACGCCCATCAATTCATCGTTGAGATACACTTTGACCTGTGATTCCACCGGGATGAGCGACGGTGAAGGCGTGAACGCCAGATCGAGTACCGCCTGTGACACCACTTCGTCACTGCGCACACCGAACTCAACCTGCCCATCCGGGTGTACACCACGCAGGATGAAGCTGCCCGGCGGTGGCGCAATTTGTGCGAACGGCAGTTGCACATCGCGCACTGGCACCGTCGGATCTTGCGATGCCGCTGGCACATCCACACTTGTCGGCGGCGGTTCAACAGCGGTCGGCGTCATCGCGGTTTCGGCCTGCGACAACGTACTGATGCCTAAGGCCAACGCAGTAAACCAGCTTATTTTTCTCGTCATCGTATCATCATCAAAGTTAGTGCCTGTTCACCCCATGGCGAACGAGCAGTCGGGACACGGCCTACACCACGGTTTCTTTTGCGCGGAACCCAGGATTACGCCCCACGCTGTGCGGTATGAAAGACAAGGCCCAGGCGATCAGGGTGGTGAACCCCACCAATATGCTACGCACCAATGGCGGCGCATAATCCGCCAGGCGCAGATAACCTCGGAAGCCCAACGCCAACACATCGCGCAGGCTTTCAATCGGCTTATCTTCAGGAAAACCGTCCTGCCACAGCGCCCAAGTATCGGCGCGGGCAAACGTACATTGGATAAAATCAATATGTTGGCGTGTAGACAATGCCACCATTCGCAAGCCCACTTTGGCACCGAAGGCGCGGGTCACCACACACGGGAAGCTGTATTCTTGCTGGCCACGCTTGAGCAATAACGTCACGCCGTCACCATCGTTGAGTTGATTAGGCAAACGCATTTCAACCCCCACACCGCCATCGGAGTAATCACGGAGCGTACAGGGGAACAGATGTCCATCAGCGCGGGCTATCGACGCGGGCATCGCGATTTCAACCCGATGCGACTGGCGCACCTGTTTGGCCTCTACCGCCACGGCCACCGCGCCGCCCAAAATCGTCATGTTGTACAACACCCATACCAGGCTGACGATCACCGTCATGATTTCGTCGGTTGGGCCATACATAATGCGCCAGATGCCGAAGCATAAACCGGCCAGATTGAGCAACACCAGCGCCATATAGGGCCGGGTAATCACCCAATCGACATGTTCCTCTTCTACCAGCCCACCTTTAGCGGTGACGTTAAATTTGCCTTTGTGCGGATTGAACAGCGCCACGGTGGTAGGACGAGCGATGTACCACGCCAAAACCGTTTCATAGATTTCACTCCAGAAAGAGTGCCGATATTTCCCTTGGATACGTGAGTTGGTCAGGCTGGAGTGAATCATATGCGGCAACACATACAGCGCGATCGCTAACGCTGGCGCGAAGATGATATAGGCATGCAGCAGCAAAAACGCCAACGGTGCGGTCAGGAAGATTAACCGTGGGATACCGGACAAGAAGTGCAGCATGGCGTTGGCGTAACACAAGCGCTGCGCCAGCTTCAGTCCCTTGCCAAATAAGGGGTTATCCAGCCGGAAGATTTGCACCATACCGCGAGCCCAGCGTATACGCTGGCCAATATGTGCAGACAGACTCTCCGTCGCCAACCCGGCCGCCTGTGGAATGCGAATATAAGCGGAGGTGTAGCCACGACGATGCAGACGCAGCGAGGTATGCGCATCCTCGGTGACGGTTTCCACCGCAATGCCGCCAATTTCGTCTAACGCCGTGCGGCGCAGGATCGCACAGGAACCGCAGAAGAACGTGGCATCCCACATATCATTGCCGTCCTGCACTAGCCCATAGAATAGCGTGCCTTCATTGGGCGTCTGGCGGAAACGCCCCAGGTTACGCTCAAACGGATCCGGCGAGAAAAAATGGTGCGGGGTTTGCAGCATCGCCAGTTTTTTATCTTTAAAAAACCAGCCCATGGTCAGCTGCAAGAATGAGCGCGTCGGTACATGGTCGCAGTCGAAAATCGCGACAAACTCACCGGTCGCCTGCTTAAGCGCATTATTGACGTTGCCGGCCTTGGCATGCTCATGCGTCGGCCGGGCGATATACTTCACACCCACCTCGTTGGCGAAATCGCGAAACTCAGCGCGATTGCCGTCATCAAGTATGTAGATGTTGACCTTCTCTTTCGGCCAATCGATGCCGAGCGCGGCGTAGATCGTAGGTTTCACCACCCCCAAATCTTCGTTATAGGTCGGCACCATAACATCAATAGTCGGCCAGCTATCGCTGTCCTCAGGCAGCGATACCGGCTGGCGATTCAACGGCCAGACGGTTTGGAAATACCCCAGCACTAACACCACCCAGGCGTAGGTTTCCGCCATCAGCAGCAATAAGCCACAGACCAGGCTCAGCGGATCATCCCAGTTAAGCGTCGCGGTGTAGCGCCACCATAAATAGCGGCAAGAAACGGTTAACGACAGAACAATCAGCATCAAGGCAGGCAGGCGACCCGGAACCCGCCGTACCACCATCGCGATGCCCCACAGCAACAGTACAAAGATGAACTGCGCAAATAAACCAAAAGGTTGGGAAATACATATCAGCGCCAGTATCACGGCCACGACGCCCGCAAAAATAAACATCACACGGCGCAACGTTCGATTCATCCGGCTCAGCCGCTCAATGGTACGGTGCTCAACCCCCGCATCGTGCAGCCGATGCGGTAACCGCTGCAGCCAGTTAACATAACGCAGTTGCAATCGCCGCCAACCGGCAAACGCATAACGGCCCCGCGGAGCGCGGCCGGTGCGAAACACCATTAGCCACAACGCCTGCACTAAATAACGTAGCCCATCCGCCAACCGTGGACGCAGCGGGGAAATATGCGGGAACCAATAAGCACGCGCGGCGCGCAAACGCTGCCAGGCGGGGGACTCCAAACGCAAACAAACCCAGCAACAGGCGACCAACAGGGTGGTCACCCACGCGGCCAGCGCAGAAGAACCGTTGCGCCGATAGCGCCGATAGCGCGCCTGCCCTGCCTGATAAACCGGGGGCATCAACAACAGGTGCATCATCCGGCTCATTGCGCAGCACCGTGCAGATGAATCAAACACCAGCTCGCCAACGTCAGCACTTCATCTGCGGCTTGGCTTTGCGGCCGATACTCGCCCAAGGGTTGTTTCACCGCCATCGCTTCCGCCACGGCCTCATCACGGTGGATAATCATCGGCAATAAACCATTCAGCGTGGTTAGCCAAAGTTGATGTAAGTCCTGCTGTAACTGGCTAGCGGCGGAATACTGGTTGACGAGAAACCGGCAACCGGTCGGCAACGGCTGCTGATGCAAACGTACCTGACAATTGACGTCCGGTGTGAGTAACAAAAAAACCTGATCGGCAGCGTCCAAAATCTGACGCGTCAGCGCATCGTCCCCCGCTGGAACATCCAGCAAAATCCAACGGTATTGCGCACGCTGTTGCAACTGTTCGAGTTTGCTTTTCCACGGTGGTGCACTGGGTTGAGCCAGGGAGAGATATTTTTCGCGTTCTGACGGGTTTAATTGACCAAACGGTAAAAAGTCGAGCTTTTCACCGTAACGCATGGCTCCTTCCCGCCAGTCGATACCATCCTGCTCTGCCCGTGCCCAGCCGCGCGCCTGCGTAAACGGCGTATTGAAATGCAGCCGTAATAAATTCTCTGGCGAAAAATCGATGGCCAGCACCGATTCCCCTAGCTGTTGTAACGCCCAGGCCAGCGCCGCCGTTATCGACGTCGTCCCCGTTCCGCCTCGAATGCCTTGCAGCGCAATCACCGGCATAAATTAGTGGCTCCCCGGCTGCTCGGATAATTCGGCCAATAATGGCCAACGCGCCATCATTTGCGCTAAACGCTCCTGACGCGAAATATCGACATAACGTAATGGCGGTAAAGAAAAAGCCTGACTCAGCGCTTGCAGGTCATCTTGTACTTCCGATGACGAAACTGTATTTAAGCGTGTGATTTGATTATTCATCCTGCCGCCTTGAAAATAGGCTAATGTTAAATAAATATAGCAATGATCGTTATAGATAGGGTTAACGAGATGATTCTTAATGGATATTATTACACAGCTTTGGATATTTGTTATTGCTAATGGCAATGTTACAATTGTCTATTCACTAAATCCAGTTTCCAGACGTTGGCTCGCAGTAATTTCAACGAAAGTAGAACAAATCTATGGCGCACGCTTTCTCATTAGGAATTCGACAGGTTCGGGAAGAACTTTCTGTCATGCAATCCCCGGGTTTCTATTGGGTTAATATCGATCGCCAAATAGATGCTAATTTGCTGTGTCGGCAAATGATCTCCGCCCAATCCGACACGCACAAGGTGGCGTTGATTTGCTGCGGTGATAAGCCCGAGAGCATGTTGAATGAACTCGCCGCCCCGGCGCTGAAAAAATTCCCACTCTACACCTTGCCGGAAAAAAGGGCCGCCTTGCTGCATTTCAGCGACGACCTGATGCGCGCACTCAAACCGCAAAATCGTCTGTTAATCCTGCTGGCCCCGGCTAGCCTGTGGCAAACCTTTACCCGTGAAGAAATCCAGCGCTGGATGAAGGCGACCGGCAACTGGTTGCGCCAGCAACGCTGCACGTTAGTGATCTTCAGTCACGGCAGCGGCGTAAACAAGCTGCGCGGCCAACTGAGCAACCAGCACCGGCTGCTCAATGGCTTAGCCAACCTGCAATGGCAGCAGGACAGCGCGCAATATCTGATTAACTGGTGGAGCACGGAAAACAGCATTAACGCCAATCAGTTGCTGACGCTGTATGCCGCTGAGCACGGCTGGCAAAATGAAGATGATGGTAAGAAATCGTTACTGACCACCGCCCACAATGATGCACATCTTTATCTGGCGGAACACAGTATTCTGGAAGGCGCGCCACCGCTGTCGGCCAACTGGCAACTGTTGGAAAACAACGCGCTACTGACGCAGCACGGTATGCAGACCGTATCAGCAACGCTGATTTTTTCGTTGTATCAAAGCGATCAAATCGATGCGCTAGCGCACCAAATACACAGCTTGCGCCGCAACCGGGGTAACGGGTTAAAAATTGTGGTGCGTGAAATGGACGCCAGCCTGCGTTACAGCGATGAGCGCCTATTGCTGGCCTGCGGTGCGAATCTGATCGTGCCCCATGTCGCACCGCTGTCACGCTTTCTGACCATGCTGGAAGGCATTCAAGGGCAACGCTTCTCGCGCCATGTTCCTGCCGATATCGACACGCTACTGGCCGGCCTGCGGCCGTTACAGCTCAAAGGCTACCTGAAGCCCGATGCGTTTAACCACGCGGTACTGTCGTTAATGAACAACATGCTGTTGCCGGAAGACGGCAAAGGTGTGATGGTCGCGCTTCGCCCAGCACCCGGCCTGCGTGCCGAGCAAGCCATGACGCTGTGCCATATGCGACGTTTCGGCGATGTGATGACCGTAGAGCAAGGGCGACTGTTCCTGTTTCTCTCCACCTGTCGCATCAACGACCTGGACACCGCGCTGGCGCATATCTTCCGCCTGCCGGTGACCGAAGCCTTCAGCAATCAATTGGTGTGGCATCAAGACGTTGACATCATGGCAGAAATTAAGCAGCTGACGCACGACGCCAGCATCATCTCTGCGCAACACGAAACTGCACTGGTGGCCAACAAGGCCACTCACGTCGCCGAAGACAGCCCACCAGCACGTTGCGAACCGGTGGCACTCAGTTTGTTGAGCGGCGTTCAGGAGAGACTGGCATGATGAACCTGACCGATATTGTGCAATTGGTCATGCTATGCGCAATTATTTTTATTCCGCTAGGGTACGCCCTGCATTGTCGATTCCCACACTGGCGCAAACATTGGCAAAATGCGGTGCTATCACCACGCTATTTAAGGTTCACCGGGCTCTGGCGGCGCGACGGCTCCACTTCTCAGATTAAGCGTAAGAAATAACCATGAACAATAACAAAACGCAAACCGATAACGCGCTCTGGCGCTACTGGCGTGGACTGGGCGGTTGGAATGTTTACTTTCTGGCAAAGTTCGCTCTACTGTGGTTTGGCTACCTGAATTTCCACCCGCTGGCTAACCTGGTATTTATGGCGTTTCTGCTGATGCCGATCCCCTCGCTACGCTTGCATCGCTGGCGGCACTGGATAGCCATTCCCATCGGTTTCGCGCTGTTTTATCACGATACCTGGTTACCCGGAATCAACAGTATTCTTAGCCAAGGTTCGCAATTAACCGGCTTTAGCGCCGAATATCTGCTCGAGTTGCTTAACCGCTTTATCAACTGGCAGATGTTAGGGGCCGCCTTCGTGATACTGGTAGCTTACCTGTTCCTGGCACAATGGGTGCGGGTTACAGCCTTTACCGTCGCCGCGCTGGTGTGGCTCAACGTGCTGGCGGTCAGCGGCCCGGCATTCTCGCTGTTACCCAGCGCCAACACCACGGCACCGGCTGAGCCCACACCCGCGCCGCAGCCGGGCAACGCAGCCAGCGGCGCTCTGCCCGCGACGGATGCCCCGCCGACCAATGCGAACCTGACCGCCTATCTGAACCAGTTCTACCAGCAAGAGAAAAACCGTATCACCGCATTCCCGGCGGCGCTGCCCGCGGATGCCCAACCCTTTGACCTGTTAGTGATCAACATCTGCTCGCTCGCTTGGTCGGATATCGAGGCGTCCAAGCTGGAAAATCATCCACTGTGGGCCAAGATGGATATCATGTTCGACAACTTCAACTCGGCCACCGCCTACAGCGGCCCGGCGTCGATTCGTTTGCTGCGCGCCAGCTGCGGCCAATCCTCACACCGCGATCTGTATCAACCGGTGAATCAACAGTGTTATCTGTTTGATAACCTGGCAAAACTGGGCTTTAAAGAACAGTTGATGATGGATCACTCCGGCGTGTTCGGTAATTATCTCAAAGAGCTGCGTGAACAGGGGGATATACAGGCACCGCTGATGTCGCAAGCCGGTATTCGCAATGAGTTAGCCTCGTTTGACGGCGAGCCGATTTTCAACGATCTGGCCTTGCTCAATCGCTGGCTGGAACAGCGTAAAAAGGCCGAAGACAGCCGCAGCGCGACCTTCTTCAATCTTATTCCACTGCATGACGGTAACCGATTTGTCGGCTCGAAAACATCGGCCGACTATCCGGCGCGAGCGAAGATACTGTTCGATCAGTTGAACACCTTCCTCGACGAACTGGAGAGCTCAGGGCGTCACGTCATGGTGGTGATTGTACCGGAGCACGGAGCGGCATTGGCGGGTGATAAAATGCAGATGTCTGGCCTGCGCGATATCCCCAGCCCAAGCATTACCCATATTCCGGTCGGCATCAAACTGGTTGGCATGCAAGCGCCACACTCCGGTAGCCCACTGCAAATTAACGCCCCAAGCAGCTATCTGGCCGTCTCAGAGTTGGTTGCCCGGCTGGTAGACGGTAAGGTTTTCACTACCCCCAGCGTTGATTGGCAAACGCTGACTCAGGGTCTGCCGCAAACCGCCGCGATTTCGGAAAACGATAACGCCATTGTGATGCCATATCAGGGGAAATCGTATATCCGATTAAATGGCGGAGATTGGGTTCCGTATCCACAATAATCGGCAGTATTAAAACGGGCACCTAATCAGGTGCCCGTTTCATTTAACGTCGCTAATATCGAGATTATTTTTAGAATAATCGTTTTCAATAAACATGTGATGAGTGAATAACAATATTATTAGCCTGTTTATCATTTCATTTTATTCTTATAAAAATGCCAGTCCGGAATAACTGACTGGCATTTGGACACATCCGTTGTTAAAAACCCATCGCGCTTTGCACTTGATGACGAAGTCGCCTGATGGCCCGAGATACCCGGGCCTAGCGTAGCGAGGGGCACTCCGATGGCTTACACCACGACGACCCCACCGCCACGCTTTCCCTAATAACGGGCTTTGTCAGCAGTCTGATCGCGCTACGCGCTTTGCGCTTCTTTTTCGTCTTGATCAACGGCAAAACAGGCGACCTGTTGCTCACCGTATTGCTGCAATTTCGGTTGCAACTGGCTACACAGACCAAAAGCACGGCGACAACGCGCATTAAACGCACAGCCCGGCGGCGGGTTCATCGGGCTTGGCAATTCGCCCGTCAGCTTAATACGTTCGCGTCGCATATCCGGGTTCAGACGCGGCGTAGCCGATAGTAGCGCCTGCGTGTAAGGATGACGCGGGTTGTTGAAGATCGCCTCCTTACTGCCCTTCTCCACACAGCGACCAAGGTACATCACCATCACTTCATCAGCGATGTGCTCAACCACCGACAAATCGTGTGAAATGAACACGTATGACAGGCCAAGCTCCTGTTGCAAATCCATCATCAGGTTGAGCACCTGAGCACGCACCGACACGTCAAGCGCCGATACCGGCTCATCGGCGATCACCACATCTGGGTTGAGCATCAACCCGCGCGCAATAGCGATACGCTGGCGTTGACCGCCTGAGAACATATGTGGATAACGGTCGTAGTGCTCGGTCTTTAACCCGACCTTCGCCATCATCGCCAACGCTTTCTCGCGCCGTTCCGCGCTGCTCAGCGGGGTGTTGATCAACAAAGGCTCCTCGAGGATCTGCCCGACCTTTTTGCGCGGATTCAGCGATCCATAAGGATTCTGGAAAACGATTTGGATCTTCTGGCGACGCAGTTTTTCCGCCGTCACATCCGGCTTCAGCAGGTCTTGCCCCTGATAATACAGCTCACCGCCGGTCGGCACTTCGATCATCGTCAACAGGCGGCCCAGCGTCGATTTACCGCAGCCCGACTCACCCACCACCGCCAAGGTTTTGCCACGCTCAAGGGTAAACGAAACGCCGTCCAGCGCTTTGACCACCCGCTCCGGCGTGAACAGCCCTTTTTTGACCGGGTAGTGTTTTTTCAGGTCGATAGCCTGTAATAAAGGTTGTTTCTGGCTCATACGGTCGGCCTCCCCGCATCATCCAGCGGTGTGTGACATTTAACCTGACGGCCAGGAATGCTACGCAACTCTGGCTCCTCATGACGACAGCGTTCGGTGGCATACGGGCAGCGCGGGTTGAGCAAGCAGCCGCTAGGCCGGTCGTACTTACCGGGCACCACACCCGGCAATGATGCCAAACGCGCCTTATCGGCGGCGAACTCTGGCAAGGCTCGTAACAAAGCTTGGGTATAGGGATGGCGCGGCGCGCGGAAAATTTCCTCGGCTTTGCCTGACTCCACCACCTGCCCGGCATACATCACGATAATCTGATGCGCCGCTTCAGCCACCAACGCCAGATCGTGGGTAATCAGCAACAGCGCCATGTTCTCCCGCTGTTGTAACTCCAACAGCAGTTCAATGATCTGCGCCTGAATCGTCACGTCGAGCGCGGTGGTCGGCTCATCGGCAATCAATAACTTAGGGCGACAGGCAATCGCCATGGCGATCATCACGCGCTGGCTCATACCGCCAGAAAGCTGGTGCGGGTAAACGTCTAACCGCGAAGCCGGATCGGGGATCCCTACCTGATTCAACAAATCGATGGCGCGCTGGCGACGGGTACGGCGATTGCCCCCCTGATGCACCTTCAGCGCTTCCATAATCTGATAACCGACGGTGTAACACGGGTTTAGGCTGGTCATCGGATCCTGAAAAATCATCGCCACTTCTGAACCGACTAATTGGCGACGCTCTTTCTCGGAGAGCTTACGCAGATCCTGCCCGTTGAACTCCAACTTGTCGGCCATCACTTTGCCAGGGAAATCAATCAACCCCATGATGGCCAGCGAACTGACCGATTTACCCGAGCCGGATTCGCCGACAATGCCGACGACCTGCCCTTGTTCCACGCGGTAACTGATGCGATCGACCGCGCGAAACGGTGTGCCTTCGTCACCAAAGTGCACCGAAAGCTTGTCTACATTCAATAATGCCATGATCCGTTCCTCAGTTACTGCTTGAGTTTGGGGTCGAGAGCATCACGCAGGCCGTCCCCCATCAGGTTAAACGCCAGCACCGTCAGCAAAATCGCCACGCCGGGGAAGGTCACTACCCACCAGGCGCTTTGCGCGAATTGCAACACGTCGGAGAGCATTGTGCCCCATTCTGGCGTGGGCGGTTGCGCCCCCATACCGAGAAAACCCAGCGCGGCCATATCGAGAATGGCGTTCGAGAAACCCAGCGAGGCCTGCACGATCAGCGGTGCCAGGCAGTTAGGCAGAATGTTGACAAACATTTGGCGCATCGCCCCTGCGCCCGCCACGCGTGAGGCGGTGACGTAATCGCGATTCACCTCGACCAACACCGCCGCACGGGTCAAACGCACATAGTGCGGCAAGGCAACAAATGTCAGCGCCAGCGACGCGTTAACGATCGACGGCCCAAACACCGCCACCAGCACTAACGCCAGCAGCAGGCTGGGTAACGCCAGCATAATATCAACAACGCGCATGATGATGGCATCGACCACGCCGCCGAAATAGCCGGCGAGCAGACCAAAAATCACCCCCATGATCAACGACAGCACCACCACCAGACAGCCGACCAACAGCGACAGCCGGGCACCGTACATCAGCCGTGACAGCACGTCGCGCCCCACATCATCAGTGCCAAGAATGTATTGCCAACTGCCCCCCTCTTGCCATACCGGCGGTTTGAGCAACGCATCACGGAACTGCTCCGCCGGCGCATGCGGTGCCAGGAAACCAGCACCAATGGCGATCACAAACATCAGAATGATATAAACCAGGCCGACCACGGCCCCTTTATTGCGCTTGAAATAATGCCAAAACTCCTGAAACGGCGTCATTGGCTTCGGCGCGCCGGTCACAACCGGCTCGGTAACATGAGTCATTGGGCGCCCCTTATTTCTTGTGTCGAATACGTGGGTTGACCACACCGTAGAGCACATCTACCAGCAGGTTAACCAAAATGATCATACAGGCGACCAACAGCACACCACCTTGCACCACCGGATAGTCACGGCGCTGCAATGCATCCATCAACCACCGCCCAAGGCCCGGCCAGGAGAAGATAGTCTCGGTCAGAATCGCGCCCGCCAGCATCGTGCCGACCTGCAAGCCGATCACCGTCACCACGGGCAACAGGGCATTACGCAGCGCGTGTACCACGATGACCCGCATCCGGCTCACGCCCTTGGCGCGTGCGGTACGAATATAATCTTCGCCCAACACTTCCAGCATCGAGGAACGGGTCATACGCACGATCACCGCCAACGGGATGGTGCCCAGCACAATGGCAGGCAAAATCATGTGCATTACCGCATCCAGGAAATCACCGGATTCGCCCCACAGCAGGGTATCGATCAGCATGAAGCCGGTAAGCGGCAAAGTATCATCGAGGAAAATCGTATCGCTGATGCGCCCGGATACCGGCGTCAAATCGAGCTGCACCGACACCAGCATGATCAGCATCATGCCCCACCAGAAGATCGGCATCGAATAACCGGTCAGGGAAATACCGACCGCCGTGTGGTCAAAGATGGAACCGCGCCGCACCGCCGCCAGTACCCCGACCGGAATGCCGACCAGCACCGCGAACAGCATGGCGCAAATGCCCAGCTCCAGCGTCGCTTTAAAGCGTGGAACGAATTCATCCCAAACGGAGATACGGCTTTTGAGTGAGGTACCCAAATCACCATGCAGCACGTTGTTAACATAAGTGAAGTATTGTTGATAGAGCGGTTTATCCAGCCCCATCTCAGCCATGATCTGGGCATGGCGCTCTGCGGAAATCCCGCGTTCCCCGGCCATGATGGTCACCGGGTCACCGGGGATCATATGGACGAATGCAAAAGTCAGCAAAGTAATGCCGATAAACGTTGGGATAACTAACCCCAAACGTCGGAGTATGAACTGCAACATATCCCGAACTCTCTGTAATTGTGCTCAATCATTCAAGTTGCAGCGCACTGGCAAACCCGCCAGATGAGCCTGATAAGACCCAACGCTCCCGGCGGCACAGACAGCGAGCCATCAAGGAGAGGGAATAACCAACGCGCATACTGCTTAAAATATAGCTCGCCTGAATGCCCGGCAGCTCATAGGCCACCGGGCTTATTAACGCTCACATACTGTTGATAGTTATCAAGGGACACCGCCCCTGTTCGACCGTAACCTCGCCATCAGGTTAATCCTCAGTCGATTGATACCTTATCAAAGTGATGCTTGCCCAGCGGATCGACAACATAGCCTTTGACTTCTTTACGCACCGGCTCATAGACGGTGGAGTGAGCAATAATCAGCGCCGGAGCCTGCTCATGCATCACCACCTGTGCTTGTTTGTAAAGCTCGATGCGTTTGTTGTGATCGGCTTCGGCACGCGCCGGCTGAATCAACGCTTCAAACGGCTTATCACACCAGCGGGAGTAGTTAGAACCGTCTTTCGCCGCCGCACAGCTAAACAGCGTGGCGAAGAAGTTGTCTGGATCCCCATTATCCCCGGTCCAGCCCATCATTACCGTCTGGTGCTCGCCATCTTTAGCGCGCTTGAGATATTCACCCCACTCATAGGTCACAATTTTGGCCTTCACGCCAATCTTCGCCCAGTCAGACTGGATCATCTCAGCCATACGGCGCGCGTTCGGGTTGTACGGTCGCTGTACCGGCATCGCCCATAAATCAATGGTGAAGCCCTCCGGCATACCGGCTTCTTTCAGCAGTTCCTTCGCTTTCGCAGGATCGTAGGCATAATCTTTGATCGCGTCGTTGTAGCTCCACATGGTCGGTGGGATCAGGTTTTTCGCGGTCTGCCCCGCGCCCTGATACACCGCATCAATAATCGCGGATTTGTTCACCGACATCGTCAGTGCCTGACGCACTTTCAGATTATCCAGCGGCTTTTTCTCAACGTTGAACGCCAGATAGCCGATGTTCAGACCAGGCTGTTCCAGCAGCGTAATGTCCTTATCCTGCTTCATGCGAGCAATGTCAGCCGGGTTCGGGTACGGCATAATCTGACACTCATTTTTCTGCAGCTTCGCGTATCGCACCGACGCGTCTGGTGTGATGGAGAACACTAAGCGATCGATTTTCGGCTTGGTGCCCCAGTAACCGTCAAACGCTTTGTAGAGAATTTTGGAATCTTTTTGGTATTGCAGCAGTTGGAATGGTCCGGTGCCGACCGGGTTTAGATCGACGTTTTCTGGCGTACCGGCTTTCATCATGTTATCGGCATATTCCGCCGACAAGATAGAAGCAAAATCCATCCCTAAGTCAGCCAGAAACGGCGCTTCCGGGCGGGTCAAGATGAAACGCACAGTGTTATCGTCCACTTTTTCGACCTTGGCGATCAGATCCTGCATCCCCATCCCTTGGAAGTACTCATAGCTACCACCAGAGACTTTATGGTACGGATGTTTAGGATCCAACTGACGTTCGAAAGAGTACACGACGTCGTCAGCGTTGAAATCACGCGTGGGTTTGAAACCTTTGGTCGTCTGCCACTTCACGCCTTTGCGCAGATGGAAGGTATAGGTTTTACCGTCTTCGCTGACATCCCACTTCTCTGCCAGACCCGGCTCTAATTCGGTGGTGCCCGTTTTGAATTCGACCAGACGGTTGTAAATTGGCACGGAACTGGCATCGTAGGTGGTGCCAGAGGTGAACAGTTGCGGGTTAAAGCCTTCAGGCGAACCTTCAGAGCAGTAAACCAACGTTTTTGCCTGTACGCTAGCCGCAATGGTCAGCGCGACCAGCCCAATACCGAACTTCAGAATCCCCGATTTACCCAACGAATGTGTCATCGTGAGTGCTCCATTGTGTGATGTGGTGTGTGTCACCCCGTTATCCTTCACGTTACGTTTCATGGCTGCCCTTGCTCCTCCAGCAACTTACTGATGTAAGCGCACGAGAAAGTGAGGTGGCCGCGTTCCTGCAGCGTGAAGTCTCAGGGGGTATTTCCGTCAGACCCTATATTTTTTATTGCGCGGTCTGTACGGCGGTTGCCCGAAGGCAGAAAGGGTTAAGGCGCGAAAAACCGGATGGAACGCATCCTTGGGTAGGCGTTTGAGCGCGTGGAATTCACTCAAACAGCTTGCGCGCTAACCCCTGAGGGTAACAAATTGCCAACTGTTTGGGGTGGCGTCAATATAACCAATGGGGTTTTACGCAGTCTGTGAGAAACAGCAAACAAACATAAAAAAAACCTTTTTTTAACGTTTGCAGCATGAAAACTTATGCTATAGGCCAAAGGTCAGCGCAATACACTTCGTCAATCGGACAAGCTGGCGTTAAATTCCGATAAAAAACTAAAAAAGTTTGTTGCTGTATGATGAATATCTGAACGGTTATTTTTGTGATCGCCGTTAAAGACAGGATGAAATGCTGCGTACTTACTCGAAAGAGTGAGCCAAATGTGCGCAGTTTGATCGCACACCGATGACAATCTATGTGACGTAAAAAAACTTTCACCCAGTTAAACGCCGGGAGACAACGTTATCTCCCGGCGTGGTGAGCAGCTAACCCTCTTAAGTGGCGAGAAGGTGATTACTGCGCCGAACTGGTGTTACCCAAACTACGGTTCATGCTGTTGAGAATGTCGCCGTTGTCAGCATCAATTTCCCAAGAGAACAGCCCACCCAGTTGATTATCCAATACGTATTGACCTTTAGCCTGCACCGAACGCGGATCATCAAAGGTGATCAAATCGCCGGTCGACGGTTTAAAGACGTAAGGAGCCTCAGCCGTGGCGTCATAGTGGTATTGCCATTCACCGCTCATATATTCATTAGCGATCTGACGATAATCCACAATGCCATTTTCCCAGGTTCCTTTAACCGGGCCTGTCGCCGTACCGGTAAACGGATTGTTGTCTTGATAGCCATTCACACCGGTCCAACCACGGCCGTACTTGGCCGCGCCAACCACGATTTTACCCGGCTTGACGCCCTGGCTCAGTAACGCATTGACGCCATTCACGGTGGTGTAAGCCGTGTCGGGTTTCCACGCCGGGGCTTTCAACGCGGTCTGATGACCCAGATTGTTCAGATCAAATGCGCCATAGAAGTCATAGCTCATCAGGAAAATGTGATCCATGTAGTTTTGTGCCACGTTGTAATCGACTGCGTCGATTTTGTCCTTACCAGCACTGATCGCAGAGGTCAGCTCATACTGCTTGCCGGTTTCCTGCGACAGTTCATCCAACATAATGCGCAGCTCTTTCATCAGTTGGACGTAGGTTTCGCCATCTTCAGCACTACCGAGGTTCGGGTTAGCGCCTTTCCCGCCGGGGAATTCCCAGTCGATATCCACACCGTCAAAGAACTTCCAGGTTTGCAGGAATTCTTTCACCGACGCCACAAAACGGTCGCGCTTCACTTTATCGCCCATGAAGAAGAACGGGTCGGACAACGTCCAGCCGCCGATCGATGGCAGAATTTTCAGATCGGGCTGTGCCTGCTTCAACGCCATTAATTGACCAAAGTTGCCTTTGTACGGTTCATCCCATGCCGTGACACCCTTTTGCGATTTCTGCAGTGCCGCGAACGGATCGTGAATCGACACCTTGAAGTCCTCCCGCCCTTGGCAAGAACGTTGTAGCGCCTGGAAACTGCCTTCAATTTCTTTCAGACTGTCATTGATACCATCGCCGCCACAGATCGGAATAAATCCGTACAACACATGGGTCAGGTTTTGCGCTGGCATTTTATCCACGGTGAAATTACGGCCGTAAACGCCCCACTCAACAAAATATGAGCCGACGACTTTGCCTGAATCTTGTTTAAACGGTTTGTTCTTTTCCAATAAGGGTTCTTTTAGCGGCGCCAAGTGGCTACCATCGGTATCCGCCACCACGATTTCTTTGGCATCACTGAGAGTACAACCGTCGGCATTACATAATGCGACCTGCATTTGATAACGGCCGCCTTTATCAACTTTAAAGTTCGCCGTGCCAGACGCGCCGGTTGATGGTCCGGTCCACACTTCTTTGCCATCTAATAATACTTTTGCCGTACTTCCCGTATCGCCATTCCATAAATTCCAAGAGACGGCTACGTCAGCCGCATCTTTAATGGTCACCAGATTATTATAAGCCGTCGCAGCCTGATCGACTTCAATAATGGCGAACTTGGTATCGCCCCAAGCGATGGTAGGTTTCCCCGGTGGCGCGGCTTGCGCCGCAGAACACAACGTACTGCCGATCAACAACGCTAACAATGGTTTATTGAATTTGCGCATAACTGATTCCTTTAATTCCGAGAGGATAAAATTAAACTTTAATTCCATTGTCTATTGGCGAACGATCTCGCAATAATCATGAAATAATTAAAGTTATCAAAAATAAATAGACTTAATACACGCCGAAGATAAATAATTCAACGGCGCATACACAGACTATAGATAAAGGAAAAATTAATACAATAGCGCTATCAATCGGCTTTTATCGACATAGGATGAATTTTATTTAATTCACCTTCACCATCCCACAGTAAATATATAAAGTGAATATATTATAACCCTGTAATGAATATTTTCGTGGCCAGATACCGGCATGTCACACGATATGACATCAACCGTAGTGGCCGGGCATGCCCGGCCTATATTTAACCGCCGATGCTGCTGCGGGCGCGGCATGCCACGCCCCTACGATGGAGTCCGGGGACAATATGGGCAGGTGCAATTCACGTTCAGTGACAGACGATGCCAGCAATCACAACGTTCGTCGTGGCCGGGCATGCCCGGCCTGCATTTAACCGCCGAGGCTGCTGCGGGCGCGGCGTGCCACGCCCCTACGATGGAGGCCGGGGACAATATGGGCAGGTGCAATTCACGTTCAGTGACAGACGATGCCAGCTAACACCGGAGGCCGCACTGTGCGTAGTGGCCGGGCATGCCCGGCCTATATTTAACCGCTGAGGCTGCTGACGGGCGCGGCGTGCCACGCCCCTACGATGGAATCGGGGACATTATGGTCAGGTGCAATTCACGTTCATTGACAGACGATGCCAGCTAACACCGGAGGCCGCACTGTGCGTAGTGGCCGGGCATGCCCGGCCTGCATTTAACCGCCGATGCTGCTGCGGGCGCGGCGTGCCACGCCCCTACGATGGAGTCCGGGGACAATATGGGCATTGCGTTCGTCATAGCCGGACATCGACATACCGCACGGTATAACCTCAATCGTAGTGGCCGGGCACGCCCGGCCTATATTTAACCGCCGAGGCTGCTGACGGGCGCGGCGTGCCACGCCCCTACGATGGAGCTCGGTGGCAATATGGGCACGATGCCAGCAATCACAACGTTCGTAGTGGCCGGGCATGCCCGGCCTGTATTTAACCGCCGAGGCTGCTGACGGGCGCGGCGTGCCACGCCCCTGCGATGGAGGCCGGGGACAATATGGGCACGATGCCAGCAATCACAACGTTCGTAGTGGCCGGGCATGCCCGGCCTGCATTTAACCGCCGAGGCTGCTGCGGGCGCGGCATGCCACGCCTCTACGTAAACTCCAGACGTAAAAAAACCTGCTAAAAAGCAGGTTTTCTTGAAAGTGGTCGGCGAGAGAGGATTCGAACCTCCGACCCACTGGTCCCAAACCAGTTGCGCTACCAAGCTGCGCTACTCGCCGATGCGGGGCGCATCTTACTTCTGGCGAACCAGAGCGTCAATCACTTTTTCATATCCCTACTCCAAGTGCTGATAAAAACGGCGGATTAGCTAAGAAACAGGCAGCGTTTGCCATTAAACATCATACTTCGGCTGTTTTTAGCTTCGGTGACTGAGCGCGCAAAAACGGCAGCAGGAACAGCGCAGACAAGCAGGCCGCAATCGAGATCACCACGAAGAAACCATTCCAATGCCAGACTTCCATCACTCGGGCAATTGGGTAGCCAGATAGCGCTGCGCCCAGATAAGCGAACAAGCCGACAAAGCCGGTGGCTGCGCCCGCCGCGTCTTTATGCGAGCACTCCGCTGCGGCCATACCAATCAACATCTGAGGGCCAAAAATAAAGAAACCAATCGCGAAGAAACAGGCCGCCTGCAGCAGATAGGTGATACCCGGCATGATCCACAAAGCAGCAACCGACAAGAATATCCCGATAGCGAAGATCAAATTCATCGGCCCCCGGTTGCCACGGAACAGCTTATCGGAACCCCAACCGGCGACGAGCGAACCGATGAAGCCCCCCACTTCAAACAGCGAAATGGCTGAGTTCGCGGTCATCAACGAATAGCCCTTTTCCTGCGTCAAATACAGGTTCCCCCAATCGTTAATCGCGGTACGCACGATGTATACCAGCACGTAAGATACCGCCAACAGCCAGATATACTTGTTGGTTAACACGTAACGCTTGATGATTTGGCGGTTCGTCAGACCCTGGCCTTCGGATTCCTGCACTAATTCCATCGCGTCGTTACGCCATTTCCCCACGCTTGGTAACCCCATGGTCGAAGGCTTGTCACGCAGACGCCAGCACATCACCACCCCCAACACGACGCCGATAATGCCAGGAATAATCATGCCGTAGCGCCAACTGAAATGCAGCGAGATAAAACCAACCAGCAGCGGGATCAACGCGCCGCCCACGTTGTGCGAGGTGTTCCAAATTGCCCACCAGCCGCCGCGCTCCGAACGCGAATACCAACTGGTCAGGATTTTAGAACACGGCGGCCAACCCCAGCCCTGGAAGAAGGCATTGAGGATCCACAAGGTACCCAACATCAGCAACGATGAACTTAAACCGAAGAAAATGTTCAGCACGCCGGTCATGATTAATCCTAACCCCATGAAATAGCGAGGATTAGAACGATCGCTGATCATCCCGGAAATAAACTTCGAACAACCGTAAGTGATGTAAAATAGCGTGCCGAGGATACCGACGTCAGACATGGTCAGACCCAGATCGCTAAGCATCGCTGGCATGATGAAATTGAAACTTTTACGGGTGAAGTAAAATGCCGCGTAACCGATGTACATGGTGCACATCAGTTGGACACGCCAATATTTATAGCTGGCATCGATCTGTTGTTGATCGGCCACCTGCGGCGCGTCTGAGCGGCTTTTAAGGAAAGACCACATGGAAACCTCAGCGTTTTATGATAAGTGCCGCTATATTGCTGCGCGTACTCAGAATTACGCTAAGCCGGATTCCCTACCGGCCTAAGACAATTTCCTAGTTTTGGCAGATTGGTGCTGAAACTGTGGGTAAGATCACAGTGAGACAGGTGCCGTTATCCACCGTCAAATGCAACTGCCCCCCCAACGCGCTGATACGCTCGCGCATGCCACGCAGGCCATAACCGGGCACATGCTGCGCCATATCGATGCCAATACCATTATCGCGCAGCGTCAGGTGTATCTGCGGCAAGCCGCTGGCATCACGCAAGCGTGCATCGACATCAATCCGGCTGGCCTGCGCGTGACGACAGGCATTGGTCACCCCCTCTTGGCAAACGCGGTACAGCGTGATTTTCAACGTTTCGTCCAGCAATGTATCAGGGATCTGCCACTGCATACTGCCAATCATCGAGTCGTCTTGCGGCAACAATTCACGCAGCAGCGCCGCCACCGCGGCCGACAGCGGTAGATTATTCAGAGCCGCCGGCCACAACTGCGTCAAAACGTCATGCACCCCGTCATACACCCGCAACGCCAGCGCATCAATGGCATCAGCGCTGGTCAAGACCGCTGGCTGCGGTGCCAACCGTTTGATGATGCTGGCCTGCGTGCGGATCACCGTGATCGTCTGCCCCACTTCATCATGCAACTCACGCGCCACCGCACGCCGGGTTTGCTCTTCGGTGGTGACCAGTGCCCGTGCCAACTGCCGGTTTTCGCTTAATCGCCGCCGCAATTGCTGATTCAGTTCGCGCTGGCGCTGTATGCCAGCCCCCAACAACAAACCGGTCAGGCTTTGTGCCAACAGTGACAGCAACAGGTCACGATGAGCGTCGGGCGTCGGTGGCTCACCGGCCACCAGCACCACCCCATTGAGCAAGGTTGCCAATAGCGCCCCCTGCCAGCCATAGCGATAAGCCATAAACACAATCGGGATCGCCAGACAAAAGGGAGCAAAACGCCTTAGCTCGCCGACATTCACTTGCTGTTGCAACCAGATACTCAGCGCGAATAACAGGACATAACTGGCCAGGTGGCGCAGGCGTAACCTAATGGGTTTATGAATCAGTCCCGGTTCAAGCGGCACCCAGATCTGACGCGCCAGATAGTGCCACAGCAACAGACAGGTTGGCGCAATCGTGAAACCGCCCGCTAATCCCAGCAACAACACCCTCGCACCATCACCGTTGATCACTTGCCACACCGCCGCTTGCACCAGCGCGGCGGCAGCCACCACTGCGCCTTGCAACAACGGCCAGCGCCATTCGCTGTCGCTTTGCTGATGGCGCAACAACCACGGTGAGGCCCAAGAACTAAGCAACAACGTCAGCACCAGCACCAACAACGACGCCCACAGCGCCGGGCCGTAACCAAACTGATCCGCCAGTAAGAGCATCAGCAAAACATCGCCCAGTACGATTCCCGGCCAAAAACGATACGGGCTTTGCAGCAAGATCCCCATCCGTAATCCGAATGGAAACAGCAGCATCGCCTGCCACGGCGGGTCGATCAACGCAGTGCCGATCCCCCACAGACAAAAAGCGCTGGTCGCATAGATAAAAAACAGCGCAAGGGTAGTAATCACAGATTCAGCATCCGTTTCGCCAGCTCGACGTTGTTATTAATGCCCAACTTAGCGAACAGGTTAGCGCGATGCACATGAACGGTTTTCGGTGAAAGACCCAGTTCTGCGGCAATGCTACGCACGTCAAGACCCTGCGCCAGCAATAAAGCGATTTCGCGCTCGCGTCGAGTCAATGGATCCTGATTAATCCGTGCCAATTGCTGGGCAATTTCCGGCATCAAATACACCCCGCCAGCAGCCACGGTGCGTACCGCCGTGATCAAATCTTCCGGCTTGCAGCGTTTGGACAAAAAACCGCTGGCACCGCGCGACAGCGCCAGTTCCACCAGCGCTGGATTATCATGCATCGACAGCATGACGACCCGAATTCCGGACGGAATATCCGCCAGTAAATCCAACCCGCTGCCATCCGGCATGGAAATATCGCAGATACAGATTTCCGCTTCTAGCCCCGGCAGCGATGCCCGCGCCTGTGCTGCGCTACTGAATTCACCGACCACCTGAATATCGGCCTCTAACGACAGCAGTTGTACAAAGCCCGATCGCACAATGTCATGATCGTCAATAAACGCCACGCGCAAGGTCATGGAAAGCTCCGCATTAAGGGGGAAAGACGCAAGTATACCGTAAGCGTGAGCCAGATTAATTGACAGGGGGAATGTATTAAACCAAACCGGGCGCGATGCGCCCGGCCAGATTACCGATAATGTGGTGGTTCGCGTCGGGCGTAGATTCGCAACATGGCAAATCTACGCCATCAACACCCTTCTCGCATTATGGCTTGGACACTGCCGATGTGGTCGGCGCGGAGGGTAAAGGCGCAGCTTTGGCGGATAATGGCGCAACCTGCGGGTTGTTACACCAGTTATTCTTAGCAACGATGCCACCATCCGGGGAGGTATAACCCAAACAGCCCAAAATGGTGTCAAACAGTTCCACATGGCGGTGGGTTTTGCCAATGCGCTGTTGCGCCTGCAATTGTTCAAAGGCACTGCGGTGGTTGGCCTCTTCCAGATACTTATCGGAAGCCCACACAATCATCGGCACGCGGAACTGCTCCGGCGGTGCCATTTCACGCGGTGTACCGTGCAGATGCGAGTTCTCACCGATCGATTCACCATGATCGGAGGCATAAAACACTATCGCTTTCTTATCACGCACCTGATCGATCACTTTATCGATAAAGGTGTCGGTATACAGCACCGTATTGTCGAACGCGTTGATCAAGTGTTCTTTAGAACAAGAATCATCCACGCCCATGCACTCTGGTTGATAGCGGGCATATTCGCGCGGATAGCGCTGCGAATACAGATAATGCGAGCCTTTAGTGTGCAAAATGACCAAATGCTTACCTTGCGGATAACGCTTCAGTGACTCCTTCATCTCATTCACTAATAGCATGTCATCCACCGATTTTCCGTCATTGCGCTTTTCCGAGGCAATCATCTCGCGGAAAGAGTAATTATTCACTTCGGTATTGTTGTAGAACCACACTTCACTCTGCATGGCAAACAGCTCAGAGGTAAAGCCCAACTCTTTCAGCACCGCAAATATGTTCTGCTCTTTCAGCGTACGCTGCGGGTTATCGGCTGTCCCGCCTTCACGCACGAACATGCAGCGTAGCGACAGCTTGGTCGAGGTATCGCAGGACTCCCCCCGAAACGCCACCAGATTCTTCTCTTTCGACAGCTTCGGCGTAGTATCGCGGCTATAGCCCAGTATGCCCATGTGATCCCAACGGGTGGTTTCACCGATGATAAACACCACATAGGTATCATCGATGCCCGGCGGTGCAACATAGGTAAAGTTTTTTGCCGGATCAAACAGATTGGCCGCGTCCAGGCTTTCATCGTAGCGGGTATAGGCAAACAGCCCCAGCGCCGAAATCCAGTTGGACGGCAGGTAGGAGTGAGCCACCACGCCGCCGTAGCTGGGCAAATCGATGTTGGTGATCTTTTCCTGTGCACTCTGCTCTTTGTCCAGCGTCCGCAGCGGCAGCCATACCAACGCTATCACCGCTAACATAATCAACAACGGCTTGACGCGCTGGCCGGGCGTTTTGAGCTGCTCGAGCAACGTATTACGCAGGTTGTTCTGCCAAATAAGCAGCAGCGGCAACGCGCTGACCACCACCATCCACACGGCAAAGTGCAGGCCGACCACCTCTTTCGACAAGTCAATATCGGTAGTCATAACCGACACCACAATACCGTAGCCGATCACCACGTTGAAGAACGTCATATAGTAACTGGCGGCAACGGAGATCAGCACCAGCAACGAGGCGACGATACGGTAAAACAACCGCCCGCCAAGCGACACCAGCCGCATAATGAAGAAGGTAAAGAGCACGATGGCGACCACTTCTGTCACGGCTGAAATGACCTTAATCCCCTGAATGCCGTGCGCAAATGAATCAAAACGACGATAAAAAACGGAAAGGTTGAGAAATATGCCGATATAGATCGCTAACAATAACGATAAATTCTGCTGCGATAGCGATTTTACTTTGTTCATCTAAAACGGTGGCTCCGGGGGGATTTTTAACAGTTCTGAAACAGTCAGACACTCAATACGTTGGCAGGTTCAGCCGAGCGGCAATAAGCGCTATTTTTAGCTCAAGAAGCAAGTAAATTATCACAAAATAGGCATTTATTGCCGCTTTTGTGCATTAGGCAGGAGAATTTTCAGGCAGGAAAAAGGAGGGTTTCCCCTCCGCTACGGTTGAATATGTCGCTTACTTCACGTTCAGCGTGACATCAATATTGCCACGGGTGGCGTTGGAATAAGGGCATACTACATGGGCTTTCTTGACCAAATCCTCTGCCACACTGCGCTCAATACCCGGCAGGCTGATGTCTAATTGCACTTCAATGCCAAACCCATTAGGTATTTCACCAATGCCGACAGTGCCTTCGATCGCGGCTTCCGCGGGGATCTTAACGTGCTCTTTCGCTGCGACAAACTTCAACGCACCCAGGAAGCAGGCGGAATAACCCGCGGCAAACAGCTGTTCTGGGTTAGTCACTTCACCACCTGCGCCACCCATTTCTTTTGGTACGCCGAGTTTTACGTCCAACACGCCGTCGGATGAGGTCGCACGGCCATCACGGCCACCGGTCGCTTTTGCATGAGCACGGTAAACTACTTTCTCAATAGACATTCTTGTTTCCTTCTGTCGAGTTGGAGAGCAACGGCGGTGAAAAGAGCTTCCTCGCCACTGCCATTAAGTTTAACACGATTAAATCGTACACTATATATTAGTCACTTTCAGTGTAGTCGAGGATTGACGCTTCGCCATCTCGTGCAACATCAAATCTGCTTGATCAACCTGTCACGCAAGCTTTCGAGTTGCTGCTTTATATTCTTCACTTCGTCCAGGCTGCACTCCGTCGCGCACATCACCGCTTCCGGCACCGATTGCGCTTTATCGCGCAAAAGGCGGCCCGCATCGGTCAACGCAACAATGACCTGCCGTTCATCATTGATGGCACGGGAACGCAGCAACAAACCGGACGCTTCCATCCGCTTTAACAGCGGCGTCAGGGTGGCAGAATCCAGAAACAAACGCTCGCCGATGGCCGAAACCGTGATTTCATCCCTTTCCCACAGCACCAGCATCACCAAATATTGCGGATAGGTCAGATCGAGCTGATTTAGCAACTTGCGATACACCTTGTGCAGCGCCAAATTGGTTGAATACAGAGCAAAACACATCTGCTGATCGAGCAGCAGCCTGTTTTTTTCGTTGAGTGAAGTGGGTTGTTGACTTTTCATGACCTCAATATAGATAGCGCACGATGTTATAGCAAGCTAGTTTTTAAACACTGTGCTATTTTTTAGAGAGGAAGGTGCCTTAAGGAGAAAAGGATATGACGACCATACTGGTAGAACGTGCACGTCGCTACGCCACCAAGGCGCACGCGGCCATCGATCAGCGCCGTAAATACACCCACGCACCTTATATCGTCCACCCGCAAGCGGTCATGGAGATCGTGCGCAGTGTCCCGCACACCGAAGCAATGCTGGCGGCTGCCTGGCTACATGATACGGTGGAAGACACGCCAACCACGCTAACCGACATTGAACGTCATTTTGGTCACCCGGTGGCAGAGTTAGTCGCGATGCTGACTAACGTCAGCAAAAAGGGTGAGGGTAACCGTTTTGAGCGGAAAAACCGCGATCGTCAACATAGCGCTAACGCCTCACCGCAGGCAAAAACCATCAAACTGGCGGATATGATCGACAATACCCGCTCGCTATTAAGCTACGACAGCCACTTCGCGCGCACCTATCTGGTCGAAAAACAACGGTTGCTCGACGTCCTCACCGAAGGCGATAACACGCTCTGGCACGAGGCAAACCACATCGTCGAGCACGGGTTGGCGGCACTGCGCTTGCCGCCGCACAATGTGCCCGCAAGCTGGTTTGAACACCAGCACCGGCGTTATCGCGACAGTGAGCCACAGGTGCGCTAATGCCGTAAGCGGGGGTGACAGTGCCAATACATCACACCCTCAGTCTTTCTTCAGGCTCTTCCCGTTGCTGCGGATCACATCGCGATACCAGTAAAAACTTTTTTTACGTCGGCGCGCCAAACTGCCATTGCCCGCATCATCGCGATCGACGTAAATAAAGCCGTAGCGTTTAGACATTTCAGCTTTTGATGCGCTGACTAAATCGATCGGCCCCCAACTGGTGTACCCCATGACATCGACGCCGTCATCAATGGCTTCAGCCACCTGCACCAAATGGTCATTCAGATAATTAATACGGTAATCATCATTAATGCTGCCATCGGCTTCGATAGAATCTTTAGCCCCCAGCCCGTTTTCAACGATGAACAGCGGTTTTTGATAACGGTCGTACAGCACATTGAGCAGGTAACGCAGCCCGATTGGATCAATTTGCCATCCCCATTCGGAACTGACCAAATGCGGATTCGGCACCATATTCAGGATATTGCCGCGCGTCGTGTGGTTCTGCGCCTCGTCAGTGGTCACACAACCGCTCATATAATAACTAAAGGAGATGAAATCAACGGTTTCGCGCAACGCCAACCGATCTTCGTCACTCACCTCCAGCTGAATACCGTTCTCACGGAAAAAACGTTGCATATAGGCAGGGTAATAACCGCGCGCCTGTACATCGCCAAAGAACAGCCAATCGCGGTTTTGACGCTGGGTTTCCAGCACGTCTTCCGGCCGACAGCTCAGCGGATAGAGCATTCCCCCGAGCAGCATATTGCCAATTTTACCGTTGGGCACAATCTCATGGCAGGCCTTAACCGCATTCGCACTGGCCACCAGTTGATGGTGAATCGCCTGATAAATGTCACCTTTACTGCTGTTCTCCGGCAAACCAACACCGGTAAAGGGCGCATGCAATGACATGTTGATTTCGTTAAAGGTCAGCCAGTGTTTTACTTTATGTTTATAGCGCTCAAACACCGTGCGCGCATAGCGGTCGAAAAACGCAATGGTCTGCCGGCTGCCCCAGCCGCCGTATTTTTGCGTCAGCGCATACGGCATTTCGTAATGCGATAACGTAATCAGCGGTTGAATACCGTACTTGGCCATCTCATCAAATAGCCGATCGTAAAACGCCAACCCCGCTTCATTCGGCGTCTCCTCGTCACCCTGCGGGAAAATACGCGTCCAAGCGATCGATGTGCGCAAGCATTTGAAGCCCATTTCCGCAAACAGCGCGATGTCTTCCGGGTAACGATGGTAGAAATCGATCGCCACATCTTTAATCCCGCTGTCACCCGCCTCACGCGGGGTCAACGCGCCAAAAATGCCCTGCGGTTGCACATCGGAGGTAGAAAGCCCTTTACCTTCACTCAGGTAAGCGCCTTCTACCTGATTGGCCGCTACCGCCCCGCCCCACAGAAAGTGCTCAGGGAATTGACTGCTCATCGCATTCTCCTCTTAACGTAATAAAGTCAGTAACGGTGCCTGTTCCTGCACCGCAGTAGCATCACTGACCAACACATCAACATAGTCGTCGCTATTGCTGATGATAATCGGCGTGGTGATGTCATATCCGGCCGCGCGGATCGCCGCCAGATCGAACTCGATCAACAGATCGCCCTGCTTGATCCGATCGTTCTGATCGACGTGCGTGGTAAAGAACTGGCCGTCGAGTTTGACCGTATCGATACCGATGTGAATCAACACCTCAGCCCCCTCATCCGACGCAATACCTATCGCATGTTTGGTTCTAAACAGCGAAGCCACGTAACCATCGACCGGGGCCACCACCCGCCCATTCTGCGGCACAATCGCAACCCCTTTGCCCAGTAAACCGCTGGCGAAGGTCACATCATTGACCTGTTCAAGTGGCACCCGCTCACCGGCCATTGGGCTGGCGATCTGCTGTGCGCGGTTCAATAACGCCGCGGCTGGCGGTTGATCTGTGGCGTTGTCCGGCTCAGTTTCGGTTGCGGTTGCGGTTGCGGTTGCGGTTGCGGTTGCGGTTGCGGTTTCCGCAGGCATGCCAAAGCAATAGCTGGCAATGGCGGCAATCAAGAACGACAGCAGCGTGCCGACAATCGCGCCCCATACCGTCGCATCGATGCCACCTGCGGGTATGATTTGTGCGAAGGTAAAGAGACTGACCAGCCCAAAGGAGTAGGTCGCCGTGTGGAAATACCCCACCACCGCGCCCCCCACTGCGCCGCCGATACAGCCAAAAATAAACGGCCGTTTGTTTGGCAAGGTCACACCGTAAACCGCCGGTTCGGTCACACCGAAAAGACCGGCGCTGACCGCGGATCCCGCCAAAGCACGCAGTTTGACATCGCGGGTGCGCAACATCACGCCAAGTGCAGCGCCGGTTTGCCCCATTACCGCCGGCAGCAACAGCGGTAGCAGGGTATCGCGGCCCATCACGCTGAGATTATTAATCATCAGCGGTACCAGCCCCCAATGCAGACCAAAGATGACGCAAACCTGCCACAGCGCGCCCATAAATGCGCCGGCAATCATTGGGTTAATGGCATAAACCGCCTGATAGCCGTTAGCCAAAAGGTGACTGAGCCAAGTGGACGCCGGGCCGATCAGCAAAAACGTCAGTGGCACGGTGATCGCCAGACACAGCATTGGCGTTGTAAAATTACGCAGCGAGCTGAACACCATGCGGTTAAACCACGGTTCCAACTTGCACGACACCCAAGCCGCAAAAATAATCGGGATAACCGATGAGCTGTAGTTGATAAACGTGACCGGGATACCCAAGAAATATTCCGTCGCCGCGCCGGGCTGTTGGCTACTCTCGAATGCGGCAATCATCAGCGGATGGGTCAACGCGCCGCCAATCGTCATGGTGATAAAGGGGTTGCCGCCAAATTTCTTACCCGCGGTATACCCCAACATAATCGGGAAGAAATAGAACAACGCATCGCTGGCGGCAAAAAGCAGCCGATAGGTGCCACTCTCCTGCGATAACCCATCCATCACCAGCGCCAACGCCAAGAAGCCCTTAAGAATGCCGGACGCTGCCATCACCCCCAGCAGTGGAGTAAAAATTCCCGACACCACATCGATAAAGCGGCTGAACAGATTGTCGGTCTTGCCGTCATCGGTCACCGGCGCGCCATCCTGCCACCCCGCCGCCTGATTGATTGCGGCATACACCTCGCCGACATGGCTGCCCACCACCACCTGAAACTGACCACCGCTCTCAACCACCATGATCACACCGGGATTGCCCTTCAATACCGCGGCCTCCGCTTTACTGCGATCGCGCAACTTAAAGCGTAATCGGGTCGCACAGTGCTCCAGACTGTTCACATTGTCACGGCCACCGACACCGGCCAAAATTTCACTGGCTAGTTGTTGATATTTCATCTGATTATCCTTAACTCCCTGATTCGACGGTACCACCAGCAACGCAGTGGCCAAACGCGACGGTAAAGTTCCGAGCAAAAAAAAACCTAAACCCCGTGCCTTCTGCGCCCAGCATGGGTTCAACAGAAGCACGAGGTTTAGGTTTTGCCTGCCGAAGCAGTGACAACCCTAAAGCGGCTGAGTGATGACGTTAACACCGTGTTTTTTGCCGCGGCAAGCGTTTAACGTGGCAAAGTACGGAAATGTGATCGCGCAGGCAAAACGGCGGCTAACCGGTAACAATCGTAGATTTCGTCACCGCCGACACCCGGGCATCAGCGGATGCCCAGGCAACACCAAACATACGATAGACGCATAAGGTTTACTAATTGAATTATTCAGCTTGTGTTTATTATGACGCGTATCTTTTCTGGCAGGTATTTCCAAACACTGGCCGATAAACAACAAGAAACAGTGTGTAGATTTGGCCGACGACGCGGAAAACAACAACGGTAAAATAAAGACAAAAATAACGAATTACGCTGTTTAACCCCCACAATAAGGTTATTTACCTTAACCTCTCCAGTCGTCTAAATAAGCCAACCTGCTTCCTCCCCTCTCGATTTACGTTGCTTTCATTGCGTGACTCTCCAACGCCCAACAGGAAGGCTAAGCGCACCCTTTCATTGATCTAAATCATCAGAAAAACTGATATTAGGCTGGACAAGAATTATTTAGCATATTAATACTGTGGCTCTGCGTAATTTGCTTTAGGGATGAAAAGAGTCATGACATTGCGTACAGATATGGGAAGAATCCTGATCACCGGTGCCGGGGGGCGTGTAGCGAGCGTTTATCGTCAGGCAATGGCGGGCCGCCACGCGCTGCGGCTGGCGGATCGCGACCACCGTCTGTTGACCGATATCGCTACCGATGATCAAGTCGTCACCTTTGACATCACCGATCTCCCCGCCTGCCGTGACGCCTGTACGGGCATCGATACCGTGCTGCACCTGGCGGCCGAACCCTCGCCTGACGCGGATTTTTGTGACTCGTTGAAAGACAATAATATTCTCGGTACTTTTAATATCTTTCGCGCCGCAAAAGACGCCGGGTGTCGGCGAGTGGTATTCGCCAGCAGCGCACAGGCGGTAGAAGGTTATCCGTTGGATTATCAGGTGCGCCCGGCCGATGCCCCACGACCAAAGAATTTATACGGCGCGAGCAAAGCGTTTGGGGAAGGTATCGCCGCCTATTTTGCCCATCAGGAAAAGCTTTCCGCGCTGTCGGTGCGTATCGCCAACTTCACCACGCTGACGACCGAACACCACCCCAGCGCCCGTGAAATGAGCGCCTATCTCAGCCATCGCGACGCCGTCGATCTGCTCGATCGCTGCATTCGTATCAAAGACGTACATCACGCAGTGGTTCACGGCATCTCCAACAACCGTTATAAACGGCTGTCATTGACTGAAACCTCCCACCTATTGAATTACCATCCGCAGGATGACGCTTTCAGCCTGTTTGGCTTCGTCTAACAGGAATTAACACTAGGCAGGACAATGCGGCGTTCAGATCGGCGCTTGACGTAGCGCAAGCAAGTGGGTCGCAATGCCCCAATGCTGTAACGTCAGCCCACTGGCCGTGGTGTCCACAATGGAATAGCTGCAACTGAGGTGACTGTATTTACTGGTTTCCTCGCGCAGATTGGCACCTTGCAACTGCCAAATCAACGCCTGTAACGCATAACCGTGGGTGACGACGCCCACCGTACCCCGGTGATGGGGGGAAAAGCTGGCGAAAAATGACATTAAACGCTGCACCACCTGCACGGCCGATTCCCCCTGCGGGGCAATGGCAGACGGTACCCCGGAAAAAATCTGGGCGAAACCTGCGGGATCGCGGGACAACGCCTGATGATAGGGCTGGCCTTGGTAACAACCAAAATGCTGCTCATATAAGCGTACATCACTGCTCACATTGCAATGGCAGTAGGCCGCCAGCGCCTGTGCGGTGGTCATCGCACGGCCAGAAGGGGAGCTGATAATCTGTGAAAGCTGGCAATGTTTCAACACCCCCATCAGCGCAGCCAACTGCCGATGGCCTTCTACCGTCAGCGGGCTATCAAGCTGTCCTTGAATGATCCCGTCACGATTTCCTTGTGATTCTGCATGTCTGACGACGATAAAGCGCATAGCCCCTCCTCCATGATGAAGGTAACTATAGACCATGCCGCTAACGTTGTGGGGAAAGTTGATTCTGCCGTAAAACAGGCGATTGTAACGCCACGATCCCCTGCCTCAACCAGCAGTACAGCTCGGTATTACGCTGAAATCCCATTTTGCGCATGACGCTCATTTTGTGATTACTGGCAGTCTTGACGCTAATATCCAAGCTGCGGGCAATGTCGGAAATCCGCATTTCCTGCTTCATACACAGCATGATTTCCTGTTCACGCTGCGTGAGTAAATGCTGCAAACAGCTACAGTCGTCAACGCGATGATATACATCGTTCGGTTGAGCCTGACGTTGCCCCAGCGCCACCGTCACCTTATGCACTATCGCCGCCCGCGACATATCATGGTAAATCACACCGCATTCCGACAAACAGTGAGGGGAAAACCGCCGCTTACGCCGATTCTCTGGGCGACGCAGGGCAAAATACAGCGGATTAGACGCGCCGACCAGCGACGCATAGTGACAAAAACAGCTCGGGTTGCCGAACGGGAAATAGTGAAAAATCAAATCAGCCTCATGCACATGCTGCCGATCAACGCGATGCGTCTCAATGTTAAGGGCAGCGAAATGGGCGGCTAACGCAGAGAATAGCCCCTCGGCAAAATAGCTATTCTCGTCAAATATAGCCAATGACATCACGGATTTCATGCTCGCTCTCCTTCGCTATTGCGGTTGACGGCTATTGTCGATGCGCAACTCATAAACCATGGTGGCATTAGGGGGAACGTGGGGAGGATAACCACTTTCGCCGTAAGCCAAGGCTGGCGGCACCACCATGGTCAACGAGCCGTGATCGTTCAACTGACTGATTGCCGCACGGAATAGCGGTGGATAGGCGGATAATGGCTGCGACAACACTTTACCGCTGAGCGCCATATCTTGGATAACAGTGCCATCCGTCAGTTGCTCCTTCACCACCACATCAATCACCGCATCGTCGCTCAACGGCCGATCGCCGGCATAATCGACCCGATACCAAAAGCCCATATCCGCACGTTTTACCCCCTTCTGCTGGCTAAAGTGCGCAACGTATTCCCGGTCTTGCTGCGCTTGCCGTTTAATCACCTGCTCGCGTGCCGTATTCGCGGCGGCGTCGGCTTGCGCTATCAGCGCCGTTAACTCCTCTTTGGGTAACAGTGGCTTGCCCGATACGCTATCCAGTACGCCAGCCAACAGGCTGTTGCGGTCAACCGGTACCCCCCAGCCCTGGCGCTCTGCCATTAACGTCTGAATATCGCGCCCCAACGCACTACCCGCCGCGTAAGACAGCCGGTGAGTCTGGTCTTTCAGTTGGTTCGGTGTCAGCGTCCACTGTTGCAACGTCTTGAGCTGTTGCTGCCACGCCAGCCGATCGCGGGTATAACGCGCGTCACTGTCAGCCCGCTGTTTTTCCAGTTGAGTCAGTTGCTCAGTAGCCCGCTTGAGCAATGCCGCACTGCGTTGTGCATCCGGGGTACCTTGCCAGGCCTGCCGTAATCCACCCAACCACTGCTGCAACGGGGCTAAATCAGGCAATCTGGGTGCCGGCGGTTCAAGCGGTTTTTGCTCACGTAACGCCGCCAGTTCCTGACGCAAGGCGCCCAGCTCCACGCGTTGCCGCGCCAGTTGATTCTCACGTTCAAGCAATGCCCGGCGCAGCGTAAAGGTGGTAGCGGTAGCCGTTGTCGTTGCAGATGTTGCTGGGGGACGACGGTGATGCGTTTCCGCGTTGTGGTTCGCCGCAGGGGGTTTCGCCGCCTGCGCTTCGGGAGCCGGATCACGCTGCATTGTCTGTTGCTGATACTGTTCTGCAAATTGCAGAAGTGCCGGTACACCATCATCGGCCTGAACGCCGCAAGGCACCTGAGCAAGAGTCAGTGTTACCAGCGCCGTGCGCAGTGCCTGCTTCATTTAACCTGTTCCCCGCGCTCAGCCAGACCGGTCAACACCGCTTGGTTCACCTCAGCACACAGGCGGTTGACCTTGTAGCGATACAGGGCGTCCACCGTCTCTTGTGTCTCGCCATTCACTTTGGTGCGCAATCCGGCATACAGCGAAGCGCCGCTCATCAAACTGTCAAAAGCCTGCTTATAGTGCTGGAACTGTTTTTCGTTCACCGTGCGCAATGCGCCCAACTCTTGTTGGCACTGCTGCAAACGCTCCGCCTCGCGCTGCTTACGCAACGCGTCTTCCGAAGGCGCAGGCTGCGCGGCGGCTGCACTCTGCTGCCCCGCTTTCGAGGTTTTTGTCGCCTGACACGCCACCCCGCCGATTAGCACGGCAGTTAAAATCCCCGCCCGCAGGGGCAACGTCATACGCTTTGTGATCATCTTCAACTTCCTTTTTATTTACACTTTTGATGTTGCCGTCGGCGGGTAAAAACGCCGGTCACGTGGAAATAACAGTGCCGCGCTGGAGCGATAACGTTCAGCTACCGCGCTTTGCTGCTGGTGGCGCAAGATAGCGATCAAATTGGCATAAACGTTGGCATCAACCCGCGTCGTCAGATAGTGCTGCGCCCAAACGGCGTAGCGATCCAATTCAGCGTCATCGCGCGAAACGTTGTAGGCCAATAACCGATGCGTTTGTAGATCAAAGCTTCTGCGCTGTTGCAGTCCCCATTTCGCCAGCGGCGACATGGATTGCAACGGTCGCATATCCCGCAGCCCGCCGCGTTCAACGATGGTTAACGCCAGACCACCGCGAAATATCTCCAGCATCAATACCATGCCCGCCAGACACAGCAGCGCGACGCCACCGCGTACGGCAATCAGCCCGTGACCGGCAGTGCCAATCAAGCGAGAGTGGCGGCAGGAAAGACGGTCAACCGTCGCCAACAGCAGCACAAAAACCAACCAATGCAGCGCCGACAGGTAAAACGGGTATTCCAGTTGGCTGTGTAACGCCATCGGCAGCAAGGCCAGACACAGGCAGGTTGCCTCTCCGGCATCACCGCGCCCGGCGGCAAAAGCGCGGCGATCGTGTGCCAACGCCTGAACGCACAAGCGCACTGCGCCTGCGACGATCGCCAACATACCGAGCAACGCCACCACACCGCCCTCCAGCCACCACAACAAAATTTCATTGTGGGGATGGCGCGCGATTTCCAGCACCGCCGTTGGCGGCTGCTGGCTAATGCGAAATTGTTGAAACGCCGCCTCAAAACTGCCGTAACCCCAGCCAACGAACGGATGTGCGGCAATCATTTTCAGCGTGTCCAACAACATGGCGAGCCGCGCCTGATTCGACATCGCATGGGAATGCAGCCCGCCCCCTTCATCGGCCGCCAGCAGCACGCCAAGCCCCAATGCGCAGCCAAGTAACATCCATCCGCCGAGCACGACTAACTGACGAGGAAAGCGCCTTCCCCATACCGCCCAATATCCCAGCAGCACCAACGCCCCCGCCAACCAACCGGTGCGTGACTGCACCCAAACCAGCAAGGCTGTCAACACCAGCAACAGCAGCGACAACGTCGCTTTTCGCCCCTTCTCCCAGACAGCCGACGGCAGTACATATCCGGGTAATAACGCCAGCATCAGCGTCAGCGCCAAACCGGTGGCCAGAAAACTGCCCAGCACGTTGGGCTGTTGGAAGATGCCAAACACCCGCGACCCGCGCATGGGCACCCAGCTCCAGGCGGGTAGGAAAAGCTGCAACAGCGCGATCGCCGCCTGAACGCTCACCATCAGCACGAGGCACACCACCAGCGCACCGCGCCAGCGTGCATTAAGCCGCCGTTGCAGCCAGGCGCAATACAGTCCCCATCCCGCCAACAATCCTGCAACACGCCAGGCCGAGGTACTCGTGTCCCCTGCGGGGCTGAAAGCCAGCGGTAGGCAAAGCAACAGCACGCCGCAGGAGAAATACATCGCCGTTGGCGTGATAAACCCACCGCGTCGGCTCACGCCACGTACGCTGATCAGCAGCACCATCCCCGCCAGCAGCGCATAAGTCAGCGTATTGAGCGGTAAACCCAGCCCCACACCGCCCATATTCGGGAAATAACACAGCGACACGGCAAACAGCGCGATAAAGCACGCCACCAGCGCATTATTCGTATTCCAAACTGAACGTTGCTGTCGCACTGAATTCCCCACGGCCAATGGTTTTGCTTTGAATCGCTTGCGGCTCGCCCTGCACGTAAGCCTGTAACGCAATCAGGTTACTGCCCGCCGTCAGGCGGTATTTGTCACTCGCGCTGTTCAACGGCAGGGCTTGACCCTCACGATCTTCCAATCCAATGGCTATGCCTGACGCGCTACTGGCACTGTCTAACGCCAGCAACCCGGGCAACTTGGCGTTCTCAGTGCCGCTAAACGTCACCGATACCGTATTCCCCAGGCTGAGATCGCACTCCGCCAGATGCAAAGTAAAAAGTTGGCTAGGCGTGCGGGTGTTCAGATACAGGTATTTATCCACAATGGTGCCAAAATCGAGCTGAATCTGTTCTTCACCGGGTGGGATCACGCAGGGTTCTGCGACCAATGCGCCGCGAAAGCGCATATTCTCATCGGCGACCGCGGGTGGCATGGCCAGCCCGACCGCTAACAGCCCGATGCCCAGCAACGCGCTACCGCGACGGGCGATGGTTCTCGCGCTCATGGTGTCACTCTCCTTTATTCGCATTGCGCTCACCGTTCCTTGCCGTTATCCGGCGATTAGTCGTAATACAGCCGGAAGTCGATCGTCGCGCGATAGGCCCCCACGCCCAACGTTGCCGGCGTTCGGACCGGTGTCACCGTATAGGTCAGCGTGTTTTGTCCCGGCGACAACAACATCGGAGGATTGCGCGTCCCCAGCCGCACCGGCTGGCCGTCGCTGTTGGCCAGTTGCAACGCCAGCCCGCTGACGCCGCTCACTTTCACCAGCATCGGTGCATCGTCATCGGCGGCGGCCATAAAGCCCACCGACACCGCAGGCTGGCTGCCGTTCCACGCTAGCGCACCGGTCCACGTGTCCCGATTGCTGGCCGGGGCGCGCAGGCAATCTTTCAATTTCAGTTCAAAGGCCACCGGCGTACCGCGATCGCCCGGTTGCTGAAAGTGCGCGCTACCGGTTTCACCTAACCAGACTTCTTGTCGCGCCGAGGCCATTTCCAGACTGCACGCGCTTTCCGTCAGAGCGCCATAAACGTGCAACACGCCATTAGCCCCCTCTACGTCCCAGTTATCGACTGCGCGTGCCGATGGCAACAGCATGAACATCATGCTCGCCGTAAGCGGTACCATCATCGCTGCTGCTGCCGTCAGGCCGATCAGGCGCCGTTGGTAGCGTGCAAAGGGTTGTCCGTTCCGCATAGGTATTTTTCTCCGCTGTCTGTGTCGCTGCCGTTACTGGTTACTTTTTGTCTGGCACAACGCGACACGAGGTGCCTGCACAACTGAAGGTCAGTTGCGGACGGCCGCCGTAATCGTTGATATAGGTCAGTACCGGGCTGCTGCCCAATGCCGCCGCCGATACGCTCAACGGGGCGCTGCCGAGTGGGGCAATCATCACCGGTTCGAAACCGGCGACGCCTTTACCGTCTTTACGGCTGCTGCCCTCGACCAACGTCACGTAGAAAGGCGTTGGGTTATTCACCACATAGCGGCTGCCTTGTTTGGTCAGCGTCAACGCTTCCTGGCTAGGCGCCGCGTTTTTTTGCGGGGCAATCGCCGCCGGGCGGTAGAACATTTTGATGCGCGTTTGTAGCGCAATTTGTAGCGTGTTCGGCTTGTCGCTACGTGGCGGGATCTCGCGCAGATTGAAGTAATACAGCGTCTCACGGTCTTGCGGCAGCTGTTTGGCTACCGGCAATGCCTGGATCTTCACCTGGCTTGGTTTACCCGGTTCAACACGCTGCACCGGCGGCAGCACGGTAAACGGGCTTTGGATCTTGTTGCCGTGCTCGTCCTCAATCCAACCCTGAGCCAGATAGGGCAACTGCTGGTTCTGGTTGCTGATATTGAGGCTCATGGTTTTTTGATCGCCGTTAAAAATCACGCGAGTGCGATCCAGCGCGATAGCAGCATGGGACGAGGTCGCAACCGCGCCCATCGACAGGGCCGCAGCGGTGGCAAACGCGCCCAACAGGGATAATTTTGGTTTATTTATCATCGTGTTCATCTTCTTCACTGTTATCAATCGGTCACGAATAGCCGGGCACCATTCATTCGGCGACCGGCGTGGAGGTACTTGCCGCAAGGGGGTGGCATGGCAACAGCAGGTTACTCATCAGCATCTCAACCGGGAGCGGTGTCGGCAGATGAATTTCACACTGTGGGCCACCGTTCCACTGCACGGTCATCACCTCACCGGCGTTGATGCCAGACAGATAGACACTGCCGCCATCATTCACAATGCCGGTTTCCTGCTGACGTGCATTCATCACCGTGGCACCAAACGGCGGCTGGCTGCCATCCGCCAGCTTGATGATGGCCATCGCCTTTTCACCGGCGATCACCGCAAATTTGCGATAGCCGATAGCGCCTTCGGTCAGGGTGGCCTGAACCACCGAACGCGTCGCTTCAACGTTGTCGCCCAAGCGATTGAGATCGATGCTGGCTTTGTTGCGGTAATAACTGTTGACGTCAGTGACAACGGCCTTGCCAAAGCGGTTAGTCATCACCGTGCTGCCGTAACCGCGCACCGGTACATCGGCAACGCCGTCGGTATCGAGCATTAATCGCGTGCCGCCCGGCGTGGTAACGCGGTGTAAAACCATCCCTTCCGCCGCCAACGTCATACCGCCCTGCGCCGCCAGCCCCACCGCGCTGTAACGCCCCGCCTGATAGCTGGCATTAGCATTGACCTGCGCCAAGTCGCCTTCATGGCTGTAATAACCGCTCAGCGTTGCCCCACTGCGTGCGGCACCGGCGGTTAATTGATAATTGTTATGCTCATCAATGCGATCGTAGTACCCCACGCGCTGCGAGCTGTTGTCCCGGTTGACCGTCATGTTGTAACTGAGCGTCGAGGTGTTCCCCCACGGCACCGACAGCGACAAATACATGCCGTCATCGTTGCGCTCGTTGTAGCGGTTGCGATAGGCCGACAGCGAGAGACTCATATTCTTGAAATTGCCAAGGTCGAAGTAACGTGACAGCATCAGGTTATAGCGATCATTGGCCGCCCGATCCCAGTAGGTTTGGTGGCTGTAGTTGAGGTAAGCACTCAGCCCCAGCTCGCGGAACTGTTTGTTGAAGGTGATGGTGTACATCTCCTTGCTCTTACCGCTGCGGTTGCTTTCATAGCGTTCATCCAGATATTCCCCCATACTCATGAAATCTTCCTGGGAGAAGCGATAACCGGCAAAGGTCACCTGGCTGTCGTATTGGTCAAAGTTTTTCGAATAGCTCAAACGATAGGAGCCGCCGGTCTTGATACCGTCTTGCGGCAATTTGGCACGCGATTGCGTGGCGTCGAACGACAGCGCACCCAGCGCCATCAGATCGCGACCGACCCCCAGTGACAGCGCGTTGTAATCGCCACCGGCGATCGCACCGCCATACAGCGACCAACCGTTGCTGACCCCCCAAGAGAACTCTCCGGTACCAAACAGCGGCCCGCGCAGGTGATGGCCCCACTCCGACGGCTTACCCGCCGCCAGCTTGTAACGCACGGTGCCAGGCCGCGTCAGATAAGGAATGTTGGCAGTATTCATTTTGAATTCTTGTACGCTGCCATCCTGCTCCTCAATCCGCACATCCAATTCACCCGACACCGCATCATTGATGTCTTGAATACGAAACGGCCCAGCCGCGACCTGCGTTTCATACAACACGCGCCCCTGTTGGCTGATCACCACCTTGGCATTGGTTTTCGCCACGCCGCTCACTTCCGGGGCGTAGCCGCGCAGGTTCGGCGGCAGCATGTTGTCGTCCGATCGCAGACTGGCACCGGTAAAACGCAGGCTGTCGAACAGATCGGAGTTAAGGTAATCCTCACCCATGGTGAGACGCGAACGCAGCGCAGGAATCGCCCGGTAGGCGTAATAGCGGCTCCAGTCGAACTGCTTATCCGTCGACTGACCCGATCCGGTTTGATGATTGAGGTTGGCCTGCCAGTCGGCTCGCAGACGCCAAGCACCTAAGTTGGCGCCCGTGGTGCCGTTACCGCTGAGGCTGTAGCTGCTGCTGCCGCCTTTCAAATTCTTGCGACTTTGCCCATTCACGTTGTAATCAAACAACAAACCGGGAATACCGTTATCCCAGCGTGAGGGCGGATCCCAGTTTTCCGAGCTGTATTCCAAATAGGCCTGCGGAATATTGAGGTACAGCGATGACGTGGCCAGATCGCCACGCGCCTCAATGCCGTCTAAGCTGTGTATATCTAGACATTGACCGTCATGCGTCCAACGCAGCGTATTTTCCAGCTTTTCTTTCAGCCCTAATTGCATTATCAGCGCGGGTGATAAACACACCTCGCTGCCTTTTGGATCGTTTTCGGGAGGAACATAACTGATGGGTTGTTCCGGTAAGTCAGTTTTATTGACGTGAACAACCATGGTATAAGCGCCCGGCATGATATAGCCGCTGCGCGTAAATTGGCTGAGATCGATATTTTGGCGATCGTTGGTATCTAATACATCGGTATTGAACTGAATTTCATCGGCAGCATAAACCAGCGTAAACGGATTACCCAACGACAAGGTAATGCACAGCCCCAGAGTGTGAAAACGAAATAACTTCCCTGCCGGTGAAAGCATAATAAAATCCCTTCAGAAACGTATTAACCATCAGAACGAGAGAAAATCAAAAATAATCCAGCTTAAAACGCAGGGTAGAAAAATAGCTTCCCGCTTTGAGCGGTTGGTGATTTGGCATCAACGTCATGGAGTAATTAAGCGTTCGATTTCCTGGTATTATTTTTTCCATCGGCAAGGCTTCACCAGGAATAACCGGTTTCCCGCTACTATCATTAATTTTCAACGCCACGCCACGCGCGTCACCCTGTACGCTAAAAAGATCGCCCTCGGCATGACCGTCAAACGTCACCTGAAAAAAACGCCATTCGGGTTTATTTCCCGGCCGTTCAAGTATGCAATTCACTAATTCAATACTGAATGTTTTCGTCAACCCTTGACCATCACGAATAATTTGTCCAAGCGGAATCGTCTCCATATCGATGGTTTGGTCTCGGCTACCGGCGGCAATCGCACAGGCCGTATCAATAATGGCTCCTTGCATATTGACCCTGCCCCATCCTTGCAGAACAGGTGCGGCATGACTCACCGCAGACGCCAGCGCAAATATGAATACCAAAGATTTCACGCCAGCCTGATTCCCTTGTAAAAACATCGCGGCATTCCTTTGACAGGGGATCAACCGGGCATGCGGTTAATAACATGCCCGGTGTCGTTATACCCGCCTTATTTCAAACTGCATTCCTATAGGTTTACACCGTAATGCAACGCGTCATAGTTAGGGTATTTAGCTACATGGCTATTACTGATAAGCCAGAGTGAAATCAGCTACGGCAGAAAAATCACCTGGAACAACGGCAGCAGAAGCGCCTTCACCTTGCAGGTATGCAGCAAAACGCAGGGTGTTATCGTCATTGTTCAGAGGCTGAGCAGCGGTCGCTTCACCCAATTTAATTGGCTGGCCGCCGTAAGAGATCGCCACACCGGCCCCTTTCGCCGTACCCGCGATACCCAGCAAGTCTTTATCCGTGGCAGAAGCGACGCCGCTGAAGGTGGTGGTGACGCTTTTCAGCGTAGTGGTGTCACACTGTTCCAGTTTGATTTCAAACAGACGCGGCTTAGACATGCCGCCATCTTTCAGCGCCACATTAGACACTTGGCCCAGGTCTACGGTCTGGTCAATAGATTCAGGGGCGATTGAGCAAGGTGCATCAATAATAGAGCCGGTGAAAGTGACTTTACCGTGTCCCTGATCGGCAGCGTGAGCGAAAGAGGTAGCGCCAAATGCAATCACTGCTGCCATCATGATTTTGTTAAGTTTCATAAAACCTATATTCCTTATAAGATGAGAATGCGTATTTCCCGTAAAGAACAGGGTATCCAAACACCCAATGTTATTCGGATAACTCATCCTTATTCTTTAACATTTTGAGAGTCGTCATGTTGTCAAAACCCAAGCGATATTGACGATAAGCCCTTCCTTAAAAAAGGAAAGGACCGTTTAAATCATCATAAAATTAAACAAACTCAAACGAAGATTTAATTTATCAAGAAGATAAAAAGCATCTCAATAATCACTCGTAGTTGACGAGGAATATTCTTACAAAACTGTGCATTTAAACAAAGCCTTTTTTAAGGTAAGGTAAATATTCGCAATTTATTTCCTTTATCAGAGTATTTTCTTGCTGTTTTTAGCCTTATAGATCGTAAAACACTAAAAACTAGAATAAAATCCTGTTTTTTGTGATTTACCAAACAATGAGATCGCAAAGATGCACTTTGTGAATATAATAAACCAAAATTTACCCTTATCGCATGACGACAAGCCTGTTCCAAGGCCAGTCAGCCAGTACCCGACATTCGATTATTTTGAGTCGAGAAACGCGTTAGGTTTTTGCTTTCTCTAGGTTTTATCCTATACGCAGATAATTGAGAAAATGACGTTCTCCTAGGGAAGCAGTAAAGAAAGACAGAGGAAGTACAATGGAAATGTTATCCCCGAAAAGACAAGAAACACGGCAGCTTCAGCACGCATTGAGGCAAGCATTGTTAACGCACTCCCCCCGATCGACAGACGGTAAAACGCCGCCAGACCAGCATGAATGGCTTTCTACACGGCAATTAGCGGAATATATCAATGTCGGTGTTTATCGCGCCCGTAATCTATTACTGGAGTTGGTCGCGCAAGGGGATGTTATTGTCACTTCTGGCTCGGTGAAAAACTCGCTGAGGTGGTATCCCACCGCATTGACTGCAGCACATAACGACTCTGCGGGAGAATAACGCATCCTCCCTTCTTTTATTTAATAGGGTTAGTGGATGCAATTTTACTTTCCGCTTTAAGCGCAACCGTGCGTCACTCATTAATGGGAATTTATTGTGAGAAAATTATTTTCTTTGCTGTGCCGTTGCCTGACCGTTATCGTCATATTTGCCGGGAATGCACATGCCTTTACCTGCACCACCTCTGACGGAGGCCTGATTCCACAGGGTGGCTCGAATACCCCAGTTGACGTTCGCGTTCGCATCGGCCCACAGCTATCCTATGGTAAAAACGAAATCGTCAACGTAAGCCAGGTAACCTGTAAAAACGACGTTGCCAGTTGGACAGACTATTTGAAAACCGCCAGCCCGGCCTTGGCCATGAACAACGCCATTTTTGGCACAATCGGCAGCGGTATGACAATTAACGGGAGGGATTATAATTCCCCAGTACCATCCAACGTCAGCGTATTAACCCTGACCAATTTGAACTCACAATCAGTCGCGATACGGGTATTCATCGTGCTGAATAAGTCCCCCACGACGGATATTAAAATCAATAAAGGTGACGTCATCGGCCAAATTAACTTTTCGCAGACTAATGATAGACCAAACTGCCCGTCATGTGGCCCTTACCGTTGGCGCTTGATTGCCGACAACGATGCGTATTTTGTCACCACTAGCTGTACCATTAATAATGGTCAACAAATTAACGTCAACTTTAATCAGATCCGCCAAGACTACTTGACCACCACGACGAATAATGCGCAGATTAAACAAGATAAGGCGCTGACGTACCACTGTGACGATCTGAGTGCCACCCAAGATATTCTGATCCGCTTGGTGAGTGATTCGACGAGGTTCTCGTCCAACTATATTAAAACCACCAATGCCAATGTCGGCGTCGCCATGATGTATAAGGGGGCGGTCGTCAAACCGAATGATACCTTCCGTACACGCATCGATAATGGCATCGGCAGTGACACCATTACGTTTGTACCGGTAAAAAATAATGTGCCCTATACCAATATTACTACCGGGCCGTTATCCGGCTCAGCGACGCTCATTTTCAGCGCACCGTAAAGCAGAGGTCAGCATGTTCAGCATAAGGAATCGGCGCGGTGCTTGTCTGCTTTTGGCACTGTCAGCGTTAAGTCATGGCGTCTTGGCGGCGGATCAAGGCACCAAAATCAGTATTACCGCAACCGTGGTGGCGCCGCCACCGTGTGTGATTAATGAAGGGCAAACGATTGATGTGGATTTTGGTGATGTCGGCGTCAACCGAATTGATGGCACCCGCTATATGCAGCGGCTAAATTACACCATCAAATGTGAATTCTTAGACGCCACACGCCAGCTAAAAATGAAAATTCTCGGCACCGGTGCGGCGTTTAATGCCAACGTATTGCGCACTAACATCAACAATTTGGGGATCAAGCTGTTGGCAGATGGCAAAGCGTTGAATATCAATACCGCATTTAATATTGATTACGCTAACCCGCCCCAACTGGATGCCGTCCCGATAAAACAGGCCGCTGCAGCGTTGACAGAGGGTGAGTTCAGCAGTGGTGCAACCATGCTGGTGGATTATTTCTGAGCACGCGCCAGCCTTATTGTCTGTTGCAACGCGGCAATAGGGCGTGGTGCTGAGATTAGCGCCACCACATCACCCCCACCCAACATGCCAACGCGATGGCGACGGGGCGATCCATTGAAACCAGCACCGCCCCCCGATAGCCCAGGACGGCAAAACGGTTCAGCACATCACTCAAAATGGCAGATTCCCCTGCCCTAACGGCAAGTGTTGATGATGCATGCCATGCAGTTCCACAATATGCAGGTGGCGTATACCGACGCGTTCGGTCAATAAAGCGTAAGGGTGCGCCAACAATGTTTGCATGATGTCGTAGTGGATAAACGCATGTTCACCGCACGGGTAGACACGCTCAATCCCGCCTAACAAACCGTTAACGCTCGTGCTTTGAAAAAATGGCAATCCTGTAATTTATGCCATTTCCCAGGTTGATTAATCTGGAATTTGCAAATTCGCCGCTGGCGCTGTGTGCTTTCCTGAAGAGAGGCGTCAACCGCTAAATTATTCCAGGCAGAAAGAAATTCTTTTCCCATCACATCTTCCGCGCTGACGTTAATCGTTGCGCTAATGTTGGCAAATAAAGAAAATGCAGCACGGATAATCGTTATGTTAACGGCTATTCCTGCGCACGGCGCGCATCTGGAAGCATTTTATTTTCCATTTTGATACGCATGTCAACAAGGGATTAGAAAATTAGCAGAGAAATGAAAAACCGACAACTTAGCAAATGATATAGCGGACATCGCAAAAATCAGCGCATAACAAATGGTAATGATTGTTATTTAAGACAATAGGCATTAACTTTTCCTGCGCAATTAACCAGAAAGGAAAGCACGGAAAAATAACCACTAGTCGATGATTAAGAAAATTCAAATAACAAAAGTTTATCGCTTTCATGCATTTTTTACAAAACAGCCAACCTATAGCATACGAACAGCATGAATATGTTAATTATCACTATGATAATGATGTGCAATGAATTAATTAGCAATCGCCGGTAAATTTAAATAAAAGACGAACCTTCAAATAAGAATTGACGATTTCATAACCGATTACTATAAATCCAATACAGTCTAACACAAAACCCTGTATATAAACTGGAGGTAACATGAAAGAGAAATCGTTAATTAACTTATTACCCAATAAGTTAAATGAGTTGTTAGCCAAGATCCATCAACATACCAAAGACATCATTGATAGTTTAATCCCCGAGGCTAAAACTTTTGTTGAAGACAGTATCGTCGTGTTCAGAAGCTTGGTTCAGGATGTTAATGAGTTTGTAAATGAACGCGTTAGCAACCTGTGGGACTTGATAAAAAACCCCGGGAAATTCATTGGTGATATGCTGAACGACGGTAAAATTTTAATCGAGAAAGTTGGCAAGTTTGGTGAACAGATTAGTGAAAAATTCGCCGAGCTCAGCGATCAAGCCAAAGAAGTTATTAACGAAAGTATTATCATACCATTGAAAGATTTTCTCGATGGCCTCTTCCCCGCAAAAGAGAACAAAGCGGATTCTCATGACGAGCTTAGTTACCAACTTTATGATGACAGTAACGTGGGGTTTAAAGCGGTAGATATTGAGATTACGGGTAGCACACCAGTAACCAGTAGCGACGCCAATCAAATTATTTAATGATGTCTACTCTGATTTTTTGGGAGGGATCCCAATTCGCATATCCATTGATTGATTAATTTATTCTATTATAATGATGCCGATTAAAAAGTACGTTATTTTTTACCCTTGCGTTATCGTAAATTAACAAAAAGTTTTTATAAAAATTCACTCACCTAATTAAAAATGATTTAGCCACGCATATCTCGGCGTTATCGCGGACAAGCTAATTCTCACTATTCACGTCTTTCATCAGATAATGAACCCTGTAGACAAGCATGGATGATAATACCACCATACCATTCAGCTAAAACATCGGGGCGGCGTAATGTGACGTGATGAATCTCGCCGCGCGCTTACCATAGATTATAAATATTGTAATGATGGATACGCCCTTTACTGATAATATAACTGCTGTTTTGTGCTGTACATTATCAAACATTGGGATGTCCAGACGCTCACCACGGAATAACCATACCATGAAGACGCATAAGCCACGACGTCCAGCCGGGCGTTGGGTCTACTACATCCTCTACGACGATATTCTGTGGCCTTGCCCGGTAAAATGGGAGTGGGAAAGCGGATGCCATGCCTGGCTGCCTTTCTACTACTCACCCACCTTGGAGTTCGTCGCTGGCGATCCATCACGCGCGGTAAAAATAAGCCACGGCACGCGTAAAACTGCGAAGCGGGTGAGTACCCGACGAACGCATCAAGACGGTAGGCCATAGCGGATACGGCAATCGAGCGGCGTCTTTATCAGGACGGTTTGTTAACCGTCTGGCAACCGCAATGAGAATACAGAAAGCCGGGCGAAACCCGGCAGGTTGACCCGGTTACGGTTTTTCAGCGATTTTGCGCAGATACTCGTTATTTTTAAAAGCAATGATGACCATCTCAAACGCAACGCGAACAAACACCCCACCGAGGATAATGCCGAGCAGCCCGCGAAATACCTCGCCATAAAACATCATGAAAATGCCGCTGACCACTACGCCTAATAGCGATAACCAATAAACAACGGTGATGATTTTTGGCGTCAGCATTGCATCAAAGAAGAAGATATTTCTCATGTCAGTCTTTCCTTAAATCGTTATGTCGTGATCCCAGAGTTGCCACACAGTGCAGCCGTTGCATTTTGTCATACTCAAACGGGAGTGACTAGCGGCATAGAGCAAGTGGAATTCAGCTTATCTTAAACAGAAATAAACCGATGCTGTGGCTAATCAAACGCCTCTTCGAACCAACAGACTACACTTTCCCTATGGGTATGGCTTCGTCGCATAACACCAAAGACAGCATAGCGTTCGTCTCTGGGGCTGATGTGAATATCGGATGCCTATAGCTAATATTGAAAAACAATCCTTATTTACCAAGATCATTCTCATGAACGATGAGTAACCTCAAAGTAAAAGAGGTTATTCCAGCCGTATCGGATACGAGCACTGATACCATGCCGTAATTCTTACGTAATTTTAATGAGGCAACGTATTATTTTTTATTCTTTGTAACTATTAATAAAAAATTTACTAGGGATATGGCAACTAAAAAAAACCAGATACAGATCTTATGACTGATTATTTGTTTTATTTCGATCGAATATTCTTAGCGATGATAATCACCAATCTACCACCAAGAAACGAGATGGCTAACTTACGATAAATTGTTATTTTTTCATATTTATTTTTCATGGTAAGTTGGTTCTGCTTAGTTTCTCTTTTCGTTATTATTCTAATTTCAAAATATAGCATCAGGTTTTCTCTTTTGGTTTCGGGTTTGGCAGTGATGAGTCTTGATAAGATCAAATGAGGGTTTTTCTATTCTTACCTGATGAAGGAGAGAGTAGCATTGAGGGAAAACCTATTAGTGCTTTAATCGAGATTTAATTACTGAACATAATCGCAAACATGAGAAAGCATGGAGGCGTAAAGCATGGAGGCGCATTAAGCGCATGAGGTATGTTGCAGTTAAAAAAATTTGATGATGTTATCTTTACTCTTGATAATGGCGTACGGTTCCTACCTGGAAAGCGTTGCGTTATCAATGAATCTGGCTCTGTCGCCAGTCTTTCTGAGAATAGCTATCGTTTCCTACTCTTATTAATCACGGGTGAAACAGATAAACAGGAGATTATTAATCAGGTTTGGCACGAACAACGAGGTTCGGTAACGGACAGCAGTTATTACGGTCAAATATATATTCTTAGAAAGGCTTTCGGCTTGGTTGGTCTGTCTGGTGACTTGATAAAAACACTCCCCCGCAAAGGGGTCATTTATCTGGGGAGTGTCGCACAAGAAAATGTGCCGGAAGAGTATATGAATGAAAAACCTGATTCGGGTAACAGTAAAGCTCAGGAATCCTCACTTACTTCATCAAAGGCGATGGTTTTAGAAGAGAGCAATATCATCCTACCGCAGAGGCCACCTGTTGAATGGTATAACTCGTCACACTGGAATAAGTTAATCAGTATTCTGGCTGTACTGGCAACATGTTGGCTGGCGACGCTTATCCTTACTGTTTATTATTTTATTTTACACTAACACCCAGCTAATTATTATTGAAAAATAATGTAAAAATTCCAAGGACAATCACAACCACAGTGGGTATCGTTCGCTTTATAAACCAGACGTCGGTTTATACACCCCTAGATAGCGTTATTACAGAAACTTTCTATTATTCTTCAACAAGGAATTACAGATGAATGAATTAACCACAAAATACTTCGTTGCGACTCAGCTTAACCTGGAGAAATTTATAAAAGACAATCGTGGTGTAACCGCGATTGAGTACGCTTTGATTGGCGTGGCAATGGCCACATTGCTGGCCTTTGTGTTAGGCGATCAAAACTCCGGTTTCCTCGGCGCGTTGAAAGAAACCTTCGACAAAATTGCTGAAGCAATCAAAAGCGTAACGATTTCTAAGTAACCTTTGGTTGTTAAAAGTGCAAGGCGCCTGCGATGCCCTTGCACTTTTAACCTTATTCTAAAAATTGTGATGACTATGAGCTGCTTGCTTTCTATTAACTTTGTATTGCTCGTTTGTGTGCTGATGTTTATTGCCTGGCAAGATATTCTCTTTCGGGTGATCTCCCACGGCAGTTTGTTGCTGCTGTTAATTATTCTGTTACCCCTAGCGGTGATGCAACACACCTTTCCAAATTTTATAGCTGCAATCAGTATATTAGTCATCGGCTACGCTTTATTTTGCTTCAACGTCATTGGTGGCGGTGATGTGAAGCTAATGGCATTACTGTCTCTGGCTTTATCAGATTCATCATTGGCTGCATTCTTATTTTTGACTGCATGTATTGGTGGCCTTATCGCCTTGGCTGGCCTGATATTTTTTAATGAAACAACACGTCTTAAAGGCATTCCCTATGGCGTTGCTATCTCATTAGCCTTCGTTTTGGCCTTACCCTTTAACACCCCGCTATAACAATTGATTGCAAGGGATATTTTAATGAATCACAGAGTTTTATTTGTCTTATCTGTCACAGTCATTGTTATTGGACTGGCGGGCATTATTATGCAGGGTCGGCATTCTGACGATACCGACAGCGTGAAAACTGCCGTTTCTAGCAGCGTGAAGACGAAGTCCATCACCATTGCGGAAGCATTACGCGATCTCAGTCCTCACGATATTATTGAGGTTAAAGATTATCGTTTAAGAACGATTGAGATTGCGCAAGATAGACAGGATGAAAGAGATATTCGCGCGATGGGCTCATCCGATCTGAATGGATTTTTGGTACGTAATCATATCGCCAAGAACAGCGCTATTATTGCTCAGTCTGTTGAATCTCCGACAAGTAAGACTTTTTTATTACATAGCCTTAAAAAGAATGAATTACCTTATGGTTATCTGGTTCGCCCTCAGGAGGAATATTTACTTTCCTCACTGTCTATTGGCGATAAGGTGGCACTGTATATCAGGATTGCCGAGAGCAATAAAAATAACGGCGCTAACGATGGCGGTATGACTGAAGGTTCAGGAAGTAGTACGGGTTCAGCCAATAAAAAATATGCCTTAAGTCGGGTTACCGGTCCATTAAGCATTCTTGATATTCAACGCGAGGGAAAAAAAGAAGAGGTACGCACTTTTGATACTGAGAAAGAGGTGGGAAAAATTGTTTTACGCATGAATCAGAAACAATTAGCTGACTTGAGGGTCGTTGAAAAAACCGGAGAGATCTTACTCTTCCCCGCTGAGGATGGTATGGGAAATAAACAAAAAATAAAAATGGATGAGGTGTTACCTCAATTTAAGACAATTAAAGAGTTGCGGGGTGAGCAGTGATACGCCTTATAAAAGCTCAGAGAAATATCACCTGTTGGTTCCACTCTTTGGTAAATCGCATGCGTGTCGCTATGGTGCTGGCCGGGATTTTCCTAGCTCACACCAGCTATGCGCAGGAAATTTATATGAATCCAGGCGCGACACAAAATATTCAGGTAAAGGGAGAGATCGATACCGTCTTTATCTCCGCACCCGAGGTTGTTGATTATGAGGTGATCGGCGACCGCGGGCTCATTATTTATGCGCGCGACAGTGGCCGGGCGGAACTGGTGGTGTTTGATAAGGATGGCGAGCAGATCATGAAAACGACACTGGTGGTTGATGCGCTGCTCAGCGAATTACAACAGCATATCACCGAGGTTGCACCAGATAGTCAGGTCACCATACAAAAAATGGGTAAAAGCTACGTGATTAGCGGCACCGTCGCAACGGAGGAAGATCGCGATAAAGTTTATCAAATCGTCGGGGAAGGTATCGGCGCGCAGCAGCAAATAACCAAAAAAGAAATTGCCGACATCAGCGGTAATAGCGGCGGCAGCGAGGGGAAAAACAGTAGCAACTGGTTAAATGAAGTGGTTTACAAGGGGGTGATCAATAAGCTGCAACTGCCCGCCACCAATCAGGTCAATGTAAAACTGTCGGTGGTGGAGGTCACCAAAGACTTCACCGATAACGTCGGCATTGATTGGGGCACGATAGGCGCAGCTACGGGGACCTTCCGCTTTGTTAAGTTCGACGCGGATACCCTGACCGGTCTGGTGCATGCCGTCAGTAATGATTCCGTGGCACGGGTGCTGGCAGAGCCCAACCTTTCGGTACTCTCCGGCGAGACGGCGGAGTTTCTGGTCGGCGGCGAGATACCGGTCGTCACCAGTTCCAATAACAACGGGACTAACGTGCAGTACAAAGAGTTTGGCATCAAGCTCAATGTCGGCGCCAAAGTCAGTAACAGCAACCGCATTCGCATTATTTTGGGTGAAGAAGTCAGCAATGTAGACAGCACCTTTAGCACTAGCGCTGGCGACAGTTTCCCAACCTTCCAAACGCGCCGGGCCCGCACCACTGTGGAGCTGGCAGACGGCGAGAGCTTTTTGCTCGGCGGTCTTATCAGTAATAACGAACGCGAGGCGTTATCCAAGGTGCCGTTTATCGGTGACGTCCCCATTCTCGGTGCGCTGTTCCGCAATGCGACAACCTCACGGAAACGCGGGGAGTTAATGGTGGTCGCCACCGTCAACTTAGTCAAACCCGTGGGTGCACGCGAAGTAGTCATGCCTGATTTTCAGCGCAGCTCAACCTGGGCACGTTTTTTCAACTTCGACGGCATCAGCAATCTTCGCGATCGCAAGCTCGCGCAGGAGTTTGTTGAGCAGGGAGGGTTTATTAAATGAAGACGCTTTGTTGCCTGTTATTAACCGTGATGGCATGGGCATCGGCTGCACATGCCGAATCTTGGCGAATGCCACGCCTTGATGAACGCCAACTGCAATTAACTGATACCGGCCAAGTTTCGCTAGAGATCACGGCGGGCCAGATCCTGGCGCTTAGCGGGAAACGCTTTTCGGGCAGTATCCAACTGGTATGGGTAGACGATCGCTTTACTGATAGCGCCAAAACGCTACGCAGCATGCTCATTGCTAAAGGGATTGCGCCGGAACGCATTTTGTTAATCCCCGAAAGCGGCGGCTACCAACAGCAAGCCGTCCGCGGGCTGGAGATTTGGATTCGCCAGGTGGTGCTCCGGTTACCTGACTGTCATTACAACGCGCAAAATTATCGGTTTGATCATCGTGATGAGCTGGGGTGCGCGCTGAACAATACCCGTAGCGCCACCATGAGTAATCCTAACAAGTTTTATTTTTAAGGATAATGACCATGCTGTTATTTCCCCAACAAAAAGAAGAGAAGGCGGCACTGACGGATAAAGTTTTTTATATTCTTTCCGTCCGTGAAGCGGTTAACGAACAATTAAACCAACGCCTTAGCCAGGCCGGTTTTAATAAGATTGAACATATTTCCTGGGAGCCGGGGCAGCCCAGCGATAAGGCACTTTCCTCACATGCCTGGGGCGTCATTATCGATATTGGGGCGTTGCAGCAAGCCGACGATATTGTGTTATCCATTCAGGGCATTGTACCTCGCGGTGTCTGGTGTTGTGCGGTGGGAGACAGCGATTCCATCTCTCTGGCACAAGCATTTGTCCGTCATGGCATTCACTATTTTTACCTGCATACCCAGACGGATGAGCTGGTTCAGGCCGCCACGTCGGGCACGGTGGCGAAAGTGCGGCGCTCATCGGTCAATATCGGTTTTTTGGGCTGCAAAGGCGGGATCGGCAACACCACGCTTGCTTATCAGTTGGTTAACCGTTTGGTGCAGCTACGCCAGAAGCCAACGCTGTTTATTCAAGGGAAATCTGGCTCGCACGATCTCGATCTGTTGTTCGACAAGAAATTTACCCAGAGCTTAATGCCCATTAGTCGGCATCTGGATGCCATGAGTTGGGCGGAGGCTAACTTCCCGGATTTGGCCAGCGAGTCGTTCGAGAAATACAACTTCGTTATCTTTGAAGAATCCATTAATTCTGCCGAAAAGGAACAGCTGCGGCGAATCGTCGAGCGAACCTCCTGCCTGATTTTAACGCTGGATCGCTCTATGTCGTCGGTACGGACGGTTCGACAGATTGCCGAAATACACGATGCTATCTGCCGCACGCAAAATACGCCGCGACGCCTATTGCTCTGCCTCAATGATACCCGCCCCGTCACGCCAGACATGCTGGGTGTGGAGGATCTGCAACTGCTGCTGGGGCGCAAGGTAGACATTATGTTCCCTTGGCGCAATGCGCGCGCGGACGCCCGATTTTCTGCACTGAGATTGCGGCCGAAGAAAGCGCTGTTGGACGTTCTGCTCCAGCAGGTATTAGGTGAATTCACTAAGCCGAAAAGCACCCGCTTTCGTTGGTTGCCGGAAATAAAAAGGAAATCTTAAATGGATATGAGTATTGAGCTGCAAGAAATATTGCGCGAAGGCGTCATTAAAAATATCGAAATTAATAAACTCGAACACCTGATGCACGATCGCGCCCAGCTATTAATCGAAATGAATCGGCTGTTAGAGCGGGTGATTGAACAGCAAAATCTCTACCTGAATAGCCACGATCAGTTGCGCATGGCGGAGTGCATGGCGGATGAAATTATGGGCTTTGGCCCAATGCGTCCGTTACTCGAGGACGAGTCCGTCAACGATATTCTGGTCAACGGCCCAGAAAAAATATTTGTCGAGCGGCGGGGTAAGCTGGAACTCACCGATTGCCGTTTTATCAATAATGCCCAACTGACGGATATTGCCAAACGTCTGGTGCAGCGGGTTGGTCGTCGACTGGATGAAAGCCAACCCTTGGTGGATGCGCGCCTACCAGACGGCAGCCGCCTTAACGTCGCCATTCAGCCTATCGCCTTAGACGGCACCGCGATTTCCATTCGTAAATTCGGGAAAAGCAATATCGAGCTGGAAGACCTGATCCGCTTTGGCGCGATGAGCGGGCAGATGGCTAATTTTTTAATTATCGTTGCTCGCTGCCGGCTGAATGTCATTATCTCCGGCGGCACCGGCTCGGGAAAAACTACCCTGTTAAATGCACTGTCGAAATATATCGATCCCAGTGAGCGCATTATCACGATGGAGGATGCGGCGGAGTTGCGCTTAATGCAACCGCATGTCTTGCGGATGGAAACCCGTCTGGCGGGGGTTGAGAATACCGGCCAAGTCACCATGCGCGCTTTGTTGATCAACTCGCTGAGGATGCGACCGGATCGCATCATCGTCGGCGAGTGCCGTGGCGAAGAATCGTTTGAGATGCTGCAGGCAATGAACACCGGCCATGATGGCTCAATGTCTACTCTGCACGCCAATAACCCACGAGATGCCGTCTCACGTCTGGAAAATATGGTGATGATGGCGGGTATGAATATTCCCATTGAGTCAATCCGGCGCAATATTGTCTCTGCGGTCAATATTGTTATTCAATCGACAAGATTAAATGATGGTTCACGAAAAATAATGAACATAAGTGAGGTTATGGGCATTGAAGGTGACCGGGTTATTCTCCAAGATATTTTTTCTTTCCAGAGTCAGTCTGAGCGTGATGAACAGGGGAAAATAAAGGGGGAATTTGTTAATCATGGTCTGCTAATGCGTTCTGCAGTGATGCGTAATGCCGTCATGTTTAATTTAAACGAAGAGTTAAAACAAATCTTTGGCATGGAGTAGCGAATGCCTTATGTGATCCTGATACTTGGCCTGGCTCTGCTGTTGGTGAATTACTTTCGCCTAAAAAAGCTGTCAGGCTCAATTACCGCAGCCCATGAGTCGGCGAATGCCCGCCCTTCGCTATGGCGAAAATATCTGGAGCCATTATGGATTGAATGGAAGCTCTACGCCCTGGGTAATGGCAGTTGGCAAGGACGCAAAGGCGCAATAACCGCCGTTATCGTTCTCATCCTACTCTTACTGCTGAATGCCAACTGGCTCGGTTTCGATATGGCGCTCTTTTTCCCCGCCGTGCTGTTGTGCGTGTTTATCACGCAGATCCGCATTGGCCGGGCGCTGCATCGCCGTTACTTTGATGAACGCTTCCCGGAGGTCTTGGCCGTGATTAACGCCGCAACCTCCGCCGGGAACAGTATTCATCAAGCCCTGCACCGCTGTGGCGCAGGCGTGGATGGCGAACTTGGCGCGGTGTTTAAGCGTATCGACCGGCGGTTAAATCTGGGCGAGGAACCCGAGCGGGTATTCAGAGATGCCTGGCTGGAATACCGCTACCGCGAGTTTTATTTTTTCGTGATCGTGATGCTGGTCAGCCTCCAACGCGGCGGTCAGTTGCGCGTACTGGTCGGGCGTTTGTCGCGGATTATTACTAACAGTAAGAATATGGCTCGGCGTAAGGCAGCAATGACGTCTGAAGCGCGCATGTCGGCCAAAATTGTGGCCGCCATTCCTCTGTTGTTTTTATGCGGCATGAAGTATTTCAGCCCGGAGAATTTCGATTTCATTATCAACGATCCCGTGGGACGCCTGATTCTGTATTACGTCATTGGCAGCGAGGCCATTGGCATGGCCATTATCTGGATATTGGTCAAGAGGGCCACGTAATGAACACCTTATTTTACTGGATGGTATTACTGCCGGGCCTGTTGCTGTTTTTTCTGGCGCTGTTTAAGTTCCAGCTCTGGGGGAAAAGGCGCAAGGTTATTGAGCCAGAAGAGGTGGGCGGTAAAAAAGGCGAACAGCCTTTATTAGATTACCGCACCATTATGATTAGCAATAGCACGCTATTGACCTTCTTACAGCGGATAGACGACAACCTGTCGCTGAAATTGCGTCTATGGGGCGGGGTTGGCGTGCTGCTGCTGGGTGCCAAGCTACTGGGTATATTGTCCATCGGCAGCAAAGGGCTGGCCATGGTCATGATGCTGGTCATGGTTATGGTCATTGTGGCACCGGCGATGTTCATCAAGCCGATGCTTAAAACAAAAATGAAGCTGATGCTGGATGCACTGCCCTATTTCGTCGATTTAATCGCGGTATGCATTCAGGCGGGAATGACCGTCGAAAGCGCAATTAAGTTTATTTCTGAACGCTCCGACGATCTGGACGAAAACCTGGCGTCTCTGATGCGTTATTTAGTGAAACGCGCCGGCGTGAGCGGGCTGGAAGAAGCACTGCTGGAACTGTATCGCGCGATCGATAAAACCGAGATGCGGATGTTCTGCTCGGCGTTACAGCAAAGTGTGCATTATGGCACCTCACTTTATGAAAATCTGATGGAGCTGTCGAAGGACATTCGCGATCTGCAGCTTCTCGAGTCTGAGGAAAAAATAGGCAGCCTTTCGGCCAAAATGAGCGTGCCGCTGATCCTTTTCATTATGTTTCCAATCACCGTACTGATCGCTGCCCCCGGCATTTTAAGGATTATGAAAAATGCGATGTTCTAATAAAGTTATTTTACTGACGTTGTGTACTCTGTTGTTTTCTGGCTGTGCGCCGCATGTACCCAAAAATAGTGATGAAGTGACTTATCAGGAAGATATCTTACTTAAGACGAAGAATTATAGTGGGTTAATTACTCTCTACCGCAGCTGGCTAAAAAATAATGATCAACCCGACGTTAGGTTAAAACTGGCGCGTTATTACTATCTGGCCGGCGATTATAAATCTTCACTGTATTACTTACAGCCGCTGAATAACAAACCCGATCTTAAAGTGTATATTCTGCAGGCACAAAATATGATTGCGCTGGGCGATTACGCCCCGGCGGTGCGGGTGACGGATAAAATGTTACAGCACGATCCACAAAGTGCGGAGGCCTATAACCTGCGCGGCGTGGCGTTGGCGCTATCCGGTAAGTTAAATGAAGGCCAACGCGCCATTGAGCAATCGCGCGCACTATTTATCGCGGACGATGTGGCACTCAATAATCTGGCGATGGTGGCAATGATGGACGGCCGTTATCAGGATTCCGTAGGGCTGCTGCTGCCGCAATATCTGCGCGGCAGAAAACAAGAACAAATGCTGCGTAACCTGGTGCTGTCCCTGGTGAAGGTCGGCGACCGTCGCTATGCCCGTGCCATTATTGAAAATGAGCACCTGTCCCGAAGCCCGGACGAACTCATCGATGCGCTAGCAGGCATATCACCAACCGGCCAGGAGGTAAGTTAATGCTGGCCGCGTGGAAAAAGAAATCGCGGGGTTCGGCGCTGCTCAAAGATCGGCGCGGCGTAGCGACCATCGAGTTTGCGCTAACCGTGGCGATATTCATCATGCTGGTGCTGTTCATGGCCGAAAGCGCCCGCCTCGCCTACGTTTCATCGGTTATCGATCTGGCCGTTTCCGAAGCGGCAAAAGAAGCGAAAAACGCCTCCGCAGCGCAAGGCGGCGGCTATCGTGCTCGCTTTGAAAAACGTTTGACGGAGCAAGGCGGAGCCTTGTGGGGGTTTTTAACCCACGCGGATGCGGTATCCATCAACATCGGCTATGCCCAGTCGATTGACGATATGGTCGCGACCGGCGGCGGCGGCAACGCGCGCTATCGGCCACTGGCGCGCTATCAACTCTCCTACCGCTACCATCCCATGTTCTTCCCTTTCCCCCAATTGTGGGCCGATAACTTAATGAATCGCGAGGTGATCTTTGTTCAGGAATTTGAACGCTCCAAATTTATGGAGTGATCGGCGCGGCGCGGTGGCGGTTGAATTTGTTGTTATCTCCATTGTGCTGATTTTCATGGTGCTGTTTATGGCCGATCTGGTGATGCGTCAGGCGATGGTCGGTAAGCTGGATCGGGTGTCTTATTCCGTTGCCGGAGTGCTGCGCGAACGCATCCAGCTTTTTGATGCGCGTGAAAGGCTAGAGCAAAAGGACATCGACCAGTCACGGCGATTGGCGGAAAAAATGCTGCGTGATATGCATGCCAATGCCGACCTATCCAAGCTACGCGTACAGGTGGAGGAGATCCATTTCAACGATCCTAGCAGCCTGAGCGATACCTCCAAAAAAGTGGTGCTGTATCGCACTTGGCGATCGGGCAGCGCGGGGGAGTGTCAGGCACCACAACCGCTGAACCAGCTCACCCAACTGACGCCGAAAGGCAGCTACGGACGCTGGGTGCCGCTCTATCAGGTTTCAATCTGTCTGCCAACCGTCAGTTGGTTCACCCGTTTGACCAAGGCGCTGGATGAGCGGCCCGTCATGTCTTCATTCGCGATCGTGATGGTGAGGTAACCATGAAGGCACTGTGTCTTATGTTGCTGTTACTTCCGGGGCTACTGGCCGCGCAGACGCGGGCGGTGGTGTTTATCGATTCGTCACGACCGGCGCAAGGTCAGTTGGTCAACGCGATGAATCAAATGTTGTTTTATAGCCCGGCGCTGCGCGCACGTCTTGCCGTTGAGGTGTTTGATATTAATCCGCACGGTGCCCATTTTTCCGGTGGCCTGAACTATCGGCCAGACCGTCGCGGATTGGGCGCCGCGCGCTATCGCCCAGAAGCCCTGCCGTTTCTCATCTGCCTGGATGATGAAAAGGAAATTCTGCGAATGGAAATCAATAAAAAGGAGCAGCTATGTCTTTGCATTCACACCTGTTAAACGGGCTGCGGCGTTTTTATCACGATCGGCGCGGTGCATTTGCCATCAGTTTCGTATTGATGTCAGGTGCGCTGCTGGCGCTGGCCTCCTTTGCGATTGAAGGGCCGCGCTATATCACCGAACGGGCGCGGCTCTCAGATGCCATGGAACAGGCGGCGTTGGCGCTGACGGCAGAGGATAACGGCGCGGGCGCGGCGCGCAATTACAGTCTGTCTAGCGACTATTTTCGCGCGTATATGCGTCACGATGTCGCGGTGTTTACCCCCACGGTGGTGGTTAACGGGGGGTTCTCCGCAGGCAAGAACTATGTCGAATATCGGGTTAGCGGGCAGACGCTACAGGATTCATGGTTCTCTTCGTCACTGTTTCCCAGTTTTGATAAGCAGGTGAAGATTGGCGATAACGGCGCTGCACGGAAATATCGTTCTAATATTGACGTTATTTTTGTGACGGACTTTTCCGGTTCGATGACGGAGCCTTTTGGCAGCGGCACCAAGCTGAGCGAACTGAAGCGAATTATTTTAAAACTCTCCACAGAACTGTTTCGGTACAATATCGATAATAAAATCGGCTTTGTCCCCTTCAGTTGGGGTGGAAAAGAGGGAGGATATTGCGATTTTCCATTAGTCACCAATCGGCCGGTACCCGAGAATATATTGGCCGGTGGCGCCACGACAGCGCTGGAAAACTATGTCAATTTCTCTGCTACGGTGGCGGCCATTCCGCGTCAGGTGCGCGATATCACCATTCCGCTTGATAAGGCCGGCCCGGGCACCTGCTTGAAAGAAAGTACCAGTTGGAAAGTACCGCTGACCTCAAGTATGGCCGGTATTCGTCAGATACAAAGTATGGAGGCTGGTGGCTCAACGTTAGTCAGCAATGGGATTCTCATGGGCGTTCCTTACCTGGTTAGGGGAACGGCGTCGCGCAAGGTGTTAATTGTTGTTTCCGACGGCACCGATGCACCGAACAATGTCAGCATCACACCTAAGTTAATGGCGGCCGGCATGTGCGACAAGATACGCAGCGTGATCAGCACCCGTGAGTCCGTAGGGAAAATAGCGTTTATCGGTATTGGCTATGCCCCAACCTACGACTGGAAGCAGTGCGTCGGCGAAAAGAACTTCTACCTGCCGCAAAACGTCAATCAACTGGAAGACAATTTGCGCCGCGCTATTTTTGAAGAGGTCGGCCACAACGTTCTGAAAGACTAAGAGTCACTGACTTGCTCGCCGCTGTTTTTTTACCTCCTAATTATTATTAATAATAATAGCTGGTAGTTTGTGAGAACAAATAAGGGGCGTTTTCAGGCGTTTATTTTAGCTTGGTCTTATTATCCTCACCGTAACTTGCCGGGTCGTATTTCTCTGCGCGCTGAAGCAGAGATCCGGCGGTTCATTTAAGTCAAGTTGATATAAGGCAAGCGTCCGCGTTTGTCTTGGTCTTCGATAATTTAATATTTAAGGATTGAATGTTACATGAAAACTAAAGTGATTATTACTGCCTTGGCAGGCCTACTGGTATCGGCTTCTTCACTGGCGGCAAGCCCAGCGAATTACGATACCAAATTCAACGTCAGTGCTAACGTCCCTGACAGCGCCAAAATTACTGACCCAAGCGGCCGCCCGATAACCGATATGGATGTTGAACTGGTGCCAGCCGCATCGGGAAAAATGGAAGCGCAAACGGCGGCGCTTAAGCTGTGGAACAACGATGTGAATAAGCTGGATATCGCGTTAACGCTTGATGACAGCCAGTCGGCTACCGGCGGCGCTTTCACACTGTACAGCACCGGCGGCGGCAAACTGAGCGATCTGACCTACAAAATCAGTGCCGTAACGGGCAACGGCTCTCAGGAGTTCGCTACCTCGGGTGAATCGAAAGACTTCTCTCTGGTCGCAAACGGCACCCACGGTGAATTGCCCGTGGCCTTTAAATTTGTTTCTGATAAGAAATACGACGAACTGGGACAAGGGATGTATACCGGTGTGGTATACGCTAACGTAGTCGCGAAACCTTAATACTGGAACGGGGTAACCGAAAGGTTACCCCTCTTATTCTATGAGCTCTCATTATTATTTATCTGGGATGAGCGCGGCACTTTTATTATGGAGTCAGTTTACATTTGCCCTGCCGAACTCTCAGCTTTCGCTTGAGATCTCAGCAGAGTCTGTCGCCAGAGTCGCGCTTTATTACCATTATATTCCCGTCACGGGTGAGCAAATTGAATTTCCCTTGGCGGTAAATAACCTGTCACGCAAGTTTGAGCGGGAGTCGGGATTTTTTTATGTCGTCGGCAACGTGGATCAGGCCGATATTCTGTTTATCGACGATAAATTTGAATTACGTCCGGCCAGCGGTCTTGGACAGAATATGACGTTGCACGGCACATTTGCGTTTAACGGTGCCAATAAACCGGCCAACCAGCCATTGCGCATGCCGGTGCTGAAAAGCGCCGCACAAGGTAACCAAGCTAATGGCCTCAAAATTCGGTTTGCTTCTGAATATTCAATCGATGGCTATAGCCAAGGTAATTATTTCAATACGTTTACGTTGATTGTAAGACCCGTGATTTAATATAAGCAGGGAGTCATGAATAAAAAAATAAAAATCAGCATGGTTATGTATGGCGTCATGGTGGCGACGGGAACAACGCCATCGAATGCATCGAACTCGGTGCCGGTGCCTGCTGGCTTTGAAGATATTTTTGATGCCAGACAAAATAGCATCGTTGAGATTATTTATGGCGACCGCTCTATTGCATCACTCGCCATCGAGTATGACAGAAACGAAGTGCTGCTGGTTTCGCCGAATATTATCGTCGGGCAAATTACCGCCGTCGATATGCCGCCATTGGCGCTGACAACAGCTGAGTTACTGAAGAAATTGTCAGCACCGTTAAAACGGGTCAACCACCAGGGTTTTACCCACAATGATATTGTCGCCAACCTTGACGAGTCTAACAATGTCTTGCGCTTAATTTTTCCTGCCGCTTATTTTAAAACGGATGGCGCAAGCTATGACAAAACCTATATTCCACACCGTAATCAAGCCGGTTTTGTTCATAATCATAATATTAACTATCTTTCAGATTCTTGGGATGACAGCCTGAGTATTTCGGCTAATGATACGCTTAACCTGACCGGTAACAGTTATTTAAAGGGCACCTGGAGTTACGCCAAAGCTATCGATTTCAATTTGGATGAGCTGGCACTCTATTTGGAAAGCCAAAACACCCGGTTTAAAGCCGGGCGTCAGCGCCTTAATGATAATCTTACTGCCAGTACCCCCTCCATGGCGTTCAGTTTTTTTAATTCAGTCAGCTTTGACGGCATCGGTCTGGGCTATATGACAGATAATTATCTTGACCCCGGCTCTGGCGCTGCATCGCCAATCAGCCTGTATTTACCGCAGTCAGGCACGGTCGAGATCTACCGTAATGGCCGACTGATCGATCTGCAGCAGTTCCCGGCAGGTTTACAATATCTGGATACGCGCAGTTGGCCGAGCGGCGGTTATGACGTCTTGCTGGTTTCGCGGCTGGCCAATGGCGTGCGGGAAGAGAAAGTGCAGCCCTTTTTTAAACGCAACGGACTATTCCGTTCGGGTGATTTGGAGTATCTGGTGCAAGGAGGCCGCTACGACCCGCGTCAGGGGCGGATTTCGTCGCGCTCTTATCAAGGCAACTGCCGCCAGTGTGACGCGTGGGAGCAAGACACCAGCAATAACCATTTCGTCAGTGCCATTTTGGGGTATACCACACAGTCTGCGATCTCCCTCGGGGGCGGGCTGCTGATGGATGGCGATCTGTATTATACCCATGCCAGCCTAGATATTCCCGTTAACACTTGGATTGCCGAGCGGCTCTACCTTGATGGTATTTACGGTGACAATGGCAGCGTCGGTTATCAGGCGGGCATCACGAAAAACTTTGACCAAATGGGTCTGAATCTGAGCTATCGGGATAATCGTTTTCGCGGTGAACCGCAGGATTTTCGCCGCTTCGGCGTCGTACCGGCCTATGACTATAGCTACCTACAGTTTAGCGCCAATACCTTTCTCCCTTGGGGCATCGGTCTGGGCTTGAGTTATGGCATGAATACGCTTTATCAGGATTACGGGCGTCAGAATAAAAGCCAATTCGAGACCTGGGACGTTAACCTGAGCCGTGACTTTTCACTGGTGGATGATATGAATCTGCGGGTCGATCTTGGCTATCACCGTGGCATCAACGCCTTTGTTAACCATCAGTCACGCAGTAGCAGCAGTGAAGATCGCGTTTTCGCCCAGCTAACACTCGGCATGCGCGAACACAGCTATAACCACTATCAATCCCTGTATTTACGCTCCCGCCTTAACGGTAACAGCAGCGATAACGCTATCTACAGCGCCGATTATGCGCTGAACCTTGAGAACCCAAGTTTTGATCGGGGGGGTAAGTACACCCTGAATGCAGGCGTCAATCATGGCCCTAACGACGAAAACAACGCTAACGCGGGGCTCATGGTGAACAACCGCTTGGGTTACAGCGCCGCAGGTTTTTCACGTTCATTTGGTCAAGACGGCTATCAACAATATTACCTCTCGCAGCGTGGCGGTTTTGCTATTGGCGACGGCGAGATAGCGCTGGGCCAGGGTGACACCTCTGCCGCACTGATCGTCGATGCAACGGCATTGCCAGAGGGCGATTTTTTTGAGGCGCGCAACCGCAATACGCAACCGGTAGTGGTGAAGGGCGGGCAAAAAACCGTTCTTGCCGTGAATCCTTATCAAAAAATAGACCCGCGTATTGAGCAGGTCTTTACCGGTAAAACCGACGCGTTCTACAACCTTAGCGTTGAGGCGCCGTCTACCTGGGTGATGCCGGGGCAGGTCTATAGCGTCAAGGTTTCCGCCACGCGCAATCAGACGGCAACCGGACGACTTTACGCCGATGGGCGACCATTGGCCAACGCCAGAGTGGTGGGCGGCAATGCACTATCGGATGAAGAAGGGCTGTTTGTCGGGGATTTCACCCTGAAAACCGACGAGCGCCTGACATCGTTAACAGTCAAAAAAGAGGGCCTGAATTACGTTTGTCCGCTGTTGGAACAAAACGTCAGGATGACCCATGGCATTATGCAAATTCGTGAGGTTAATTGTGAAGTTCAGTAAGTGGGCAGCATTATCGTTAAGTTTGGTTGGGCTGGCGGCGCTAAACAGCGCGCTGGCGATCGAAGTCTTCCCGGTGGTGAAAGAAATTCGTGAGGAGACGCCGCGCGATAATTACATCACCGTGAAATCCATGTATCAGGCTAAAGATAGCGTGACCGAAAACGATACTGACAAGCAAAGGTATGAGTTTGTCACGCTGGAGCTTTTTTATGTGCCCAACCCAGGCGATGGCCAAGAACAGCGGGTAAAGGTACTGGGCTCGGCCGATCCTAAACTGGTCTTTTCCCCGACCCGTTTGGTCATTCCCTATGGCGAAGAGCGAAAAGTACGGATTATGCCGCTAAAACCGGTTGAAAAAGAACAGGTTTATCGGCTACGCGTTCGCCCCAGTTATCCAGAGCAAGAGCTGGATAAAGGCAAAGTACGCTTTGCGGTCGGTTATGACGTCCTGTTGCGCTATCTGCCCGCCAGCAAACATCACCAAGGTATTGCGCTGAGTTGCGATCGCCAGCAGTGGACACTGAGCGCCACCGGTAATGTGCGCAGCGAACTGCATAATCTGGTGATTGATGGGCGCAAATCTGTCGGCCAGTTTAACGTCTACCCGGGGCATAACCGTACGCTGACCGTTAATCGTACGCTGGCGTTCGAGTTGGACAATAAGTTGCAGGTGTACGAACAGTGCCAGCACAAGGAATAATAATGCAAACCAAATACTTAATGTTGCTGCTATTGCCTTCGCTGGCCTTGGCCGACGGCGCGCTGGTTTTGCAACCACAGCCTGACGGTTCCCTGAGAACATTGACGGAAGGCACCGCCAGCGCCGGTGGGAATGACGTACTGACCTTTACGCAACAAGCGGGCAAATCCTTAACGATACAAACCCTGTCCACCGGGCTGGGGCGTTGCGTGGATGGCGCACTTTCGCTGGCATCATTACGGCTGACATTTACCTTGATACAAGAGGGCCATCGGCTGCCATGTGGCGAAACGGTGTTACTGGAGGCACCGGAACAATCGCGGCGAATAGCCATAAAAGTGGAAAATAATGCGACGACGCGCAGTGCCGACGGATGGAGCAACCTCGGCAGCCAAACGCGCCAACAGATTGGCAGCGTGAGCTTCAATTTAGCCGACGGCGACAACGATGTTTATCCCCTTTACCTTGATTTAAGCGTGCTCCAAACGCAGGCCCCCACGCTAACGGCGGCTTTCGACAAACAGGATATACGGTTGGGGATGGTTGGCGAGTTAAACGATGTCAATGCCACGACACAGCTTCGCATCAGTAAAACACGGCAAGCCGGCGAATCGGTGCTGCCTTATTCGCTGACGTTCGAGTCCGCCCAGCAACAGGATAATCAATATCGCCTGCGCGTATCGTCAAACGAGATTTACCTGCCTTACCATATTCGCGTAGGCGGTAAAGATCTGGTGCCGGGCAGCGCCTACCACGGACAGATTCCGGCAGGCGAAGCCACATCAGACGTTCTGGATGTTCAGTTCGCGTTGCAAGGTAAAACCACCCGCGGATTAGCAGCGGGGGCAAGGTTGCTGGACACGGTTACGGCCGTTATCACGCCGGGAAGTTAACAGGAGCATCATCATGAAATATCGATATTTGCCGGCGGCACTGGCGGCACTGTTAATCAGCCCAATCCTGTCGGCTGAGACGGTAAAAACCTCCATCGACGTGTTGGCAGAAGTCAGCACCAGCGTCCGCGTTTTTGTGGAGGGCAAAGATGTCACCAATGGCGTGATCAGCATCAAGCTGGAGGATAAAAAAGGCTATATGTACGGCATTACGCCGGTGTTTCAGTTTGTCGGCAATGCCAGCGCCGTATCCCTATCGCTGCAATCGCCAGCCAGCGGCGGGCTGGTGTCGGAAAATAATGACACCATGATAATCAACACCGCTTGGATCCGGATCGACGGCGGCGAGGTATCCACCTCTTACCCGCTCAATAACCAAAAGGTTTATCCGACCTTGCAGGATATTGAAGACCCGCAAAAAGGGGTGAAAGTCCGGTTTTCCTCCAGCCAGCGCAGTGAAACTTACCCGCTCGGCAGATACAGCGGAACGTACGAAGTGATTGTGACACCGTCGGTATAACTCCATTTTCGTCCAGCCAACTCACCGTTGGCTGGATGTATTTCACCGTGTGGCGCAGGTGTGGTGAAGCATATTGCGACTTAGCTGACGGAGCCCTTCCAATTGAACTGGTAAGTAAGACTTACAGGTTGCGTTTTGTTCAAGCCCGCTTTCCTCCTATTACGTGTTTATCTGTCATGCCCTCTCCGCTTTAATCTCACTTATCGTGTGTAATGCGCTCTGTATGCCAGAGGCCCATGTTGCGCTGATTACGCGTCTGACGTTTATTTTGCAAGCAACATGCCGGGATAATGCTTGGCGATGATGTCGTTCAGCTTCTCCACCAGATACCGTCGTTTGAATTTACTACAGGATTGAATTCAGGAGAGTGTGGGAGATACTGATTGGCGGAAGATCACAGGAGTCGAACCTGCCCAGGACCGCTGGCGGCCCCAACCGGATTTGAAGTCCGGCCGCCCCACCGGGGACGAGGATCTTCCATTAGCAATCGGAAGCAGGGGGCAGATTATAGCGCGAATTACCCGGTGCGCTAAGCAGGAAGTGGCATTTACGCGATCCTGTTCTTACACGCCGCGGCTCGCTAACACGCGATGGTTAATATCTGCTAGGCTGTCGCGGTCTGGGGATTACCCCGTCCATTGCTGGAGATGCTATGACTAAGAAAGTTGCCATCCTGCTGAACCAAGGATTTGAAGAAGCAGAGGTGGTTATCGTGATCGACGTATTACGTCGTCTGGATATTGCGGTGGAAATACTGGCCTGTCAGGATCGGTTAGAAACCCGCAGCGATCGTCAGATTCGTATGTTCGCCGATGTGTTACTAGAACGCCGTATGGATACGCTGTACGACGCCATCGTCATTCCTGGCGGCCCACAGGCCACGATAGAAATGGCGGAGAATACGCAGGTCGTGGCGTTTATACGCCAACACGACCGTGCCGCAAAACTCATCTGCCCACTGAGCTCCGCTGCCGCGCATGTGCTGGGGAGTCACCAATTGCTGCAAGGCCGCCGCTACGTCTGTTCCGGTGATTTGCACCAACAGGTGAACGATGGCGAGTATGTGAATGCGCGTGTGGTAGAAGATGGCAATCTGATCAGTGCTCAAGGGCCGGGTGCAGCGTTTGATTTTGCCTTCACGCTGGCTTATCGGCTAACTGGCGATAGCCAGACCATCCAAGAACACGCTGGCCTTATGTATTACGCGGGTTGGCAAGTGCCGCAATAATACGGCAACGATCAAGTAAGTTTTATTGAGTTAGGCGCGGTACGGCTTCGGTTGGGCATCAGCATTTGGCTAACCAATTTGTTACCGCGCTTTTTGCGTTACAACACTCTTTATCTGCTCCCATCGTCATGAGGCAATTGCTGTTCATACAGAACATCGACATTCTCAATAGTGAAGAAAGAGAAAGTCAGTACGCCTTGACTCAACGGTTTACGTATTGGGGGCTTGAATAACCATGATATCGATTTCAATAAAGCCCTAATATATACGACATGCTTCAAAATCAATACAGCATTAGAATCAATATAGAGACGAAAAAAATTTTCAACCCATGAAAAAGCGTCTTTTTTAGTAACAATAATAACTTCTAATAATAAATTAGGTTAAATTTCGTGGGTAGCCCCACCATGTACTATTTCAGTAAGATGCATTGTAATCCATTGAATTTTCTACTCCTAGGTTAGGGACTGAATTTTTAGTAAAATCCAGTCCGGTAACATGAATATAATCTATATTTTTGGTGATACTTTATAAATAAGTAAAATATACCACTTTAAACATCAAGCGGTGGTTCGTTCGTTCCATGCATCAGTATATTGAATATTGCCGTCTACATACTTCCATGTAATCCTTTCGTATCTTAGTTCTACACGCTCCATGTGATTACACTTCTCTACTGATTTTGTATTGTACATAATGGGCGTTACAGCAACAACTTTCACATCTTCAAGTAGCATATTGAAGTACTCTATTTCCTGACCAGCATCATTAATTTTGTACCATTTAATTTCGGCACTTTTAAGGGATTGCCCCGTTGCCACGGCTTTATATAGATATGGTGTTGAGCTATCGAATTCTTTTTCAATCATCATCGGGGCATGAATACGTGTTCCGGTAATCTTTCCTGTATTATTATCAGTAGGAATATGTAAGCCATGACCGAAACCAATAACTTCAATACTGCCTTCACGATCCATCACATCAGATGAACCTTTGATCAGTGCTCCACCATCATCTTTAAGCCATAAGTGAGAAGGGATTGCCATCGTGATAAATTCCTTTTAATCATAAAGCCAATAGCCAGCCTTAGCTGATTCTACAAGCATTTTCAGGGTTAATGGTTCTGGTTCTTTCCACTCCCATTTATCCTCTTTCGAGCGTAAACAGTTAAGTGGCATGAAAGTTTCTTCATTGGGCCAATATTTTCTGAATGTAAAATTTGCTCTATCTACTTTGAACGTCAAAAAATACTGGTCAATGATTTCCATTGCATCTTCATCAGCCCAGGGGTATTTACCCGTAGATAGACTCATTTCCAGTGTCAACGCTGGCTTCCTGAAAAATGGGAAAACACGCCCATTCCAGTTTTTGTTATACCAGTTCAATACCTGCTGTTCTAAGCTATCTGAATTGCTCATATAGCACCTACCAGAGACGGTCAGAAGGATTCGCGATGATGTTATATTTATTGACCGCTTTAAAGGAAATAATCGATACATCAGCAGCCAATATAACCCATCCGACTAAAGGAATGCTTCGACCCACAAAAGTACCGAGTCTTTGCGTCATTACTCTTTTTGCATTAGGAGGAAAACCGATCCATGTCGGTAATCTTACGGGCATCATTCGCCCTCGAAATAGTCTTCTAGAATAGATAGATGCTACAGAGCTTCCCGGGGTTGCTCCCGCAAACTTCCCAGCAACGCTAACACTGTTAGATCCAAGATAAATTCCAGTGACTGCTGCTATATCTGTAATGCCGAAATGATCTAATGTTTCGTCAACCATGACCCAGAAGAATAACTCCCCTGCACTCAAGTTGGATGAACCATCATAAAAATACGTTCCGTTGAGTTGTTCTACTGTATCCATCAGTTAACCCTACTTTAGTACGGATTAAATCATGTTAACTCTAACAGTAGTTGAGTTGAAACAGTTTTTCAGCGAAATCGTCTGACCTATGTGTATAAATTATTAACAAGCAATTCTCATGACTTAAACAATAATTAATTCGTTACGTTTAACGACAATACACTCAGCGTATGAATAAATATAATTTCCATAATACGGCATCTATAAAATTTAGTGCAAAAATCACCATTATTTAATGAATGAGATCAGCTCGGTGTGTCTTACAGTAAGGTCTTGAGCTGAGCTTACCCACTTAGTGCCGTGTCCACTATTATTGGATAAGCTCAGTCAGGCAATCACACTATAAGGAGCCGCAATTATTCACTAAAGGCGCGTCGGTAGCTGTGCGGATGGAAGCGCCAGGTCATCACGAGCAACCCCACCACCAGCAGCGCATGGATTTGCCAATCCAGTTCAAACCCACCGCTGTAATCACGCAGCAAACCGGAAATATACGGCGTTACTCCCGCCAGTAAAAAACCGATGCCCTGCATAAACGCGACTAACCTCCCCGCTGCGGCCGGGTGCGTAAGATGGTCCAGCGCCAATACCAAGCACAGAGGAAAAGCGCCCCCCAGCCCTACGCCAGACAGTAGCGCCCACAACCACGGCACGCTGTTAGGCTGATAAATCAAACCAATAAACCCGGCCAACTGCATTACCAGCGCGAGTAATAACAGTGGCCGCCTGTCGTGTGAGCGCGCCAATGCGGGCAGCAATAATGCCCCGGCCACCTGACCGGCCGTCATCAACGCCAGTAAGGCACCGCTGGCCTGCGCCTGCCAACCTAATTGCATATAGTAAGGCGGCAGCCAGGCAATCAGGCTGGTATAACCGCCGTTAATCAAGCCAAAATAGAGCCCCAACAGCCAGGCGCGCGGATTGCGGAATAAATTAACCGCCTGCCCCGCGGCGGCGGGGGACAAACGGCTAAGCCCGCGGCTCACTCGCCACCAGATGATCAGTGCCACCAACGCCGGTGCCGCCCACCACGCCAAGGCACGGTGCCAATCGTCAGCGCCCGTCATTAACCATGGCGTAATGGCTGCACCCAGCCCGCCGCCGCCCATCAGCGCAGCCGACCATAACCCCGCCACCAGCGCCATCTGCTTGAGGAAATGCTGCTTGATAATGCCGGGCATCACCGCCTGTATCACGCCGATACCTAATCCGCCCAGCACCGCGCTCAACAACAATTGCACGCTACCCGGTGCCAGCTCACGCCACAACGCCCCGAAACCTATTGCTAACAGGCTCAACAACACGCTCATGCGTTCGCTGCACAGCCGGTTGATCGCCCCACCCGCCAAAGCCATCAACCCCATCATTAACACCGGTAAGGTGGTCAGTAATGCGGCACCCGCAAAACTGAGCCCGGTTGCCTGACGCAAGGTGGGTAACAATGGGCCAATCGAGGTCAGCAGCGGCCGCATATTCAAACCAATCAGCACCAGTGCCCACAATAGCGGGTTGAACCAACGGCGTACGCTCATCGCACGGCCAGCGGATAAACAAAATAATTGATCACGGTTTCTTCCTGAATATGAGTCATAACCTGTTCGCCGTCACAGTGGCGGTTTTGATGCCACCCGGCACGTTGCACTACTGTAGACAACCCCGTTAGTATTGAAAAATTAAATAATAAAATGCTCAGCAGTGGGAAAATGAATCGCTATCCGATGTTTAATCCGCAGTTATTGCTCAGCTTTGTCGCGGTCTGCGACAGCAGCAGCTTTACCCGCGCCGCTGAGCGGGTGTGTTTATCCCAGTCAACCGTCAGTCAACAGGTGCGCCGGCTGGAAGAGATGCTCGGTAAGCCGCTGTTTGAGCGTTCATCGCACCAGGTATTACTCACCGAAGAGGGGGTGAAGTTACTGAGCTATGCCCGGCGCATTATTGCGTTGAACGAAGAAGCACACGACGCACTGACCGGCATCTGGCGCGACGGTGTGTTGCGGCTGGGTATGCCAGAAGATTTTGCGGTGCCCACCACCGAACTGCTGGCTGAGTTCAGCCGGGAACATCCCCACTTACGGCTGGACGTCACCAGCGGGCTAAGCGCCGACCTGCATTATGCCTACGCCCGTGAGGAGTTGGATCTGATCTTGGTCAAACAGCGTCGCAAACAACCGCCACGTGCAGCACGGCCAGAACCGTTGTTGTGGTTGGATAGCCAAACCTTTCCGGCCATTGAGCAATCCCCGGTTCCCTTGGCGGTATTTCCGCTTAACGGCTTGTACCGCGACATGTTGTGTCAGGCGCTGGATACGCTAGGCAAACGCTGGCGGATTGGTTATAGCAGCGCCAGCCTAGCGGCACTGACGGCCGCCTCTGCCGCCGGATTGGGCGTCACGCTGTTACCTGCGAGTTGCCGCTTGCCGAGCCACCGCGTGCTCGGCGCGGCCGAGGGCTTAGCGCCGGTTAACGATTTCGAGCTGGCATTGTATTACCGCGACAGTGCCCCCGCCGCTACCGGTGCGCTGGCCCAGCGGCTCACGGCGTTTTGCCAGTTGGTCTGATTCCGGCCAATCCATCCAGTGCCTATTCGCCCTATTATTACCAAATCGAATAATCACCAGTGAGAAATGTCACTGCCAACCCTGAGATTCCTTTTTTAGATTAGTGGCTGTATTGGCAGCAGTTCACCTCTGGATAAGGAACGTAACGTGGAAAATAACCAACAACAGAGCCGCAGAGCCTTTCTCAGTCAAACCGGCAAACTCACTACCGCCTGCGCGGTGATCGGCCTCACCGGTGGCGTTGCCCAAGCCGCCCCCATCACCACTGCCGCCGGCGACGCACACGCCAAACCCATGACGTTGACCGAGCGACATTACTTACTGAGCGACGTTCGCTTGGAAGACGGCTTCGAGTACCAAGACGACGCGATCATTGGCACCCGCACCGCACGCTACACGTTGGAAATCAACGAGGGGAAAATCGCCGCGATCCATCCTGCCAACGCCGTGCTGGACAGCCGCTTGCCACGCTACCCAGCCCATGGCCATCTACTTCTGCCGCCCCTGCGCGATATGCATATCCATCTCGATAAGACCTTTTACGGCGGCCCGTGGCAGGCACCGCGCCCACGTCAGGGTAAAACCATCATGGACATGATTGCGTTGGAACAGACATTGATCCCAACGTTATTACCCACCTCACAGCAGCGGGCAGAAGGGCTGATCGCCCTGTTGCAGTCGAAAGGCAGTACCGTGGCACGTAGCCATTGTAATATCGATCCGGTGAGCGGCTTGAAAAGTCTCGAGCACCTGCAACGTGCGCTAGAGAACCACCGTGATGATTTTAGCTGCGAGATCGTCGCCTTCCCGCAGCACGGCTTGCTGCACTCGAAGGTGGATGGCCTGATGCGTGAAGCGATGCAGATGGGCGTACACTACGTGGGCGGTCTGGATCCGACTCACGTTGACGGCGCGATGGAAAAATCACTCGATGCCATGTTCCAGATTGCCCTCGACAGCGGCAAAGGCGTCGATATTCATCTGCATGAAACCAGTCCATCGGGGATGGCGGCGATCAATTATATGATTGAAACCGTGGAGAATAACCCGGCACTGCGCGGTAAAGTGACTCTCAGCCATGCCTTTGCGCTCACCACGCTGAACCCCAGCCAGTTGGCAGACACCGCCGCCCGTCTGGCCGCTCAGCACATTTCTGTTGCCTCCACGGTGCCGATCGGTGGCCTGATGATGCCACTGCCGCAACTGTCGGAAAAAGGGGTATTTGTGATGACCGGAACCGATAGCGTGGTCGACCACTGGTCGCCATTCGGCAGCGGCGACATGCTGGAAAAGGCCAATCTTTATGCTCAGTTATATCGTGGATCAGACGAGTTCCACCTGTCACGCGCGCTGGCGATCGCCACCGGTAATGTTTTGCCATTGAATGATGCGGGGCAACGTGTCTGGCCGCAGGTGGGTGACAAGGCCAGCTTCGTTCTGGTTAACGCCAGTTGCTCTGCCGAAGCGGTGGCTCGCCTGCCACCACGCAGCGCCACCTTCCATCAGGGGCGCTTAGTGTACGGCAGTGTCAGCAACGGTTAAGCTAGTCCGCTGATGTCTGCATCATGGCCGTTTTTGGCCTTCTTCGATAGCGATAAACCACGCAGTATGGGGTCGTATCTTTATCACCGGAGGCCAAAAATGTCACATAGCGCACTGTTAATTATCGATGTTCAACAATCATTCCAACACTGTTCGTTCTGGCAAGAAGACGATTTGCCCATGTTTGAGGCCAACCTACAACGATTGATTACGGGTTGCCAACAGCAGGGGATACCGCTGGTGGATGTTTTTCACGTTGCACCGCAAGGGCCGTTTTCATTGGCGTCCGGTTGGGTCAAGCGTCTGCCTTTCCTCAGCCATCAGGCCGATGTCACCGTCCATAAACAGGTTCACAATGCACTGACTGAATCCGGGTTGACGGACTGGCTACGCGAAAAGAATATTCAGCATTTGCTGATCGCCGGTATCCGTACCGAACAATGCTGCGAAACCACGACGCGAGTGGCGGCCGATTTAGGCTATCAGGTCACCTTTATTACCGAAGCGACACTGACCTTTCCTATGCGTCATCCAGACGGTGAACTCTTTACCACCGAGCAACTCAAGCGGCATACTGAGACGGTGCTGGTCGATCGTTTCGCCCGCATCGCCAGCGTAGATGCCGCACTGGCGCAACTCACTCAGGATTAGTCATGACCAAAACCGTCTACTTTCTGATGTTGCCGAACGTCTTGTCGTTGGATGTCAGCGGCCCGGCAGAAACGCTACGGCTCAGCGGGCAATTTGTGTTGCATTACATCAGCCCACAGCCACAGGTAACCTGCTCAATCGGCATAACACTGAGCCAATTGCAGCCACTGCCTACTCAGTTAGAAAACGGTGCTGTTGTGGTCGTACCGGGGATAGCCGGTGCAGAACACGGCGCTGATGAAGCCGCCATGCAGTGGCTGGCAGGGTTACAACCTGCGTTACAGGCGCAGCGCCTGACGTTGGTGTGTATCTGTTCCGGCGCCCTGTTAGCCGCCCAAGCGGGTTTACTGGATGGCTATCATTGCACCACACATCATAGCCTTATCGATCGGTTGCGCCAGTTGGCACCAGCCGCGTGGGTGAAGGAAAATCGTATCTTTGTCGAGGATCGCAACGCCTATACCAGCGCCGGGGTCACTGCGGGCATCGATCTGGCTTTGCACTTGATCAATCGCGATTGTGGGGCGCACGCCGCGCTGGAGGTCGCACGCGAAATGGTGATCTATTTTCGCCGTTCGGGTGACGACCCGCAATTGTCGCCGTGGCTGCGCTATCGTAATCATCTTCATCCAGCGGTGCATCGCGCACAGGATGTGATGGCCGCCGAGCCTGAGGTGGCGTGGTCTGTGCCATCCGTCGCCAAAAAAGCCCACGTGAGCAGTCGTCATTTAGCACGCCTGTTCCGCCATCACATTGGGATTAGCGTGCGTGAATATCACGAACAATTACGTCTGGCCGTCGCCCAACAACACTTGCAACAGGGCTATGGGGTAGAAAAAGCGGCACTGACTGCGGGATTCTCTTCGGCACGACAGCTCCGACGCGCACAACAGCGCTGGGCTGAAAACTAAGACACCAGACGCCGTTTATCGATTTTCTGCAAGCCAAGAGAAAGGAGCAGGCTTAACCCCAGCGCCATACCAAACACCCAGAAAACATCCAGCAGCGGATATGCGCTGATAACCCACCCTTGATTGCGCATCAGGTTGACGATGATGGCGTGAAACCCGTAAATCGCCAGCGAATGCCGGGAAAAACAACCCAACCAACCGATCGGCTGCGACAAACCGTTTTTGAACCACACCAGCAGCGCAACCGCGGCGATAAACACCAGCGGGCCGCTGTAGATGTAATAGGTATCGGCGAAGTTACCGTTGACTTGCGTTTGGTTTCGCGTGCCCAACACGATCAACACCACGCTGACGACAAAGGCCCCTCCCGCCAACAGCGTGAGCCCGCGGCGTTGGGTATTCATCATGCCAATCGCCCGGCCAGCCAAGGCGTACAGTATGTAATAGAAGGTATCGCCGACGATATACAAATTAACCGGCAGCAGGTGAACCGTCTCAACAGTAAGCGACGGCGTACCGGGATTTGCGATCAGCGCCAAGATCACCAGCGCCACCGCCAGATAGCGCCCTGATACCGGTTTAACGTTAATCAGCGGCGAAAGCAGGTAGATAGTCACAATGGCATAGAAAAACCACAGGTGATAAAACACCGGTTTCAGCAGGATATTGCGTAATGAGGGCCAAAAACCGATCCCAGTAAAACAGGCGATGTAGATCAGTGCGATCGCACTGTAAAACAGAATGCAGCAGCCAATGCGGATAAAGTGCTTTCTGTTGGCGCTCCGTTCACCAAAAAACAGAAAACCGGAAATCATAAAAAACAGCGGCACCGCCACCCGTGACAACGCATTCAGCACGTTCGCGCTATGCCAAATTGGTTCATCCAATAGCGCGGGGGTGGTCAGGTAGTAGGTGGTGGCGTGGATCATCACCACCATCATGCATGCCACCGCACGCAAGTTATCGATCCACCCTATTTTATTACTCATTCCACCTCGTTATCGGGCTGATTAGGGGCGTAGTACACGGCAAAAAGTCAGGGTATAGCCTGTGCCACATCATCACAACCCCTGGGCGGAATATCAGATTGTGCTTAAATAAGCACGGACTCTTGCGCAGGTTAACCATTGACGGCAAAATAGCCGCCACAACTCGCTCAGATTGCGCCTCCCGCCCTGGCAGTTCCCTATTTCTCCTTTTTTGTCAGTACATTACTATGAAAACTACGTTACCCCCTGCCGCCCGTTTGGGTCGCAAGGCACTGTTGTTCCCCCTGTGTCTGGTGCTATTCGAGTTCGCAGCTTATATCGGCAACGATATGATTCAGCCCGGTATGCTGGCGGTTATTGCGGATTTCAACGCCGGAGTCGAGTGGGTGCCTACCTCGATGACCGCCTATCTGGCCGGTGGTATGTTTCTGCAATGGTTGCTCGGGCCACTGTCGGATCGGCGCGGCCGCCGACCGGTGATGCTGGCTGGCGTGGCATTTTTTGTCGTCGCCTGTCTGGCCATTTTGCTGGTGAATACCATCGAGCAGTTTATCTTTATGCGCTTCTTACAGGGGATTGGGCTGTGCTTTATCGGCGCGGTCGGTTACGCCACCATTCAAGAATCGTTCGAAGAGGCGGTCTGCATAAAAATCACCGCGTTAATGGCCAATGTGGCGTTGATCGCGCCGCTGCTCGGGCCATTGGCCGGTGCCGCGCTGATCCATGTCGCGCCGTGGCAGAGTATGTTCGTGCTGTTTGCCGCATTGGCTGCGCTGGCTTTCGTCGGCCTCTGGAAAGCCATGCCCGAAACGGCCACCTTACAAGGTGAAGCACTGTCCATCGCGAATCTGTGGCGCGACTATCGCCAAGTGCTGACGAACCGTCGCTTTATGTGTGGCGCATTGGCGATCGGTTTTGCCAGCCTGCCGCTGCTGGCATGGATTGCCCAATCGCCGGTGATTTTAATCAGCGGTGAAGCACTCTCGACGCTGGAGTACGGGATGTTACAGATCCCGGTATTTGGCGCGCTGATTTTTGGCAACCTGACGCTGGCACGGCTGACCGGCAAGCATCGCGTTGAGCATCTGATCAAACTGGGCGCAGGCCCGATGATGATCGGTCTACTGGTTGCCGCGCTGGCGACACAGTTCTCTGCCCATGCTTATTTGTGGATGACCGCCGGACTGAGTTTATACGCTTACGGTATCGGCCTGGCTAACGCGGGGCTTTATCGTCTGACGCTGTTCTCAAGCAACGTCAGTAAAGGCACCGTTTCCGCCACCATGGGCATGCTGAGTATGTTGGTGTTTACCCTCGGCATTGAGCTGGCGAAAGTCGCTTACAGTTGGGGCGGCAGCGCTTCGTTCAACCTGTTTAATCTGCTGAGCGGTCTGTGCTGGCTCACGCTGGTGGCGCTCTTTATCACCAAACGCCACAGCGGCGGCGTGACGCCAACGCCGACCGCCAGCCTGTAATAAAAACTGTGGTCAGAACAGCCCGGCATCGCGTAACAGGTGTTGGTTGCCTTTGCGGCGGGTAAAACCGCTGCGGTCAAAGAATTCAAGCACCTGTATAGCTAACTTGCGGCCGACGCCGAGCCGATCGCGAAAATCAGCCGCATTGGCGCTGCCTTGGCTAGCGTGCAGTTCGCGGATCAGCCCGGCAAATTGCCCAATTCGTTGGCTGTGATAATAACGATCGATCACCACGGCCGTGACGTGCCCCAACTGCGCGGCTTTGCGCAACGTGGCACGCACGTCGTTCTCTTCCACGCTCAGCTCAGCCGCCAGATCGCGCACCCACCACGGCTCATCGCCAAACAAAGGCGCGATACGCTGCCACAAAGCCTGTTCCGCCGCGCTAAACGCCAAGCCGTGATCCGGCAGGTGCAACCAGCCACGGGTGTTTTGTAGCAAACCGTCAGCCAACAGCCGTTCGATCATTTTAAACACCAGCGCTTCATCCAGCGTCGGCAATGCCATGCGCCGCAGCCGCGCGCGCCCCAGCCCTAATTGGTCGTCATGTTGTTGATGATAATCCGCCAACACCTGCAACAAACGCTGCTGTGCCTGCTGCACGTGCTCATCGGCCAGCGCCTTGCCCGCCGCAACGAATAGGGGTTGCTCGTCCAGCCGTTGCGCCAGCCCGCTGTCTGTCAGTTGCCGTGCCCAAGCAAACGCCGCCAGATCCAGCGTTCCCTGCGTCAACTGCAGTGCCAGCCGTTGCGCATCATCAGACGCTTGCGCAACCTGCGTTAACCAAGCCAAAAACGCAGGCTGTCGTTTGCCTCGCTTTGGCACCGCCAGCGTGAGCACCCGCGCGGCACCCAGCGTTTCACGGGCACCAATATCACGCAGAACAATGCGATCGTCTTCCGCCAAAAATAGCGGGCGATCGAATATCAGCTCGGCCAGATTGGCGTTCAGCAACGCAACGCGGCCGGTCAGGTGGCTAGCCGCGTGATGCACATGCACCGATTGCCAGTGTTGTATCGGCTTATCTAATTCCAGCGCCACCAGCACCCGTTCGCAGGCCGCGGGAGGCTGCTGCGCCAGCAGCCAATCACCGCGCGTCACCTCGGCTTTACCCACATCGCCGCTGAGATTTAACGCGATACGCTGCCCGGCCTGCGCCTGCTCCACCACCTGATTCTGCGCGTGCAAACCGCGCACCCGCAGCGGCGTATCGGCACCGGTCAGCCACAGCGTATCCCCCACCGCCACCGTGCCGCCTAGCGCGGTGCCGGTCACCACCAGCCCCGCACCTTTCACGCTAAAGGCGCGATCCACCGCCAGCCGGAAACGCTGCGTTAACCGACGCTCGCAGGAGGCTAAAGCCAACAAATGCTGGCGTAACGCATCGATGCCAATCGCCTGCGCTGCCGCCGTAACAAACAGCGGTGCCTGCGCCCAACCTTGTTGCGCCAGCTCTGCGCTCACCTGCCGCATCACTTCCGCCACCCGCACCTGATCGACACGGTCCGCCTTGGTCAGCGCCACGGTCACATCAGGCTGCCCACTCAAACGCAAAATCGCCAGATGCTCACGGGTTTGTGGCATCACGCCGTCGTCGCAGGCGACCACCAGCAACGCATGGTCGATGCCGCCAATCCCCGCCAGCATGTTACTGAGAAATTTTTCGTGGCCCGGCACGTCGATAAAGCCCAATACCCGGCCATCAGGCTGCGGCCAGTAGGCATAACCCAGATCGATGGTCATACCTCGGCGTTTTTCTTCCGGCAGACGATCGGCGTTCACGCCGGTGATCGCCTGCAATAAGGTGGTTTTGCCGTGATCGACATGCCCCGCTGTCGCAATAATCATACGCTTAGTGCCTCTGCCAGCGCCGCTTCCTGCGTCAAACAGCGTAAATCCAACCACAGCTTGCCGTCCTTAATGCGGCCAATCACCGGCTGCGGCAGCCCACGCCAACGCTCGGCTAATCGCTCCAGTGTGGCACCTCGACCATCCTGCGGCGTGAAAGTTAAGGCGTAGCTCGGCAAGCGATCGACCGGCAGCGAGCCACTGCCAATTTGCGACCAGCACGGTTCAGCACGCAGGCTGAATTGCCCGCTGAAATGTGGCGTTAACCGCGTCAGCAGGCGTTCAGCCGCTTGCTGCATCTCCTGCTGGGGGCGCGTCAATAAACGCAGCGTTGGCAACTGCTGCGCCAATCGTTCAGGCTGTAAATATAACCGCAGTGTGGCTTCCAGCGCCGCCAATGTCATTTTGCCAACGCGCAATGCGCGTTTGAGCGGGTGCTGCTGCAATTGCGCAATCAGGGCTTTTTTACCGACGATGATGCCAGCCTGCGGGCCACCAAGCAGCTTGTCGCCAGAAAAAGTCACCAGATCGACGCCTGCCGCCAGCAGACGTTGCGGCATCGGTTCCGCCGGCAGGCCATATTGAGTCATATCGATAAGCGATCCGCTGCCCAAATCGGTCGCAGTCACCACCCCGAACTCCTGGCCTAATTCCGCCAGTTCAGCCTCATCCACCGCCGCGGTAAAGCCCTGAATGCTGTAGTTACTGGTGTGCACTTTCATCAATAAACCGGTGTGTTCATTGATGGCGTTGCGATAATCTTTTAGATGGGTACGGTTGGTAGTGCCCACCTCGACCAGTTGGCAACCCGCCTGACGCATGACGTCTGGAATGCGAAACGCGCCGCCAATTTCGACCAGTTCCCCGCGTGATACCACCACTTGCTTACCGGGCGTCACCGCCGCCAGCATCAGCAAGACGGCGGCCGCATTGTTATTCACAATGCAGGCGTCTTCCGCGCCGGTCAGTTGGCACAATAAATCGGCTACCGCACGATCACGGTGGCCACGCCCGGCACCGTCTAAATCGTATTCCAACGTCACCGCCGCGCCCATCACCTGGCTAATGGCGTCGATCGCCGGCTGTGCCAATTGCGCCCGCCCCAGATTGGTGTGCAGCACGGTGCCACTAAGATTGAATACCGTTTTTAACGCCGGTTGCTGTTGCTGCGCCAGCCGCTGCTGCAAGGCCTGCGGCCAGTCATCGCACCAGTCGGGCAGACTCGCCTGCTGCTTAATCGCTTCGCGCGCTTGCGCTTGCAGTTGACGTAACAGTTCGCCAATCAGCGTTGGGCCGTGGGTGGCGACGAAAGGTGCAATAGCGGGTTCGCGCAACAGGCGATCGATGGCGGGAAGTTGGCTGTAAAGTGAGTGGGTTGCTGTGCTCATGGTCGCTCAATGTTATTTTTTTCATATCAGCAAGATGGGCGAAAAATGCGCCCATCCGCCAATAATGTCAAGGTGGCTGGGTGCGGGCAAAGCTCTCGCGGACAAACAGCCGTTCAGCCAGCTTAACCAATGCTGGGCGGCCAACGCACCAATTGGGTAGGATACGACGGAAGTTCAGATAACCCAGCGTACAGCCGGTGGCGATGTCCGCCACGTTCAATGATGCACCGTTCAGCCGCGTTTTTTCCCGCGCCAGCGCTTCTAGGGCATCCAATCCATGCTGAAGCTTCTGGCGTTGGCGCAACATCCCGTCGCCATCCTGTTGGGCCGAGGGGCGTTTGCTCTCACGAAACAACGTCGCAGCCGCTTCCGTTACGCCATCCGCCAAGGCTTCTACCTGACGAATACGTAGCGCCACGACGCGATCGGCGGGCAAAAATGCGGGCGTTGCTGGCAATAGCTCAAGATACTCAGCAATCACCCGCGAATCATAAAATACCTCGCCGTCATCGGCGATCAGCACCGGCACTTTACCCAACGGGTTAAATGTCAGCACCCGGCTATCCGCCTCATACGGCGGATCGTTGACGAATTCAAACACACAGCCCTTTTCCAGCAACATCACGGAAATCTTACGCACAAATGGGCTGGTGTAACTGCCGATCAGTTTCATTCCCTCCTCCTTTCCCCTGCGTCTTTGACGTGACAGCGTTCGTCCCGGTTACTTAGTTATATAAGCTCCCAGAGATTTTTCCACTTACGTATGGCGGACACCCAGAGAGGGATTTTCGCGTCTTTCACAAACCACGCTGTTGGCTGCATCACCGTATTACAGCCACTATCATCGTTCTGCCCTGAAGTTAGTCACCGAAGAAAACCTCCAACCAACGGAGGTTTATTGGACGTTGTTCAAAACATACCGTTCAGAAAGTACCGAAGACTATTCGATGCCGTACTTTTTCTCGGCCACAAATTTAGGTTCCTCCCAGTTTGGACCTTTTTTACACCCCGCCCCATAGGTTCTAGAAGAATATATTTTCCCACTTTCCTCAAGTAGCTTTGTTTCAGCAATTAACTTTATGTTATATGCCTCATATTTTTTATCAGCGTTATACCTGCCAAAAAATCGATCTATAGATGGATATCCTATACCGTTCTCTTCGCGCCCAACCAAATATAAAATAACGTCAGCCATACTTTCATTCTTTACCATTGCATTATAATCTACCATTTCAGTACCTCTAAATTCATTTAGTCATGTTTAGTGCATCTGGCGTATACAACAGGTTTTCATCAGAACTAAGTTGGTAATCTTCTAATGATGCTGTATGTGTGTTGTTCCAGACTTCATAGTTATTCTCTGGAACCGTACCATCGGGAACACCCAAAACTCGATAACGCTCCAACTCTCTGATTTCATGTGTATAAAATCGTCGATCTGTATCAGTCGGGGACAACTCCCCTTTCAGGATTTTTTCCAGACGATCGATCATCACTCTATTTTCGGGCGATTCCCCAAATCGCCCCGTGTGTAATTTAATCTTATCAACGCCAGCGCGATCAGTCCGCCTGCCCGATCTCCGTACCGGTGTAGCATTGTTACCTGTAGATTCGACAGGCGTCGGTCTTTTGGTGACTGAACATGGCGGCTTAACGATGTTGACTGTTCCAAGAATCCCAAAAAACGATCTAGCCATAAGTTAGCCGCCAAAGAAAACCTCCTACCAACGGAGGTTTATTGGACGTTGTTCAAAACATACCGTTCAGAAAACACCGACGGCTATTCGATGCCGTACTTTTTCTCGGCCACAAATTTAGGTTCCTCCCAGTTTGGACCTTTTTTATATCCCCCTTTCCCATTAGATGATATATAGTTTTTTTCTCGCATATTCTTCACTAACGAAATTAGTTCAATATTTGATATACGAGAATTCCCATACGTAGTGCAGTAACCATCTAATTGAGGGTGGGATATCCCACCATCTTTTCGGCCAGAAAGAAATAAAACTATTTCCGATATTTCCTCATTATCAAACATTGTTTTGAAATCAATCATAACTCCCTCTCTGAATTTATTCATCGCCAGATTTTAATGCTTCCGAGGTGTATAGTAGAGAGCGATCACTACTTAATTTATAGTCTTCTAACGCCGCGGTATGAGTGTTATTCCACGTAACACCGTCATCATCAGGAGATATCCAATCGGGAACACCCAAAACTCGATAACGCTCCAACTCTCTGATTTCATGTGTATAAAATCGTCGATCTGTATCAGTCGGGGACAACTCCCCTTTCAGGATTTTTTCCAGACGATCGATCATCACTCTATTTTCGGGCGATTCCCCAAATCGCCCCGTGTGTAATTTAATCTTATCAACGCCGGCGCGATCAATGCTGGCACCTTTCCAGTCCAGATTTTGGATTGGTCCCCCGGCTTTATCCATATGGAAGTCTCGACCACTGTACTTACCTTTGGCATTCGTTTCACCATAGATACCACTGAGCATCACATAAATTGCTTCAACACCCGTCCCTGTGGCATCCGGCTGCCAATAAATAAAATCCTGTAGCGCTGGGAGGTCATTCACCGGGAAGGGGATGGTCACGATGCTGTCCGCCTGCCTAATCTCCGTACCGGTGTGCGCTGGCGTCACCGGTACCGGAGTATCGTTGCCTGTATGGGACGGCACTGTGGATTCGACAGGTGCTGGGTTAACCAAGATAGTTCGCGATGGCACGCCTGCCACCGCCGGCAACGTTATCCTGTCCAGACCCGTTTTTTCATCACGCACCGGCCGATACACAGGTACACTGGCTGAGACACCTCCAACCCCTGTTTTAACCAGCATGACCTCTTGCTGACCGTTGTTGCCCGTGGTAATAAAGCCGCGAACAGGCAAATCGACCACGCTCATTTCTGGCCAGACAGCCGTTTTACCCGCAGCAACCAGGCTCGCCTGAACGGCAAATAACGCTATGTCACGACCGGGAACGTTGTCGCTGCCTTCCCCGGCTTTCCCTGGCCAGAATCCGACAACGAAAGCACCGACTGTGGCCCCTACGCTACTGGCTGTTGCAGCCTCCGCCACAGAAATAGTACCTCGCCATACGGCGCTCGACACCCAGCCGGCCAACTCGCTGGCCGCCATCATGACACTCTTAGCCACCGTAGATAACTGTACCATACCGCCTGCACGATTAAGTACGATTGCTCCTGTTGCCGCCAACGCCGCATTAGCCGCTTCCACTCTCTCCGACGTGTACATAGGTGCATCCAGAATACCTGCTTTGCCAAACAGGGCTTTGCGGGCCTCTTCTGCCTTCCGCGCTTCCTCAGTTTTACGCGCCTCTTCTGCCTTTCGTGCCTCCTCAGCTTTACGAATTTCAGCTTCAACCCTGTTTTTTAGCTCAGCCAGTACATTTCTCTTAGCAATCACATCTTCCGTAATGGTATTCACCCGATCAAGGTAGGTGACGAGTTCATTTTTCCCCTCAATTTCCGCGTTAATTTTAGGCGGAACGGTCTCATTCCATAAATTGATGAACCATGGCCCCGTTGTTGATATGGCCACATCAATCATACCAGCAGACTTGTCGATAAAATTCGAGAGCTTATTGTTATTCATAAAATCCAGAAAGCTATTCTTCGTCTCCTGTACTTGTCCTGAGACCCTTTCTTCCACCTGATTTTTTAAGTCAATATTCATTTGCAATGAATTAATCGCATCCTGAAAGGCATTGGCCACTGAATTTATTTCAGGAACATTAATAAGCCAAGAAACTATTAAATAGGCAAGTAAATCACTGGCCTCCTCCCTGATCTTCTCTGCATTCGGTGGATAAGCACTTTTAGCCTGATCCAAGATTTTATTTATTTTTTCCTGACTATCTCGTAAAGCAGATAATCCGTAAAAGACAATCTTGTTCGGATCATACGCTATCCCCCCACCACCATGCGTTGCCCCCCACGGGACAAAAATAGGGAACGGATTATTAGGGCTAATGCCAATACTCCCTGTAATACCAGGGGAGCCATTAGTTATAGTTATAATAACCTGCCCATCGGCTGAATAGGGTACGCCATCTCTATAGTAAGCGGGTGTCGCCATGACAACATCTCCTTGATTATTTATACATTATCGAATGTATTTATCTATCCATAGTAAAATACGCTCAATTGGCTGATTGGCGCTCAAAGTATCAACTCTGCCTGTTGGCCGACGATCGGCCAAGCCTTATCAAATAGGATTACAACTCAGTGAAGTTCCACATTCTTCTTTGAGCACTTAGAACCGTCAGTTGATATTGATGCTACGAGTATATTCCAGGGTGCGATTTCACATAATCAAATAAAAACTCATTCAGCAGTTTTTATTTTAATCAGACAGAATCATAATTATTTTAATTTTCATTCTTTGTTTTTATTTTTGAAGTAGGGATATTCTCATGCAACGACTTTACAATATCTTCCACAGCAGAAAGACGCTGTTCTTGCTCATGCAACTTTTTGTGAAGTTCACTTACAGCACCAACAAGTAAGCCAATCACTGCCTCATTTGAGACTGCCAGGCAGTTGTCTACCTCCACACCATCTCGTCTAATAAATGTTCCAGTATTCGTTACACCTTCAGGAAGAACCGCTAGAAGGTCCTGAGCCATAATCGATGCACTGCGAAAGCTATCGCCATTTTTGTAGTAAGTGTAAGGCTTGAGGGTCAGTAGTTTTTCAAGCGGCCTATCGATTTCTCTGATGTCGTCTTTAATTCGGCGATCAGAAAAAGTTTGCCAACCGTTATTAGCATACCCAATTCCGTTGCTTCTAAAGTGAAATCCTATATTAACTTTAACATTATCTTCATTGACTGATATAACAGCGGCCGTGTGACTATTGAATTGCTCATAGTGTGAAAAACCGACATTGTGTTCATGAGCTCGCCCATAAAGCACCATGCCATAGTTCCAGGCGGAAGTGGCATTTTCCGAAACGGCATCGCTACATTTCATGACTCCCCAGTGTGAGCTACTTGAAATAAAAGATCCGCCGATATCTAAACCGCCTCCTTTTCGTAATTTCATTTCATTACAAACACCTTCTGAATCCCGATAAGAAATTAATCCCATTTCTTCTTTCCCGGCCGCAAAGCGGGTAGACATTTTCATTGTGGTGGTCACATTACCACTAGTGAAATGGGTTTGTATCTCTGGGGCGCCGTATGTCTGCCCATCAATGAGCGATGCGGGGCCTGTTGTCATAGCGCTAATCCCTGCATCATGTGATACCAAGGCACCACCCGATATATCAACACCATTGCGCAGTGAGACCCTACCCGAAGCAAGATTAATAGTGAGAGGGCGTAAGGTATTCCACGAACCATCCAAAGCCTGACCGGTCGGTGTGATCAACGTGTAAAAATCCTTGCTATCGTTACGTAGTATCACGCCGGTGCTACCGTTAGCCAGGCGGAAGGCGCTTGCTGATTTGGATACAATTTCACTATCACTGACGACACGCTTGCGCAGCGTGGACAACGATTTCAGTTCGGAAATGTCTTCATTGATGCCATTAAGTACCTGTGCATTCTTCTTTTGCTCAGTCATGATAAAACTCCCTATTTTTAATATCCTTTTTTACAATCAAGTGGCATTTTTCACTCCCCCTAGCAGTAGGAAACAGCGTAGGCTGCGTATTGAGGTGTATCTAAAGCCGGTAAAATGCACACAAACACTGTATGCATAAACAGTATGGTGAGCTTATTAGAAATGGATGTCAAATGACACCTATTGCCCTTTGTTGTGTGGTGACTAATACAAAAGAAGGGGGAGAGATTCTGTTCTCTCTTATTGTGAACGCATGCAACTGAAACGGAGTTAACGCTTCTTTGATCAGTAAATAGAAGAAACCTGACGTTAGTTAATGAAGATTTATATCCAATTTATTTATAGATAAATTATTATTTAAGGCAATCAATTAACGGCGGCTACTATTGCGTTGTCTCCCGAGCTGCTTATATAAGCTGCCAGAGATTTTTCCACTTGCTTCCCCACAAGCCATTGGGCATGACCTGTGGGTTTATCTGGTCTGCGACGAAGCCCGGTAAGCTGGAATTATTTGACGGCGAGCGTGTCGATGATCCGCTGTACCAATGCCTGATGTACGTCTGGCGTTTTGGCGGGGGAAAGCATTTGCAAGGTGATAACCCGCTTATTGAATACCGTCAATATCAGGGTAGCAACCACGTTTTGCCCGTTGACCTGCTGTTCGCTATCCAGACGGCGAAAGGTCTGTTTACCAACGGTAAAATTCTCTTCTTTGGTTTTTTTGATGTTTTGATAACGCTCGCCCAGCTCCAGCATCATGCTCTGCATCAGTTCTTTGCGCATTTTATCGCTGTTATCCAGCTTCATGCCCTCTGGCGGCACCACTTCCGAAGTGACCGTACGCTGGCGCACTTTACTGTCGAGGAACAGTTGCGTGTGCGATTTGCTGTCATTGATGAAACCACTGTTCGGGGTTTGATCGCTAAAGCCCGGCGGTAATTCAAAGGTGATGTTGCCCTGTTGCAATGAAACGTGTAGCCCCGGCAACGGCGCAGGTTTTTCCTCCGGTTTTGGCGCTGGCGGCACCGTTTGGGTGACGGTCGGTTCGGGGGCGGGTTGCGGTTCGGTGGGCTGTTTCTTGTCAACGTTATCACAGGCGACCAATCCGCTCACCAACCAAGCCATTGTGGCGAATTTCGCTATCGTTTTAAGCATTCTCGCTTTCCTTTCGCTTTGCGCGTCATTGGGTAAACGTAGCAAGTCACGCGGTTGAATGCCAGATAAGCAGGCCGATATGGGCGGGGAAAAGATAACGCCGCTTGCCGAGGCGCGGAAACTGACCAATACGCTCAGTTTCTCCGTCGCTGATACCACCATCTTGCCCGGTGGTATCAGCCTATCAGCGGGGATGAACCCTTATTCGCCGGGGAACAGGAACGGGTTAATACTGCTACGGGCAAAGCCCTCGTCTTCCATTTTGGCATCGAGGATCAGCGTGGCTAAATCATCGGCGACGGCTTCCACCTGCGGGTCTTTCTCCTGATATAAAATCTTCAGGTAGGTGCCGCAGTCACCACAGCTTTCGGCTTTTACCGCCGCCTGTTCGCTGTCCAACGACCAATAGTTGAGATCCCGGCTTTGCTCACAGTTGCTGCACTTGATGCGCACTACATGCCATTCACTTTCGCACAGGTTGCAGTGTAAATAGCGCAGGCCGTTTACCGTGCCAATGTGCACCATGCTAGACACCGGAATGCTGCCACAAACGGGGCAAAACTGACGATGTTCACCGTATTCGGCACGGGCTTTACCTGGGATCAGGCTGGCCATCTGTGCCCAATACAGCGATAACGCCGCCCAAATGAACGGGGCTTTCTCGCTGCCGATGTGCGCAAACTCACGGTTGAGCAACGCGTCGGCCATCAGTTCCCGTTCATGCGCTGAGGCTTTTTCCAGGTTATCCAATACCGCGACCACATGTTCTGGTGCCTGTGGCCGCAGCTCGGCGATCAACGCCGTCAACAGCGTTTGCCAGTGCTCGCTGCGGGGGAAAACGCTCACATCGAGCGGCGGCTTGCCACTGGCGGCGCTGTGCACCAACAGCTCGGACAAATCCATCGTCAACGGATGGTCATGCAAGGCGTGCTGTTGTGCCTCGGCAAGGGTCGCGGCGAAGTTCAGGTAATCACCCAAGGGATGATCGGCCGCCAGTTGGCGCAAGCGCTCGGCGCGGCGGCTGTACAGGCTTTTCAGGTTCGCGAAAAGCAACGGCGGAATTGCTTCCGCCGCTGTAGACTTCTCACGCTGTGCCCCTAACTGTTCTTTAGGAACGATGCGGATACTCATCTGGGTTTGTCTTCCTGTTGTTTCTTGCGGACCTCGCGGTACCAGCGTGGATGATGTTTCTTGGCCCAGGCAGCCGGTACCCAACCCTCAATCATGGCGGTCAGGGTGCCTTTTACCCACAGCGCGGCGTAAACATGCACCATAATCACAATGATCAGCCCTACCGCCGCCAGCGAATGCACTAACAGCGCAATGCGGATCAGCGGGATTGGGAACGCAGGGGCAAAGTACGGCCGCCAGATAACGATACCACTGGCCAGCAACAGCACCAGACTGATAATCGCCGCCCAGAATACGCATTTCTGACCGAAATTATAACGCCCGGTGTCACCCACTTCCTCATTCATGGCGATTTTGTGGATGTTTTTTGCCCAGGTAATATCTTCCCGGTTGATCAGGTTATGCTTCCAGTAGCGCATAAACATCAGCAGAAACGCCGCGAACATAATCACCCCGGCAAACGGGTGCAGAATGCGCGCCAACTGAGGCGTACCAAAGATGTTCATCAGCCAGTTGAAGGACGGGAAGAAGAACCCCAGCCCGCTAATGGCCGCCAAAATAAAGCAGAACGCCACAATCCAGTGGTTAATCCGCTCCGGCGCGCTGTAACGCTGAATTGGCTTTTCCTTCTTCATTTGCGCGTCTCCTCATCATGCAGCTCGTCGTTTTCTTCCTCTTCAACGCGGTTTGGCCCAACGCCGACATAGTGGAAGATACTGGCTGCAAAGGTGGCCGCAAAGCCGATGGCCGCCAACGGTTTCCACACGCCTTTCCAGAAGGTGATCGCCGGGCTGATGGTCGGGTTATCCGGCAAGCCGTGGTAGAGCTGCGGTTTGTCGGCGTGATGCAGTACATACATCACATGGGTGCCGCCCACGCCCGCCGGATCGTACAGCCCCGCATTTTGGTAACCCCGCGTTTGTAGCTCACCAACGCGTTCTGCCGCGATCTGTTTCATCGCGTCCTTGGTGCCAAAGTGAATCGCGCCGGTTGGGCAGGTCTTCACGCAGGCCGGTTCTTGGCCCACATCAACGCGGTCAACACACAGGGTGCATTTATACACCCGGTTGTCATCCTTGTTCATGCGTGGCACGTCGAACGGGCAGCCCGCGATGCAATAACCACAACCGATGCAGTGTTCTGACTGGAAATCGACGATGCCGTTGGCATACTGGATAATCGCCCCTTCCGACGGGCAGGCTTTCAAGCAGCCTGGGTCAGCACAGTGCATGCAGCCGTCCTTACGGATCAGCCACTCCAGTTTGCCGTTCTCTTCCACTTCAGAGAAACGCATCACCGTCCACGATTTAGCCGTCAGATCGGCGGGGTTATCGTACACCCCGACGTTATGGCCGATTTCATCGCGAATGTCGTTCCATTCAGAACAGGCCACCTGACAGGCCTTGCAGCCGATACAGGTGGTGACATCGATCAGTTTTGCCACCTCTTCCTGATGATCGCGCGCACGCGGTGCCGGTGTGAGACTGTTAGTCGCGGATTTACGAATAATGTTTTGAGATTGCATTGCCATAACTCGTCTCCGTTACACCTTTTCCACGTTGACCAGAAACGCCTTGAACTCCGGCGTTTGCGTGTTGGCGTCGCCGACAAACGGCGTCAGGGTGTTGGCAAGAAAGCCTTTTTTCGCCACACCTTCATAACCCCAGTGGATCGGGATACCGATAGTGTCGACGTCCTGGCCGTTAACCTGCAACGTGCGAATACGTTTAGTCACCACCGCCTTGGCCTTGATAAAGCCGCGGTTAGAGCTAACTTTCACCGTATCGCCCTGTTTGATGCCTTTCTTCTCCGCCAGCTTCTCACCGATTTCCACAAACTGTTCCGGCTGCATGATGGCGTTGAGCCGCGCATGCTTGGTCCAGTAGTGGAAGTGCTCGGTCAGGCGATAGGTGGTACCGACATACGGGAACTGTTCGGATTTACCCATCGTTGCCAGATCGTCCTTAAACACGCGCGCGGCCGGGTTAGACACCACGTTCGGGTGCAGCGGGTTAGTGCCGATCGGCGTTTCAAACGGCTCGTAGTGCTCAGGGAACGGCCCTTCCGCCATTTTATCGATGGCGAACAGGCGGCCCATGCCTTCCGGCTGCATGATGAACGGCCCAACGTCGCTGTTTGGTGCAGCTGCGCTGTAATCGGCAACGTCTACCCCGCCCCACTTGGCACCGTCCCACGCCAACAGTTGGCGCTTGGCATCCCACGGTTTACCTGATGGATCGGCCGACGCACGGTTATACAGAATGCGGCGGTTCAGCGGCCATGCCCATGCCCAGCCCAGCGTATTGCCGAGACCGGATGGATCGGCGTTATCACGGCGCGCCATCTGGTTGCCGTCTGGCGTCCAGCTACCGGCGAAGATCCAACAGCCACTGGCGGTGGTGCCGTCGTCACGCAGTTGCGCAAACGAGCTCAGCTGTTCGCCCTTCTTCACTACCACGTTGCCATCGGCATCGCGCAGATCGGCCAACGCTTTACCGTTGTTTTCCTTCGCCACTTCTTCCGAAGCGGGATCGTCCGGCGTCAGGTAATCCCAGGTCATGTTGAGCACCGGCTCAGGCACGGCTCCCCCTTCGCGCGCATACATCTCACGCAAGCGCGTGAAGATGCCCGCCAGGATTTCGCCGTCGTGCATCGCTTCCCCCGGCGCATCGGCACCTTTCCAGTGCCATTGTAGCCAGCGGCCGGAGTTAACGATCGAGCCATTTTCCTCAGCAAAGCAGGTAGACGGCAGGCGGAACACCTCGGTCTGAATCGTTGCCGAGTCGACATCGTTGAATTCACCGTGGTTCTGCCAGAAATTGGCCGTTTCGGTATTCAACGGATCGATAGTGACCAAGAATTTCAGTTTGGACAGTGAAGCCACAACTTTGTTTTTATCCGGGAATGAGGCAACCGGGTTAAAGCCTTGGCAGAAATAGCCGTTGACCTTACCTTGAGACATCATCTCGAAATACTGCAATACGTCGTAACCTTTATCCCACTTCGGCAACCAGTCAAAGCCCCAGGCATTGTCTTTCTGCGCTTTGTCACCGTAGAAGCTTTTCATCAGGCTGACGAAGAATTTCGGGTAATTACCCCAATAGTTCACCTGCCCCGGCAACAATGCCTTCGGCGTGTTGGCCTGAAGGTAGCTGTCCAGATCGGTCTGCTTTTCGGAAGGTAACGTCATGTAGCCGGGCAAACTCTGCGACAGCAGGCCGAGATCGGTCAGCCCCTGAATATTGGAGTGGCCACGCAGCGCGTTAATGCCACCACCCGCCATGCCCATGTTGCCGAGCAGCAACTGGATCATCGCCATGGTGCGGATGTTCTGCGCACCGACCGAGTGCTGCGTCCACCCTAAGGCATACAGGAACGAGGTGGTTTTGTCGTGCGCGCTGGTTTCCGCGAGGTATTCACACACCTGCAAGAAATCAGCCTTTGGCGTACCGCAGATATTTTCCACTACGTCAGGCGTATAGCGGCTGACGTGCTGTTTCAGCATGTTCCACACGCAGCGCGGATCTTGCAGCGTCACATCACGCTTAGCGTAGCCGTTTTCGTCGAGTTGGTAGTGCCAAGTGGTTTTGTCGTACTGGCGGTTTTCCGCATCGTAGCCACTGAACAAGCCGTCGTCGAAGCTGAAGTCTTCACGTACCAGCAAGCTGGCGTTGGTGTAGGCCTCAACGTATTCGCGGTTGATTTTTTCGTTGGTCATCAGGTACAGCAACACGCCCGACAAGAAGGCAATGTCGGTGCCGGAACGGATTGGCGTATAGAAATCCGCAACGGAGGCCGTACGGGTAAAGCGTGGATCGACCACGATCAGTTTGGCGTTATTGTGAATTTTGGCTTCCATCGCCCAGCGGAATCCCACCGGATGCGCTTCTGCCGCATTACCGCCCATCACAACAACAACGTTGGCGTTCTTAATATCAACCCAGTGGTTGGTCATCGCACCGCGACCAAATGTTGGAGCAAGACTTGCTACCGTTGGTCCGTGTCAGACACGCGCTTGGTTGTCTACGGCAAGCATGCCGAGAGCGCGACTAAATTTTTGGGTTAAATAACCGGTTTCATTGCTGGAGGCCGAAGCGCACAGCATACCGGTGGTCAGCCAGCGGTTGACGGTCACACCTTGGGTGTTTTTCGCCTCGAAGTTGGCGTCACGATCTTCTTTCATCAGTTTGGCAATGCGGGTAAAGGCATCATCCCAACTGATTCGTTGCCATTTATCGGAGCCGGGGGCGCGATATTCAGGATATTTAAGCCGGCTTTCACTGTGGATGAAATCCACCAGCCCCGCGCCTTTCGGGCAAAGCGCGCCGCGGTTGACCGGGTGATCCGGATCCCCTTCGATATGGAAAATGCTTTCTTTGGCGTTTTTGGCGCCATCGCCAAGGCTGTACATCAACAGCCCACAGCCGACGGAACAATACGTACAGGTATTACGGGTTTCACGGGCGCGCAGCAGTTTATACTGCCGGGTTTCCGCTAACGCCAGCTCCGGGGTAAATCCCAGCGCGGCCACCGTCGTCCCTGCCATACCGCCAGCGCAGATCTTAAAGAACTGCCTTCTGCTGACCTGCATGGGGGTCTCCTTTCTATTCGCTAGTGTCACATTGTTTCGAATGTACCCGTCATACTTCAAACTACAGATGCGTTAACTGCGCGGGTTCCCTCGGCACTGAGTTTGCCATGCCCTGGGATAAACCCAGCCTTGCCGCCTTCCTGTGGCTCGAATTCTTTCGGGTAAACGCTTTCCCCGCCGCAGCGTGAAGCGCTAAAATAACCGTTGTTATAGTGATAACGATACAGCCGACGCATATTACCATACGGTAACTACGGTTGTTACAGATAGGTGCTAATTCAGTGAACAACATAGATCCAAGGCAGCAAATAAATGCGGCGCCGCTCACAGGCGTAGGCCGCACCGCGGTGTATCAACGCGGCCAACTCGCCACGGCACAGCAAGACTGGCTGGCCGAAGAAGTGCCGGTTGCTTTGGTCTATAACGGCATCTCACATGTGGTGATGATGTGCTCGCCGAAAGATCTAGAAGCCTTTGCCTTGGGGTTTTCCCTCTCGGAAGGCATCATCGAGTCACCGCAAGATATATACAGTATAGATATTAATCAGACCTGCAACGGGCTGGAAGTGGATATTGAGCTGTCCAGTCGTCGTTTTGTCGGGCTGAAGGCACGCCGCCGCGCAATGGCTGGCCGCACCGGCTGCGGGGTATGCGGTATTGAGCAATTGGCTGACATCTATCGCCCGGTAACGCCGCTGCCTTTCAGCCAAACCTTTTCCCTCAGCCAACTCGACCCGGCGCTCGAGCAACTGCGCCAAGTGCAAACCATCGGCCAATTGACCGGCTGTACCCACGCCGCCTGCTGGCTCTCACCGCAGGGCGAGATGCTTGGTGGCTGTGAAGACATTGGCCGCCACGTCGCACTCGACAAGCTGCTTGGCCTGCGCGCCAAACAAGGTTGGTCGCAAGGTGCGGTGCTGGCCTCCAGCCGTGCCAGCTACGAAATGGTACAAAAAACCGCCATGTGTGGTGCAGAAATCTTGTTCGTGGTTTCTGCGGCCACCTCTTTGGCGGTCGAGATCGCCGAACGCAGCAACCTGACGCTGGTCGGATTTAGCAAAACCGGCCGTGCGACGGTGTTCACTCACCCACAGCGTATCAAAGACTAGCGCAAAACCGCACCGTTTATAGGGCATTGATAATCATTTTCAATATCATTTAATTAACTATAATGATCCGACTGCTTACGCGGTGCTTACAATGTTGCGCCGCTCAATCCTACTGGAGACGATGATCATGAGTTATTCACTGCCATCACTGCCTTACGCTTACGACGCACTGGAACCGCACTTTGACAAGCAGACGATGGAAATCCATCACACCAAACACCATCAGACCTACGTCAACAATGCCAACACCGTGCTGGAAGCCTGCCCAGAGCTGGCATCGCTCAGCGTTGAAGAACTGATCCAAGATCTGGACAAAGTACCGGCTGACAAGCGTACCTTCATGCGTAACAACGCTGGCGGCCATGCCAACCACAGCCTGTTCTGGAAAGGCCTGAAAACCGGCACCACGCTGTCTGGCGATCTGAAAGCCGCCATCGAGCGCGACTTCGGCAGCGTTGAGAAATTCCAAGAAGAGTTCGAGAAAGCCGCAGCAACCCGTTTCGGTTCTGGTTGGGCTTGGCTGGTGCTGAAAGGCGACAAGCTGGCAGTGGTTTCAACCGCGAACCAAGACAGCCCACTGATGGGTGAAGCGGTTGCGGGCGCTTCTGGCTTCCCGATCGTCGGGCTGGACGTATGGGAACACGCTTACTATCTGAAATATCAGAACAAACGCCCAGACTACATCAAAGCATTCTGGAACGTGGTTAACTGGGATGAAGCGGCAGCCCGCTTCGCTGCGAAGAAATAATTCGCCCCATTTATCTGATGCCCGCTCAACGCGGGCATTTTTTTGTGCAAAATTTCGCTAAAGTTTATCCCGCAAAAGCCGATGGTTTTCTCCATAACATCGCTTAAAAAAGGGACAAAGCATGGCGGCATTGCAAACACTGGCAGGTAAATTCGTTCATCTCACCGTGGGTAAAAAACTGGGACTTGGGTTTTTTCTCATGTTATTGCTGGCGGCGATTATTGCCGGCACCGGTATTCACTATCTCACGATGATCGAGTCACGCTCCGATCGCATCGATTTCAGTAATCAATTACATAACGAAATCAATCAGGCTAAATATAGCCGGGCGATGTATAGCCAAACCTACCAAACGGAATACCTCAACAACAACCGCAGCCATATCGCTAATGCCGTGAAGCTGATTAAACGCGGACAGGATTTGGATTGGGATCCGCAAAGCCGTAAAGATCTCAAACGCTTAGTGAGCCTGATCGGGGAGTACCAACACCAGCAAACGCTATTCATCCAGGCGGTAGCCGATAAAAATGCGGTGCGTCAGAGCTGGAATATGTCGGAAGTGCAAGCCAGTCTGGCTCAGGTGGAACGTCAACTGACCAATGGCGAGCTGCAATTAGCGTTCATTCAGCTAAATCAGAAACTGACGCTGGTTCGTTATGGCGCGCGCGGCCTGCTGCTCAACCTCACTCATGAAGCAGAAACTCCGCTGATTGCCGCCATTGATGATGCCCGCAGCACAGCGCTTGCGCTTAATCAGCGCCTGCCAGAGGCGCAAAAACCATTATTACAGCCACTGCTAACGGCGCTGGATGCATACAAAGCGCGTATCGCCGCTTATCTGCCGGCTTACCAGCAAGAGCAGGCCATCAGCAAACGATTAGACCAACATGCTGGGGAAATCGGTCAGCTGGTCACTGCGTTCATGAAAGATGAGCTACAGCAAACCCACCGCAACATCGACACCGCACAGTTGCAAATGGGCATCACAACGTTGATCGCCATTTTCGTTGGCCTGTTGGTGGCATGGCGAATCACGCTGCAAATCACCCGGCCGCTGCACGATACGCTGGACATGGCGCAACGCATCGCCACCGGTGATTTACGGCAGGCAAAAACCAGCGCGCGTCGGGACGAGCTGGGCCAACTGCTTAATGCTGTCGCCGCGATGAGCCAAAACCTGCGCGATATGATTGAGAAAATCCAGCTGGGCGTCAATCAGGTATCGACCGCCGCCAGCGAGATTGCCGCCGGTAATACCGATCTCTCTTCACGCACCGAACAACAGGCCGCAGCGGTAGAAGAAACCGCCGCCAGCATGGAACAGTTAACGGCCACCGTAAAACAAAATGCCGATAACGCACATCATGCCAACCAATTAGCCACCGATGCGTCGCAAACCGCCCAGCAGGGTGGCAAGCTGGTCCACAACGTGGTCGCGACAATGCGCGATATTTCCAGCAGTTCGCAGCGTATTGCCGAAATTACCACCTTAATCAACGGCATTGCCTTCCAAACCAATATCCTGGCGCTCAATGCAGCGGTTGAAGCGGCGCGGGCGGGTGAACAAGGGCGCGGTTTCTCCGTCGTCGCCAGCGAGGTGCGTAATCTGGCGCAACGCAGTGCGCAGGCGGCTAAAGAGATTGAGGGGTTAATCGCCGAATCGGTCAATCGGGTGCAAACCGGCACCACGCTGGTTGAGGACACCGGCAATACCATGGAGAAAATAGTCCGCGACGTCACGCACGTGCGCGACATCATGGCAGAAATCGCCGCCGCATCTGATGAGCAAACGCGTGGCATTGCGCAGATTGGCCAGGCGATCGTCGAAATGGATCACACCACTCAGCAAAATGCCGCGTTGGTGGAAGAATCCGCCGCCGCCGCAGACTCGCTGGAAGAACAGGCGGATATGCTGCTGCAAAGCGTTTCTGTCTTCCAATTAGCCGATCATCAAGCCGTTACCGTCAACCCAACGGCCGCGCATAAAAAAGTGGACGTCAAAACGCCACAGGCAACCGCCGCATCCGAGCAGGATAACTGGACCACCTTCTAATACTGCTTACCGCCCGACTGTTTCGGGCGGTTTCCGCTGTCATCCGGCCACAACTCAGGCTATGCTGATTTTCGATCATTTCCCCACGACGTTTAACGTTTCATCCCGGTGATCGCTCATCGAACGATGGGCAAATGGGCGAGGCCTGCCTCGCCCCTACGGGTGGCTGCGGTGCTGGGGTTGAGCCCGATGAAGATGTGCATTTTGCTGAGTGCGGAGCGGTCGCACCTGTTCGCTGTACGATAATTGTGCGATGGGCAAACGGGCGAGGCATGCCTCGCCCCTACGGGGGGCTGCGGTGCTGGGGGTGAGCCAGATGAAACTGAGCATTTTGCTGAGTGCGGAGCGGTCGCCCTTGTTCGCAGCACGATCATCGTACAATGAAGCAAAGGGGCGAGGCCGGCCTCGCCCCTACGGGGGGCTGCGGTGCTGGGCTGAGCCTGAAGAAAAGGAACATGTTACTGAGTGCGTAGCGGTCACACCTGTTCGCTCCACCATCATCGAGCGATCGGCAAACGGGCGAGGCAGGCCTCGCCCCTACGGGTGGCCGCGGTGTCGGGGCTGAGCCTGATGAAAATGAACATGTTGCTGAGTGCGTAACGGTCGAACCTGTTCGCTCCGCGATCATCGTACGATAGACAAACGAACGCGGCATGCCTCGCCCCTACGGCTGGCCGCGGTGTCGGGGCTAAGCCTGATGAAAATGAACATGTTGCTGAGTGCGTAACGGTCGAACCTGTTCGCGCCACCATCATCGAGCGATCGGCAAACGGGCACGTATTTTAATATCAAGGAAAAGAAGAACGGAGGCGCTATGCATCACCCTGAGGTTTACCTTGGTCAGATCCAGTCCTACGCCGGTGGGCGGCCAAGCGCCATTGCCAAACGCCAAGTGGACGGCGCAGTCAAGTTAACTGCGCTGGGTTTGGCAGGCGATGAGCAAGCGGAAAAAAGCTACCACGGCGGCGCAGACCGCGCACTGTGCCACTATCCACGCGAGCATTACGCCCATTGGCGTGCGCAGTTTCCCGCACTGGCAGAACGGTTTGCTTCACCCGCCTTCGGCGAGAATATCTCAACCGCCGGGCTCACCGAACACCATGTAAATATCGGTGATATTTTCCGCTGGGGCGAGGCGCTGATTCAAGTCACGCAACCGCGCTCACCGTGCTTCAAGCTCAATCATCATTTCAACATTGACGATCTCTCACTACTGATGCAGCAAAGCGGCCGCTGCGGCTGGCTGTACCGGGTTATTTCGCCGGGTTTGGTCAACGGCTATCGTCCGCTGGAACGCGTCGCGCGCAACAGCGATGTTTCGGTGGCGGACGCCATCGGTATCGCCTGGCATATGCCATTCGATGAAGAACAGTATCGCCGTTTACTGTCGGCCGCCGGGCTTTCCGCCAGTTGGTGCAAAACCCTGTGGTTGCGTATCAGTGAAGGCAAAATTGAAGACTTTAACCGCCGCCTGCTGGGCCGCTAACACATAAGGCAAGAGACATTATGACCCTCTCACTTCATCATGCTGCCGCAACAGGCTATCAGGCAAATGCTGACCGCTACGTCAAAGGTCGGCCAGACTATCCAGCAGCACTCACCGACTGGTTGCGCAACGATCTTGGCCTGCACGCGGGTAAAACGGTGGTTGATTTAGGTGCTGGTACCGGAAAATTCACCCCGCGCCTGTTGGACACCGGTGCGCAGGTGATTGCTGTCGAGCCGATAGCACAAATGGTGGAAAAGCTGTCAGCCGCATTGCCACAGGTGCAAACGCTGACGGCAACCGCCGATGCAATTCCGCTGCCGGATGAGTCGGTCGATGCCGTAGTCTGCGCTCAATCATTCCACTGGTTTGCCACCCCGCAGGCGTTGGCGGAAATCCAGCGTATTCTTAAACCCGGCGGTAAATTGGGGCTGGTATGGAACGTGCGTGACGCGCGCGTCAGTTGGGTTCGTAGGCTGAACCAGATCATCGATCGCCACGAAGGTGATGCGCCACGTTTTTATACGGGTGAATGGCGTAACCTGTTTCCGAGCAACGGCTTCACGGCATTACAGCAACAAGATTTCATGTTCAATCATCGTGGTGCGATAGAAGATGTGATTTATAACCGCGTGCGTTCCACCAGCTTTATTGCCGCTATGCCGTCGGCGCAGCAGGAACAGGTTATCGATCAGATTCGCCAACTGGTGGCGCAAGAAGAAGAGCTGGGTGGGCAAGAAACGGTCATCGTGCCCTATCAAACCAAGGCGTTTGTCGCCAGCAAACACGGCTAAACGGCAAATGATGCATCGGAGCAGGCTTGCGCTCCGATGCGTCGGCAATCAGAACGCTTTTTTCGCGTAACCGGTAACCACTTTCAGCCCCATTTCACGGCCCAGCGCCGTCATTGGGTGCACCACCACCAAGCCGCGCGCGCTTTTCTTCAATGCGCCCATATCCGCCTGCTCTTTTTTGGTGATTTCACGGCTAAACGGCAACTGTTGCAGCTTTTGCGCTTCCGCACTCAGCTTTTCAACGCGCACGTTTTTCAAACGCTCGATTTCCGTCGCCAATTTTTCTTTTTCTTTTACATGTTGCGCAATCAGATCCGCATTGCCCTGTTGGATCACGACCGCGTCTTTATGGTTCAGCGCATCCAGCAGGTCGCTAAGGCGCTTAATCTCTGCCTTCTCTTTTTCTTTCATGATGTCTAGCCTGGAGTGCCGCAACCGGCACGTTAAAAAGGGGTTTTGTGCATTGTAGCAAAATGTACGCGCAGTTACTCGCCCACGCTATATCGGTTGGAAAACGACACGTGCCACAAGCGTTAGCCCCTCCGCTCACCACAACTTCCCCCCGCAACCGCCAATCGATGCGTTATGCGTTTATTGCCTTTACGCCACTCAAATTTTAGTGCCGCCACGCTTGACGTTACGAAATGCGCTCCCGTTACACCATAAACTCTATCCGCAGGATAAAAATAATATCGGGCTAAAAAAAGAGAAAACATCATCAATCAACTGCAATAGCCGCCTCATCCAGCGAAGAAAACCAGCGCGCAGCAATATAATAATCATTGCCGCGCGCGGTTCAATCATTTAACGGCCGAGTAATTTAATGAATCCCTCAACCATTGAACCGGCAATATTGCCAATAACGCGCCCAACGCCGGAACCAAGACGCCCGCCAATCAGACTGCCGATACTTATACCAATTGGGCCCATCGCGCCTAATATTGCACTACCAATGGCTTTACCAATGAAATTCCCGGCAGTATCGCCTCCCCACGCTAATATATCCTGAACAACGCCAGCGCCGCTCACGTCATTCAATTCCTGTACCGTTAGCTCCCTCATATAATCCCTCTTTATTATGTTATTTCCATCATTCGCTGGTAGGCATGGTTACTAAATATCACCGCACTGCCTGTCCCGGCAGCGTTCGGCTTATAGCATTCTGTTTACATGGCTTGAGTATGGGATTTCCTCTTCCCCCGTCACTGACACAGCGTGAGTTCCCAAGGGTGACCGCCTACATACAACTCGAATTATTTAGGATACAGTGACTCAGTTGATACCTCTTATTCATTTGGAATCAAAAAAACTGGAAGAGATAAATATATACCCTGAATAATTAGAGCAGCACCAGCATGACAAATAAACCTCGTCATATCCCCACCTGAACAAATAAACTCAAATACTTGTCGAAGTAAAAACATACATCCAGATCCAGAATTAAACATTTACCACATCAGAAAATGTATAAATCACCGCAACGCTAAGCTCACCTCGCGGCAACTTTAGCCAAAAAGCAGATCAAATCAATAAAAAAATAATTAAAATTACTACACCATGAATAGTCTGGTATTTTAACCGACTAAAAGCCAGAAAGGATGATCACATTCATTTACTTAAAAAATAGAATACCATCTCATCATCGCTATACTCGAATTACTGCCTCGGTAATGAAATGATATAAATAGTATATGCGTTTCTTTGCATTCAGCGCGCCGCCGAAGTGCCGGGCGCACACGGCGATCATAGTAAATGGTCGCGTTAAGCGTGACCCAGCGGCGAAAGACGTGACGCCTGCTTGGCACCAATGCCCGCAATCAGCTCAGTCAGTGACAATACCATGGTGGAGCGCACCATTTGCTGATAGCGCTGGTACTGCATGGCAATCAAGGTGTCTTCCGCCTCACCGGGTTGCAGGAACGTCGGCACCGGCGGCAATGCGGCCACGCAGTGCAGCTCGCCGAATGGGCCAAGAATTTCGTCGTCAACAAAGCGGTATTCTGCGCCATCGTGGTTCAACTCCTCACGCATGGCCATCAACAATTCGGCATCTTCGTATTCATGCCGTGAAATCACGCCCAAGCCATACATTAGCTTTAGCCGCACCGACAGCTCACCCAGCGGCCCTGCGCCGGACAACAGCGGTTCGACGGCATACTTTACCGCATAATCATCCTTGCGGAACACCTGCACCACCAAGACGTTTAGCGCTTCAGCCAACAGCTCAACGGCCGCGATCAGAAAGCTGCGTACCGTCTTGCCCGCGTTAAGCTTTTCCAGAACCTGATTTTCAAATGCCTGAGTCTCGATCATCGTCGCTTTTCGCATGGCGTGGAAAGTCATCTCATTGTGGTATCGCCCTTCGGCGCATGCCTCTTGGCCTAACTGATTCATCCATTGGGGCAGACAGTGGCTCCGTGAGACGTTGAGGCACTGTCTACCGTATAATGGCAACGACGTTAGGCTAGTGGCGTTGCATGGCGTTATACACAGCTACGGCTTCTTCCACAACCTCACTTTCGGCCGCCAAGCCAGAAATTTGCACCAACGCGGCTTTTGGGCCAAGCGAACTCAACAGCTCTACCAGTTCCTGCGCCTGTGGATCCTGCTCGCTGCGATAACTCATGGCGGCGGCAATACCCTGAATCAGATTAGCGTGCGGCAGAGCATACTCCAGCGTACCAGACAGCGGCTTGATCAGACGATCGCCCGCACTCAGCTTCCGTAATGGCTGGCGGCCCACGCGCTCAACGTCGTCGTGCAGATAGGGGTTCTCAAAACGCGTCAGAATTTTGTCGATATAGGCCGCGTGTTTTTGCGGATCGAAACCGTAACGCTTGATCAGCACCGCACCGCTTTCTTCCATCGCACCTTTCACCACGCGACGAATGGCCGGATCGAGGATCGCCTCACGAATGGTGAGTAAGTGAGCCTGCTGACCCAGATACGCGGTGATGGCATGCCCGGTATTTAATGTGAACAGCTTACGCTCAACGAACGCCATCAGGTTATCGGTCAGTTCCATACCGGCAATCGCCGGTGGCGTTCCTTTGAACTGCGTCTGATCGACAATCCACTCGCTAAAAGTTTCTACCGTCACTTCTAACGGATCCTGACTGCTCGATTCTGCCGGTGGCACAATGCGGTCTACCGCAGAATCGACAAAGCCGATGTGTTGCTCCACCCAAACCTGCTCTTCCGGCGATAATGCGGCGAAAACATGCTGCTTCAATTGACTGGTACCGCGCACCATGTTCTCACAGGCGATGATGTTCAGCGGTGCCTGATTGCCACGCTGATGGCGCAGTATTAGCCCTTTGGCGACCGTACCGGCGATTTTCGCCAGAATCTGTGGGCCAACCGCCGTGGTCACAATATCCACCTCGGCAATCAGCGCGACGGCCTCGTCGCTGCCGCTGTTCACCGCCTTAACGTTATTAACCGGCTCAACCCGCGCTTGCTCACCCACCACGTGAACCTGATAGCCGCGACGCTGGTTAAGTTGATCCAACACGGTCTGGTTGACGTCAGCAAAAGTCAGTTCGGCATGCGCATCGGCCAACAGTTTACCGATAAAACCACGGCCGATATTCCCAGCGCCAAAATGTAATGCTTTCATAACGATACCTTCTTAAAAATAACAAGGGCGCAGCCTGTGCTACGCCCTTATGGGATTTATGCTTTTTTGCCGCTTAACAGATCCAGCACATCCTGCACGTTGGTGGTGCTTGCCAACCGTGCGATCACCGTCTCGTCATCCAACGCATTGGTCAGGCTGGTAATCACTTGAATATGTTCGTTATTACGGGCAGCGATACCAATGACCAACCGCGCTACCTCGTCCTCTTCCTCACCAAAACGAACGCCCTGCGGATACTGGCAGAACACGACGCCGGTGCGCAGTACCCGATCTTTGGCTTCGATCGTACCGTGCGGCACGGCGATAGACTCGCCAAGATAGGTGGAGGTCAGCTTTTCACGTTCCAGCATCGCCGACACATACTCCGGCTCAACATAGCCCCCCTTCACCAATTGTTCACCGGCAAAGCGAATGGCTTGCTCCTTGTCTGCGGCCTGTAGGCCCAGGAACACGTTGTTTTCGCCCAGCTTAAACAGATTCTGCTCAGAGGCTTCGAAGCTATCGTCCAAGGCACCAATCACTTTCTGCTGATTGTCGCTGCTCTTATTGGCGGCCAACAGACGGGCGGTCAAATCGCTGTATAACTGGCTGTCGAGGAAGTTGGTCAGAGAAATATGCTGTGCCTGTGGTGCATGGCGCATCGCGCGTTCGGTCAAATCACGGTGAGTGATCACCAGATCGACATCGTCCGGCAGATTGTTGATCGCGCTGTTGGTGACGGAAATGTTTTTCAACCCGGCATCAGCCACCTTCTTACGCAGTACCCCCGCCCCCATGGCGCTGGAACCCATACCGGCATCGCAGGCAACGATGATTTTACGCACGGTGCTCAGATCGCCTTCTACCGCAGCATTGGCCACCGGCTGGCCACCTTTAGACTGCGACTTCATGTCTTGCATACGGCGGGTGGCTTCTTCCAGATCGTCTTCTTTCACTTTCGATGTTTTCAGCAAGAAGGCCGCCACAACGAAAGAAACCAGGAAAGCGGCAAAGATGGCGGCCAGGTTAGCGAAATAAGCCCCTTTTGGCGTCATCGCCAACACCGCCAAAATCGAGCCAGGGGAGGCAGGAGAAACCAACCCGCCGTTCAGCAGTGTTAAGGTGAATACGCCGGTCATGCCGCCTAAAATCACCGCCAACAGCAGGCGCGGATTCATCAGCACATAAGGGAAATAGATTTCGTGAATGCCGCCAAAGAAGTGGATGATGGCCGCACCACCTGCAGACTGCTTCGCGTTACCGCGCCCGAAGAACATATAGGCCATCAGCACCCCTAAGCCCGGGCCTGGGTTGGCTTCAATCAAGAAGAAGATCGACTTACCGGCTTCCGTCGCCTGTTGAATGCCCAACGGCGAGAAGATGCCGTGGTTAATGGCATTATTGAGGAATAGAATTTTCGCCGGTTCAACGAAGATCGAGGTTAATGGCAGCAGGTTATTCACCACCATCAGGTTAACGCCGGTCGCGAGCAGCTTGGACAATGTCTCCACTAACGGCCCGATAGCGAGGAACGACAGCAACGCCAGCAGCATGCCAATGATGCCGGCAGAGAAGTTGTTTACCAACATCTCGAAGCCGCTTTTGATTTTGCCGTCGACCCAACGGTCAAAATGCTTGATCGCCCAGCCACCCAGCGGGCCGGCAATCATTGAGCCGAGGAACATCGGCATATCGGCACCGACGATCACCCCCATCGTGGTAATAGCACCCACCACGCCACCGCGCTCGCCGCCGACTAACTTACCGCCGGTATAACCAATCAGCAGCGGCAGCAGGTAAGTGATCATCGGCCCGACCAGCTTGCCCAACGTTTCGTTCGGCAACCAACCGGTAGGAATGAATAATGCGGTAATGATACCCCAGGCGATAAATGCGCCAATGTTAGGCATCACCATATTGCTAAGGAAACGGCCAAAGTTTTGCACTTTAACCTTAATATCTGGTGAAAACATAAAACACACCCCTGTAGTGAAGCGGTAATCGCATTACGCGCTGACGAGCAAGAGCGCGCGTTTGTTTTTGTCGCCAACGGGCCTCTTACCGAGCCCGCCGCATTAATGCTGTATGCGCCACGGACTCTATCACGGCCTTTTTAAAGTGCGTACTGCGTGCATTTTTTGTGACTTAAATCACATACTGCATACCCATTAACAGGGGTTTATGGTGATTTCAGTCACACTTTAAGCGTGTAAAAAAAGGACAAACCAATAAAATCGACCAATAACGCGATATTTTTGTGATGGGGATCACTTTTTTATGTGGTGAGTTTGTTTTTAAATTGTGACGTGAATCACAAGATATTTTCATATCAATCGCCAACGCTGCTTTCAGTGCTCGAGATGATCCCCATTAGCCATCTGACGAATGAAAATCCCACCTTATGCCTGTAAGAAAACAACGCATGCACAGACACCCTTTTGTAAAGTATAGACTTTAATGACGTATGCTGGGGTAAGTAAGATAATAAGCTTATTTTATTCCCCCATTGATTAATACGTTTGCCACGTTTAATTAGAGGGATAAAAAGCAATAGGCATAATATGACTAGCCTACAGAGAATTAATATCATTAAGTTAAATAAAATAAATTAACCGACTTGAATATATTTAACATGGTTCAGAATTGACTTCATCTACCCCCCCTCTATTTTAAATGCCAACCCTAAGGTTAAAGCGGTTATATTACGCACATCAATTCTCCACGCGAAATAACTTTACATTAAACCCACCCTGCCTATATCGCACTCATTTATTGGTTAAGTTATAAAATAATGATCATGTTAATAGTCCACCAAATATCAATAAAAAATTAATATCTATACATAACATTTACTTATATTTAATAATAGATTATTTATCCTTTATTATTATTGCGTTAGGAATTTTTTTACTTGGAAAATATAAATACCAATAAGAATGCCTATAGTTTTATTTTCCACCTAAGTAACACATGCATTAATACATTTATACTTCAGCAGGAGTTAGATATGCCTACCATGACACAATCGCAATTAAATAAGTTAGTTATGCGCGTCAAAAAAGCGCAGCATATCTATGCTGATTACTCTCAGGAACAGGTCGATGAAATTTTTCGTGCTGCGGCTCTGGCTGCAGCCGATGCGCGAATCCCGTTAGCGCAATTGGCGGTAGAAGAATCAGGCATGGGAATTGTTGAAGACAAAGTAATAAAAAATCACTTTGCTTCCGAATATATTTATAACGCCTATAAAGATGAGATCACCTGCGGTGTGGTTGCCGAGAATGAAGCATTCGGCACCCTCACCATCGCCGAACCTATCGGGGTCATATGCGGTATCGTCCCCGCCACCAACCCCACATCAACGGCACTCTTCAAAGCGTTAATCAGCTTAAAAACCCGTAATGCCATCATCTTCTCACCGCATCCAAGAGCCAGTAAGGCCGCCAATAAAGCCGCGGAGATCGTCTTAAACGCGGCCGTGGCCGCAGGCGCACCACCGGACATTATCGCTTGGCTCGATAACCCCACGGTCGAGTTAGCGGATCAGTTAATACGGCATCCAGACGTAGATTTGATCCTCGCGACCGGCGGCCCTGGCCGCGTAAAAGCCTCCTACAGTTCGGGTAAGCCCGCCATCGGGGTTGGCGCAGGGAATACACCGGTCGTGGTAGACGAAACGGCCGACGTAAAACGTATGGTCGCCTCCATTTTGATGTCCAAAACCTTTGATAACGGCATGATCTGCGCTTCAGAGCAATCGGTCATTATTGTCGACGCCATTTATGATGCGGCGCGGGAACGCTTTTCGGCTAACGGTGGCTATTTATTACCCAAGTCACAACTGCAGGCCGTACGGAATGTCATTTTGCAACAGGGGCGGATCAATCCAGATATTGTCGGCCAATCAGCACTTAAAATCGCAGAGATGGCCGGGATTACCGTTCCCGACGGCACCAAGGTGTTAATTGGTGAAGTCACAGCAATCGATGACAGCGAACCTTTTGCCTATGAAAAACTCTCCCCGCTGTTGGGCATGTATCGGGCGCGGGATTTTGAAGATGCGGTTAACCAAGCAAGTGCCCTCGCAGCATTTGGCGGTGCTGGGCATACCTCCTGTTTATACACCGATCAAGATAATCAAAAAGATCGCGTGTCCTATTTCGGCAAGCGATTAAAAACCTCCCGTATTCTCATCAATTCGCCTGCGTCGCAGGGCGGCATTGGCGATTTATATAACTTCAAACTGCCGCCTTCAATGACATTAGGTTGTGGCTCGTGGGGGGGCAATTCCGTCTCTGAGAATATTGGCCCCAAGCATTTACTCAACCGTAAAACCGTCGCGAAACGCGCGGAGAACATGCTATGGCATAAACTGCCAAAAGCCATCTATTTTCGCCGGGGCGCATTACCAACGGCGCTAAGAGAAGTGGCTCAACAGAGTACAACCAAACGCGCCTTTATCGTGACAGGACCTTATTTGTTCAGCCAAGGGTTTGCCAAGCCGGTATTGGAAGCACTGCATGCGCAAGGGGTTGAGACTGAGGTGTTTTCTAACGTGGATGCGGAACCTACCCTCAGCATGGTTTATGAGGGCACCAAGCGTATGCAGGCATTTAAACCGGATGTGATCATTGCGCTAGGCGGCGGCTCGCCCATGGATGCCGCTAAAGTGATGTGGGTGATGTATGAACAACCCGAGACACGGTTCCATGATTTAGCATTGCGTTTCCTCGACATTCGCAAACGCATCTACACCTATCCCAATACCCGTGTGAAAGCCCGGCTGATCGCTATTCCCACCACCTCCGGCACCGGTTCCGAGGTCTCCCCGTTTGCCGTGGTTACCGATGATGCCACGGGGCAAAAGTATCCCTTAGCCGATTATGCACTCACGCCCGATATGGCCATCGTCGATGCCGATCTGGTCATGGACATGCCGAAAAAGCTGTGTGCTTTCGGTGGCATGGACGCCATTACTCATGCAATTGAGGCGTATGTCTCAGTACAAGCTAATGAATTCTCCGATGGGCAAGCGTTACAAGCACTGAGGTTATTGAAAGAAAACCTGCTGTCGAGTTATCAGGTGGGGGCAAAAAACCCACGGGCCCGCGAGCGCGTTCACAATGCCGCAACCATCGCGGGCATTGCATTTTCAAATGCATTTCTTGGCGTTTGCCACTCGCTGGCGCACAAATTGGGTGCAGAGTTCCCGATTGCCCACGGCTTGGCGAATGCCATGCTACTGACCAACGTTATCCGCTATAACGCCAACGATCGCCCCACCAAACAGGCGGCCTTTAGCCAATACGATCGTCCACAAGCCTATTGCCGCTATGCCGAGATAGCTGAACATCTGGGGTTAACCTCAGCGCAGGACAACACCGTGCAAAAAGTTGATAACTTGCTGACGTGGTTGGAAGGGCTAAAAGCCGAGCTAGGTATCCCGGCATCGCTGCAAGAAGCGGGCGTTGACGAAGCGCAATTCTTGGCGGTTTTAGACCAATTAGCCGTGAACGCATTTGACGATCAATGCACCTGCACGAATCCGCGTTACCCACTCATTACCGAGTTGCGACAAATCTTACTGGATAGTTTTTATGGCCGTTATTACACGGAAATCGCTCCGTCAATGACGCAGCAAGCCACGATAAAAGCCACGGCGAAGGGAGTGAGCTAAATAGGCTGCGCTCTGCCATCAGGCAGAGCGCATCACACACTTACTGCATCACGTCGAAGACGTTTTTTTGCGCCTCCAGCAAGCCTTGCTGTTTCGCGACCAAATTCGACATCATGGTGTTGTACTGTGCCGCTTGCTGCTGAGTGCGGAACTGTACGCCACCGTTATTGAAGCTCACCTGATTCCCCTGCGATTGCAGGAAATCCCCAACCTGCACCAAATCTTGCACAAAGTTGGCCGTGGTTGGAATAGCTGGCATCAGCACGTTGGCGGGCCGGGTGACAATCGTGTCATACGCTTGGTTATACACCGATTTTAGATTATCCGGCTGTTTCAGCGCCGCGCGCGCGGTATCCGCCTGCGATTTGGCCGCCTGAATTTGCTGGCCGAGCAGGTTAAGTGCGCCGAGCGATTGCTGCAACCCACCCCGTTTGCTCATATAGTCCTGTGCGGTGCGGATCTGATTAATCTGATCGAGCGCCGGTATCAGGCTGGCATCGACAGATCGGCTCAGCTGTTGTGAAAAGCCGACTAAAATCGCGTAATCACCCGCATAGTTACCGAACTTCTGTTTCTGATCTTCGCTCAACGTCGGTATCTTCACGCCGCTGCGCATTACGGTATTCTGTAAGTATTCAATAAACGCCTTGCGCTGTTCCGGCTCTTTATCGCCGCAGGCCGTCAATTGCATGACCGCCAACAATGCCAGTACCGGTGCCAACCAACGCGTAATGCTTCTGCTCTGGATCCCTACCGCCATGTGACATAACTCCTGTTATAAACCTGCTTTTCATCGGCTCCATGCCTTTCTCGGCACTCCTTGCAGCTATAAGAATAGATCAACTGAATGTGATTCGATACGCGATTCAGCTTTCTCGCTAAATTCAATCGGTAAGCGACCTAAAAAGGCGCGCAGGTGTCTGCGAAAAAGGAGAACGGATAATAAGAATACTGCATGCATTGAAGACGCTAACGGGGCAGGCATGCCTGCCCCCTACGAAATCGGCAATAGACGATCGGACACCTTGCTCCAGACGACTGATAAAGCCCGTTATTAGGGAGAGCGTGACGATGGGGTCGTCGGAGCGCTCCACGTTAGGCTAGGCCCGGGTATCTCGGGCCATCAGGCAATGTTGTCTTCAACAGGGGGCAGGCATGCCTGCCCCCTACGCAATCAGCAGTGAGGATGTCATTAGTAACCGTGCTGGCGGCAAACCGAATACACCAAGCTCAACAGACGATCAGACACCCTGCTCCAGACGACTGATAAAGCCCGTTATTAGGGAGAGCGTGACGATGGGGTCGTAGTGGCGTTAGCCACCGGAGCGCCCCACGTTAGGCTAAGCCCGGGTATCTCGGGCCATCAGGCAATGTTGTCTTCAACAGGGGGCAGGCATGCCTGCCCTCTACGCAATCAGCAATGTGGTTGTCATTAGTAACCGCGCTGGCGGTTGGAGCAAGGGCAAACCGAATACGTTGAATTGGGGAGTTGGATAGTTGGGGAAGGTAGCGTGATCTATTAGGCACCCGCAGATGCCTAACAGACCACTGCTCATGCTTATTGCAGAACAGAAATATCCGCAACTTGCAGGAACAATTCACGCAGTTGATTCAGCAGCGTCAGGCGATTGACTCGCACGGCGTCGTCTTCCGCCATTACCATCACGCTTTCGAAGAACTCATCCACCGTGGCGCGCAGCGCAGCCAGCTCCACCAGCGCATCTTGATAACGGCCTTCGGCAAACAATGGTGCTAATTTATCGCGCAGCACCACCAAATGTGTCGCCAGCTTCAATTCGGCCGGTTCTTTCAGCACGGAAGCCTGAACCTGATCGTTCAGGGTATCAGTCGATTTAGCCAAAATGTTGGAAACACGCTTGTTCGCCGCCGCCAACGCCGCCGCTTCATCCAAGGTACGGAAGTGCGTTACCGCCTTCACACGCGCATCGAAATCTGCCGGTTTCGTCGGACGACGCGCCAGCACGGCCTGAATGGTATCGACCGCATGGCCCTCTTCTTGATACCAGGCGCGGAAACGGCCCAGCATAAAGTCCACCACATCATTCACGACATTAGCGTTGGTCAGCTTGCTGCCGTACAGACGCACGGCCTCTTCGGCCAAGGTTTGCAGATCCAGCGGCAGGTTCTTCTCAACGATGATACGCAGCACGCCCAACGCAGCACGACGCAAAGCAAAGGGGTCTTTATCCCCTTTAGGATGCTGCCCAATGCCGAAGATACCCGCTAAGGTGTCCATCTTATCGGCAATCGCCAACGCACAGGCCACCGGCGACTCTGGCAACGCATCACCGGCAAAGCGTGGCTGATACTGCTCATTCAACGCAACGGCAACATCTTCCGCTTCGCCATCATGGCGCGCATAGTGCATGCCCATAACGCCCTGGGTGTCGGTGAATTCGAACACCATATTGGTCATCAGATCGCACTTCGACAACAAACCCGCGCGGGTCGCGTGATTGACATCTGCACCAATCTGGCCAGCGATCCAACCCGACAGCGCCTGAATACGGTCAGTCTTGTCACGCAGCGTGCCCAATTGCTTTTGGAACAACACGGTTTCAAGGCGCGGCAGATTATCTTCCAGCCGTTTTTTGCGATCGGTATTGAAGAAGAACTCCGCATCGGCCAAACGCGGACGCACCACCTTCTCGTTACCGGAGATGATTTGTTGCGGATCTTTCGATTCAATGTTGGCGACGAAGATGAAATTAGGCAGCAATTTGCCTGCGGCATCGTAAACCGGGAAGTATTTCTGGTCACCCTTCATGGTGTAGACCAGCGCTTCCGCAGGCACCGCCAAGAATTTCTCTTCGAACTTCGCGGTCAACACCACCGGCCATTCCACCAGCGAGGCCACTTCTTCCAGCAGGCTCTCGCTCAGATCGGCTTTGCCGCCAATCTTCTCGGCGGCCTGCTCGGCATCACGTTTAATAATGGCTTTACGCGCTTCGTAATCGGCCACCACTTTGCCACGCTCTTGCAGGATCTGCGGATAGTCATCGGCATTGTCGAGGGTGAATTCCGGCTCGCCCATAAAGCGGTGGCCGCGCACGGTGCGCGCAGAATCGATGCCCAGAACGGTGCCTGGGATCAGCTCGGCACCCAACAGCATGGTTACGGTGTGAACCGGGCGCACAAACTGCGTCTCTTTATCGCCCCAACGCATCAATTTTGGGATCGGCAATTTGGCCAGCGCAGTGCTCACCATACCCGCCAGCAATTGCTGGGCTGGCTGGCCTTTGACGTGCGCGCGATACAGCAGCCATTCACCTTTGTCAGTTTTCAGACGTTCGGCCTGATCAACGGTGATACCACAGCCACGCGCCCAGCCTTCGGCCGCTTTGCTCGGTTTACCTTCGGCATCGAAGGCCTGTGCAATCGCCGGGCCGCGTTTTTCAACTTCGCGATCGGCCTGCGCCGCGCTCAGGTTCGCCACTTTCAACGCCAGACGGCGCGGCGCGGCAAACCAGCTCACGTCGCCGTGATCGAGATTGGCGTTATCCAGTTCGGCGGTAAAGTTAGCGGCAAAAGATTCCGCCAGTGAACGAAGAGCCTTCGGCGGCAGCTCTTCCGTGCCGATTTCCACCAGGAAAGTCTGTTGAGTCATGGCTGCCTCTTAGTTCTCGTTCTTTTTACACATCGGGAAGCCCAGCGCTTCGCGTGAAGCGTAGTACGCTTCAGCAACGGCTTTGGTCAGCGTGCGGATACGCAGAATATAGCGTTGGCGCTCAGTCACCGAGATCGCTTTACGCGCATCCAACAGGTTAAAAGTGTGCCCCGCCTTGAGAATGCGTTCGTAAGCCGGCAGCGGCAGCGGTTTTTCCAACGCCAGCAGCGATTGTGCTTCTTTCTCATACTGCTCGAAGCAGGAGAACAAGAAGTCCACATCGGCATACTCGAAGTTGTAAGTCGACTGCTCCACTTCGTTTTGATGGAACACGTCACCATACGTGGTCACGCCCAGCGGCCCGTTGCTCCACACCAGATCGTAAACGCTATCCACGCCCTGAATGTACATCGCCAGACGTTCCAGACCGTAGGTGATCTCACCGGTAACCGGTTTACACTCTAGGCCGCCCACCTGTTGGAAGTAAGTAAACTGCGTGACTTCCATACCGTTCAACCACACTTCCCAACCGAGACCCCAAGCGCCGAGCGTCGGGTTTTCCCAGTTGTCTTCAACGAAACGGATATCGTGGATGGTCGGATCCAGCCCCAGCTCTTTCAACGAGCCCAGGTACAGTTCCTGAATATTCTCTGGCGATGGCTTAATCACCACCTGGAATTGGTAATAGTGTTGCAGGCGGTTCGGGTTTTCACCGTAACGGCCGTCGGTTGGGCGACGGGACGGCTGCACATACGCGGTCGCCATTGGCTCTGGGCCAAGCGCACGCAGGCAGGTCATCGGGTGTGAGGTGCCCGCGCCGACTTCCATGTCCAATGGTTGAACAATGGTGCAGCCTTGGCGCGCCCAATAGTCCTGCAGTGTCAGGATCAGGCCCTGAAAGGTCTTGGTATCAAACTTTTGCATGTTAGATTCGCACGCGATACAAGTGGATTTAAATGGAATGCGCCAGTATACCCGTTGAGTGTAAGATATACAGCCAGAATCCAGCATCCTGGGTAAATCAACGTGCAAAAAGCGGCTTTTCCGCCACCTCGTTGGCGAAGTTGCCCATCCGACCGCCCTTTTTTCCCTCCTTTGTGAATGTTTCAAGCCACCGCATTATTCATCTTCATGAATCGCCGCGGGTTTAGCTGCATGGCAAATCAGAAACGGGCGCTAACACCGACGTTGTACATCACCTGTTCGCCACTGCTTAACCCCCCGGTTTGCGAAACGCTGGCGAAGGCGGCCACGCGATCGGTCAGCGGCAGATTGGCACCGACGGTAACATCGAGCCAGTTTTTATCTTGCCCGGCCGTATCGCGGCTAAATGAGGTTTGAGTCGACTTCAAGCCGCCGCTGGCACGATACACATCATCACCAAACTGATGCTGATAACTGACTGCTGCATACGGATTAAAGGTGCCGAACTGGCTGTCTAACCGCCAACCCAGCGCACCAATTTGGGAATGGTAGGTTTGATCGTGAAAGCGCATCGCGGTGCTGCCATCACCATCTTCTTGATAACCGGACACGTTGCTGTAATCCCAAGCGAACTGCGCCATGGGCCCCGTGGTCAGGTAAGGCGTTAGCGTAAAATCGTAGCCTGCGGTCACGCGCGCTCCCCACTGCTTGCCAGAGGTTGAGCCGGTTTCGCGGCGCGTCAGCCCCCCCAACTGCACGCGGCGATGAATGGCATCGTAATCCAACGCCGCGTAGTGCAAATCGGCATTCACCCAACCCCGATCAAACACATCCAGCGCGGTAAACGCGGCAATCAGCAGACCCCGCGCCTGATATTCATAACGGCCGGACGGTTGCTGATCGTCACTCGACGCGGAAATCAGCCCGCCCATCAGCCAACCGTCTGTCAGTTGATAATCCACTCCCACAGTCAGATTATGCGTCGTGGCATGGCCGTCGCCCGCCATTTTGTTGGCGGCATAGTCATAATGCTGCCCGGCATAGCCACCGAAAACGCCGAGTGCGCCTTGCGGATTGCCACCGTTGCGCAATTGCTGCAAACGGCTATCGAGCGTTGCGCGGCTATCACGCGCCATAGCGGTCGTCGCTTGGTTCAGCGCCACCACCTGAGCCGGGCCATCTAACACCGCCTGAATATAATCGGCGATCAGCAAATGTGCCTGCGGGCTGGGATGGAAATAATCGGCGAATAAGAAGGATTGTGTGCTATCGAACCCCGGCATCGATGAATGGCAGACCGCCGACGAGACGCCCGGCGGGCACGCCATCCCAGCGGTCTGGGTAAAACCAAACTGCTGCGGGTTAGCGATGGCTTCGCTAAACAGTTTATTGACGTCAACGCGGACAATGTTGCCACCACTCTGCGCCAATAACCGATCTTCACTGCGGTTATAAAAATCGGTTAGTTGGCTGGCCTGTTCACTCAGGCTGTCATAGGCGGCAATCAACTGAGCGGCAATCGCCTGCTGCACCTGTGGCTGGGCGCTGCCTTGTGCCGCCGCGGCGGTTAATGCCTGATGGATAGCCTGTTTACGCGCGGCACTGTCCGGTGTGGCGAGCGCGTTAAGCGTGGCGTAGGCGGCCTGGAGCGCCGCCGTCTGCACCGGTGCCAGCGCCTGCTGAACGATTAACTCCATCAATAGTGGCGTAGCGCCGATATTCGGCACCGTGGGCACAATCACCGTACCGGCTCCGGCGTCGAGTAACGATTGCACCTGCATCGCGGCCGCGGCTGCCCTGTGATAGCTGATGTCCGCCGCCGTGGCCGGGTTCAACGCCGCTGCCGCCAAATCGTTACCGCCAATCCAATGAATATATAATCCGTCGCTGTCTGCCCGCCCATTGACCTGAGCGAGATAGCGCTGCACCTGGTCTTGAGTGTTATCTGCCGGATTCAGCGTTGGCACCGCCACCGCGCCACCGGCAGCGAAGTTATGCCCACCGTTATCCGATGCCTGCAATGTCTGCCCGATACGCTGCGCCAGCGCTTCGTCGTATAACAGATGCTGGTCAGCATCATAGGTGAAACGCCCGTTATTACCGGAATCACTCAGGCTGTCGCCAAATACGTAAAGTCGCTCGTTAGCCATGGCAGGTAGAGCCAGCCCCAAGGCGCCAACCACTGCCAACGCCAGCGCCACCGGTTGGCGAACACTCTTTTTTGTTATACGCATAAATCGACACCTAAGAGCCAACCAATAAACACCGCCGCACCATAATGATGAATCCCTGTTTGAGCAGCGCGATACCCGACGCCAATGCGCGGCAACGCATTGGCAGCGGAAATAGGATGAGTATGTAATAAATATTGTCGGCATTTTCCCCACGTCAAGTAAGGAGAAGATAAAATAATCAGTGGCTTGCCAAACGTCACGTTTCCGGCAATGATTACTGTAAATATACACAGCATAAGGATAAGCAAGATGACCAACGAACGTTGTGGTTGGGTAACCAACGATCCGCTGTATTTGGCGTATCACGATGACGAATGGGGAGTGCCCACCACTGATGCCCAAGAGCTGTTTGAAATGCTGTGCCTGGAAGGGCAACAGGCTGGGCTTTCCTGGATCACCGTGCTGAAAAAGCGTGAAAACTACCGCCGCGCTTTTCACCAGTTTGATCCTCAGCGCGTGGCGGCCATGACCGAACACGATGTCGCAACGCTGTTGCAAGATGCCGGTATTATTCGCCATCGCGGCAAAATCGAAGCCATCATTACCAATGCCCGGGCTTATTTAGCGATGCAGGAGGCGGGTGAAGACTTCGTTACCTTTATTTGGAGCTTTGTTGACGGCCAACCGCAGCGCAACCAATGGCACCAACTGAGCCAAGTTCCCGCGAAGACCGAACAGTCTGATGCGATGTCCAAGGCATTAAAAAAACGGGGTTTTAAATTTATTGGTTCCACCATCTGCTATGCCTTTATGCAGGCCAGCGGCTTGGTGAACGATCATCTCACCGGTTGTTGTTGCTACCCAAAGCCGCAACAGGCTTCATCCGCCCCAGCCGGCCGGACGATCTCGAAAGCCTGATGTCGCTGTGGCTGACCAGTACCACGTTCGCGCATCCCTTTGTCGCGGCAGATTACTGGCAACAAAGTCTCCCCTTGGTGCGAGATAACTATTTACCCCGGGCGCAAACTTGGGTTTATCAGCAGGCCAACCGTATCGTCGGCTTTATCAGCGTGCTGGACGATCGCTATATTGGTGCGCTGTTTGTCGAACAGCGCTGTTATGGTAACAGCGTCGGCCATGCACTGATGGCACACGTTCAGCAGCGTTACCGCTGGTTGAGCCTCGAGGTGTATCAGCAGAACCTCCGCGCCTGCGCTTTCTACCAGAAACACGGCTTTCATAGCGTCGAACGCACGTATAACCCAGAAACTGCCGCCTATACGCAGATTATGAACTGGTCGGTTGAAGCGCACCCGCCACAGCTCACACAGAATGACTAAGTTATTCGAGCGGTATCGCACGCGCACTCGGTAAAAGAGGCAGTTTTCAGACTCCGCTGCATAGCTTTCTCCTTCGGTTTGCCGGATAACTGGCGCCGAGGGGAAGGCGGAGCATGCGCTTTGCCCCCTTTTCCGGAACTACCGGCGAGAGAAGGCGTCAAATGAGCGCTTGAAATAACTGCTGTGACGCTTTTTGTCAGCCCGAAGACGATTTTTAGCGCTTCTGTAATGGAATGACGCGCACAGTTATGATGTTAAAAAGGAAAAAAACATGAAAAAACGCGTAACGATTATTGCTGGCGCTGTAGCCATGACTTTGGCTCTGTCGGCCTGTACCACCAACCCTTACACCGGGGAATCTGAAGCCGGTAAATCCGGCATTGGTGCTGGCGTCGGCGCCGCGCTGGGTGCCGGTATCGGTATGCTCTCTTCCTCTAAAAAAGACCGTGGCAAAGGCGCATTGATTGGCGCAGCAGCCGGCGCGGCCGTCGGCGGCGGTGCTGGCTATTATATGGATGTGCAGGAAGCGAAACTGCGTGACAAAATGCGCGGCACCGGCGTGAGCGTCACCCGTCAGGGCGATAACATCGTACTGAATATGCCCAACAACGTGACCTTCGACACCGACAGCAGCACGCTGAAACCTGCCGGTGCTAACACCCTGACCGGCGTGGCCATGGTGTTAAAAGAGTATCAAAAAACGGCGGTAAACGTCGTCGGTTACACCGACAACACCGGCGCACGTGCTTACAACATGACGCTCTCCCAGCGCCGTGCTGACGGCGTTGCCAGCGCCTTGATCACCCAAGGCGTCGCAGCTAACCGCATCCGTACTCTTGGCGCAGGCCCGGATAATCCGATTGCCACCAATAGCACCGCCGCAGGTAAAGCGCAGAACCGCCGGGTAGAGATCACCCTTAGCCCGTTGTAATACCCTGTTGCGGCAAGCGTTTTTTCTCTCGGCAGCGCACCCAATAGCCCGCTCGTGCCGCCAGAGAACAGCGCCAGCAGCGTGGGATAACCGGGGAGCCTGTTGCTCCCCGGTTGCCAAACTTGCCACGCCGCACCGCCAGTGTGTTAGTCTCCTTGGCAGTTGATATCAAGGGAGATTGGCCGTGAGCAGTGTGAAAGCCGCGCGCGCTTCTGGGCGCGCAACCATCAGTGACGTTGCCAAAGCGGCAAAAACCGGCAAGACCAGCGTGTCGCGTTACTTAAATGGCGAGCAACACCTGCTTTCTGACGATCTCAAACATCGCATCGAACACGCGATCCAGCAGCTCGATTACCGCCCAAGCCAGATGGCGCGCAGTTTGAAAGGCGGCCAAACCCGGCTGATCGGCCTGATCATTGCCGACATTACCAATCCTTACTCGGTTGACGTGATGCGCGGCGTTGAGGCGGCCTGCCGCCAACACGGCTTCACCTTGCTGGTGTGTAACACCAACAATGAGCTCAACCAAGAACAGCATTACCTGCAATTACTGAGCAGCTATCGGGTGGAAGGCATCGTGGTGAACGCGGTCGGGATGCGTGAAGACGCGTTATCGACGCTGCAACAATCACAGCTGCCGATGGTGCTCATCGATCGTAAGATCCCTGATTTTGCCTGTGATGTGGTGGGACTGAATAATCACGAAGCCACAATCCTCGCCACCGAACACCTATTGCAGCAGGGCTTTGAAGCCATTTTATTCCTCAGCGAGCCGCTCGGTTCGGTCAATACTCGCCTCGAACGGTTACACGCATTTCGTCAGGTTATGGCGCAACAGGCTGATTTAACCGCCGAACAGGCCGAAACACCGTTAAATGATGCGCAGCAACTGGAACAGGTGATCGATAACTTCAATAGACGCCATCGCGGTATGCGTAAAGCGGTGTTGTCAGCCAATGGCGCACTGACGTTGCAAGTCGCCCGCGCCATGCGCAGGCTTAGCATCCGTTGGGGCAGCGACATCGGCCTGCTTGGTTTCGATGAACTGGACTGGGCAGAATTAGCCGGCGTCGGTATTACCACGTTAAAACAGCCGACCTATCAGATCGGCCATGCCGCACTTGACCAATTGGTGCAACGAATTCAAGGGGTTGATACCCCTGTCAGCGAACAGCTGTTTTCTGGCGAGCTAATCGTCCGTGGCTCCACCCGCCGTTAACCCCTCCGTTTTCTGTACTCAATGGTTGGAGCAGACGGGAGAGCAGCGCTAAAACGAGATTTTGCGATGTAAATAGCGTTCGATAAGAGAAATAAAGTGTATTTCGATAACCAAGGCAGCCGTAGAGCTACCTTTAGAGAAAGGTTATCTGCAAGCTTGAGAAAAATAATGAGAAAAATCAGTTTACGTTAAAGTATCGGTATGCTGCCTGTTTCCAGACAGCATCGTTGTCAATTTTCTGTTAGCCAACAAATCTCGTGCAGCGCTAAAACTTTATTGATTGCGCCAAGCCGGCGTGATTTTTTTCAACCAATAATCCGCACTCACAAATTTACCACCGCCCCAGACCAACAGAGCGAACAGCATGATGAGATAAGTGACAGAAAACTCAATACCATTATTCAAAATAATCGGATCGCCCAACTGCGTAATGTAATTGTAACGCCCGGGGAAATTCTGCATCAACCACTGCAAGAACGCCGCCATTCTCTGGCTGGATTCCATACCGTTACTGGCAATCGCGAGCCAACCGTGAGACCAGTGAACAAGCAAACTGGCCACGCTCATCACCACCATCATCGGAATAGCAATAAGGCGGGTAAATAACCCCAGTGCAATACAGATCAGCCCTAAGACTTCGGTCGCCGTGGCCAGAAAGGCTAATAATAGCGGAAACGGTAGCCCAAGCCCCCCCTCTGCCGCCGGTGCCGAAAACCAAGTAACCAAGCCGTTGAAACCCAAAACTTTGGAGTGTGCCCCTTCGTAAATAACCGGAAGTAGATACAGTCTGATAGCTAACAGTACGATGAAATCCACTTTCGTGATTTTGGATACAATTAATTTGTACCAGGAAATTAATCCTGCCAGCATAGCATTATTCCTTAAATATTAATGAAAAAAGCTCGTCGTTACTCTTATTTTCCAGCCATACGTTAAATGGCATGGTAAGTAAACATAGGGCGTACTTCTCTTTCAGCAAACTTGCCGACACACGATGATTGTTCATTTCCAATAAAAGTTGTAAATCGCTCTGTCCCAGTTCCTTTTGATAGAGTGCATTATTGTTTTTTCGATAGAGCGCGTAATAATGTAAACCGGCTCTGTCTTCAAAATAGGGCTCACCTTCCTTCAAACCAAAAGGCAAAGCCATGATTTTCAACGTCGGGTTTTTCTTTATATCAATATTGTCAATTTTTTGCGCTTGCAGGCTCAATGTCTGAGGCTGGGGAACTTCGCTTTCATCAATTTCCACGGCATATATCAGCCATTCATATTCGACCAAGGATAAAGCCTGATGCGATAACTCTGACTTCTGACGTATAAAAAGTAATAATTCCGTCGCGATCTGATGAAACTCTGGTTGACTCGCCTGATGGCGTTCCAGAAATCCATCGACCAGTTCATCAATATCTTTATCATTCAGGCGACGGCAGAACAAAGGAAACACATTTCTCAGCACACCGACAATATTTTCTCTAATTATTCTCCGGTATAGCACCATGCCACGTGAATATACTCGCTCTACCGTATTTCTGGCCCGCAGCTGAGCAGAAAATGCCTCCTCCGCCGTTGCCAGTAACGCAGGCACGGAATGATATATGGCCACAATAACTCCTTGTTATTTAATATACGCTTTGATCTCCGTTAATTCTGCGCAGAGCACATCAAGCGGGGGAACGTTGTTATCGCGCTCTAGCAGCAATGGCCTGGCGCCATGCAGTTGGAAAGTCTGTTTTGCCAATTTCACGACATCCTCCAGCACAGGCATACCATGCGTATCGAGTATGAATTCCTCGTACTCCAAATGACCGGCAATGTGGTAATAAACGATAGAACGTGTCGGAATAGTGCGAATATATTCAACCGCATCGAATCCATGATTAAACGCATTCACATAAACGTTGTTGATATCCAATAGCATTCCGCAACCGCTGAGATGTAACAATTCGCCCCAAAATTCAGCCTCCGGCATTTCACCATGATAACGATAATAGGAGGAGACATTCTCTAGCACGAGCTGCCGACCTAGCAGGTTCTGTACCCGATCGATACGCTCAGCAAGGTAAGGTAACGCTTCGGCAAAGCCAGGCACCGGTAACAAGTCATATAAATAGCCTTGCCGATCGCGTGAAAAACACAAATGATCGCTATAAATATCGATGTGATACTCATCCAGAAAACGGCGGACATCGTTAATATAGGCCTCATTCAATGGCAGCGTATCGCCAATTGACAGGCTCAGACTGTGCGCAATTAAGGGATATTGGTTGGCAATGTCCGTTAAATATTCCTTTTTCGCACCGCCAATATTCATCCAGTTATCGGGGGCCAGTTCAAGAAAATCGATATCCCGGCGCTTAGGTTGTTGCAACAATGTTGTAATATGTTCACTGCGCAATCCGATCCCCGCACCGTCCTTCGCTATTGTCCGCATACGCCACTAACACATTTCCCATCATTAACCTGCTGAGGGGATTCATCATTCTTGATGCCTTGGCCCGTCAGACCACACTTACCGTCTCTGGCTCGAACCAACTGATCCTGCGGATCGTGCGACAAATCTGCCTGACCATAGATCTTCTCGGTGCCGCATTTGCCACTCGCACATTTGCCGCTGCTGGTCGATGATTTATTCTCGACCTTGCTCGCATTGCTGCCAACATCGGCGGCACTCGCCGGTGCAATCATCGCTGTGGCCATCGCTGAGCCCACAATAATCGAAAGGAAAATGTCTTTTTTCATGGGTTATTTCTTCTCATTGGCTAATGAAATGGGGAAGCAGGAGAGATCGCGGCTACTGTAGACCTGCCCGTGGTAGTGCTGCTTCACCGTCTTGATCGATTGCTCCTTCATCCGCAGCCCTTTCCCCATGAAATGATTCAGCACCAGTACCTTAGGATTAATTTCGGCCGCAATCTTACCCACCACACTTGGCGCTGCGTGCATAAACTTCGATGTTGCATCGGCATTTTCATCAATCGCTAATGGCATCACTAAAATATCTGCCCCTTTAGCAAAAGGAACGAAAGCTTCGTTGCTACCATTCTGGTCAGCAGACACAACAATCGTGCCTTTGGCCGTTTCGATCCGAAAAGCCAGACAAGGTACATCACCATGTGGAATACCAAGAGCGGTGACTTTCATTTCGTCATCTTGATAAACCCATTGCGGCTCAGGCGAGGTATAACTGATATTTTTTAGCTTGCTGTTAATTTTCAAGCCATCAGTCGCGTTATACAGCCCGTTCAGATAGGAATAAGCCCCCTGCTCCTTTTTGAACAGATCGGAGAAATATTCAGTCATCGAGGGGAAGGCACCACCGCTTTCTGGGCCGGCTATATCGATATCTTGCTTCTCTCTTAAGAAATATCCCCCTTTTAGAATCGCTGCCAAATCAGCAACATGATCGGTATGGAAATGAGAAAGGGCGATCAGCTTCAGATCTTCCAGCCGCGCGCCTGCCTGACCAAAGCGCAGGAAAACCCCGCCACCAGCATCAATCAGCAAAGCAGACTTGCCGTTAAGCCAGATAATCTCTCCTGATGACGCGCGCTGATCATCCGTAATGGGGCCGCCGGAACCCAGTGTCTGTAGGGTGAAATCTTTGTTTGCACACTGCAAAGGTGTAGCAAGCACAGGGGTGGAAAAGGCCAAAGAAAGTGACAGCAGTGCTGCCTTGTTAAAATATGTTTTCATCCAGAGTCATCTACCTTTACGTTGTGAGCTACAGTGCTCACGCGATTTCCTGAACAAGAAACTACAACATCTAGTTAACACAATAAAACTCATTATCTTGGCCATAGTTACCACTATTAGTGATATAGCATGAGTTGGATAACCCATCTCATGACCAATTACCCCTGCCGACTGTTTTTACCGACTGACGTGATTACGATCATATTTTTACATTCTGCCGCTTTCACATGGAACCGGTTCCATTTAACGTGTTTTTAACAGCAGCGGTGGAAATGACACCACCTCAGGGGTAAAGATGAAAAAAGAGATCATTATCGTGACCGGCGCCTACGGGGCAGAGACCATCCAACGGCTTGGCGGCCAAGACGCGTTACTGCCGATCGTTGCCGCCGCAGGGGCTGACGGCGTGGAGATTCGTCGTGAACTGTTTAACCGGCAACAGTTGGACAGTTTGCCGCAGTTGGCGCAGGCCATCACGCAACAGCGGCTGTTCGCCGTTTACTCTGCCCCCGAAGCGCTCTTCACACCCACACAGCAATTAAACCCGAACCTGCCGGCGCTGTTGGCCGAAGCGCAGCAGCTTCAGGCGCGGCAGCTCAAGCTCTCCCTGGGCCATTATCCGCCGGGGTTTGATTTTACCGCACTGAAGGTGGCGCTGGAGCACCACCCGGTCAAGCTGGTGGTGGAAAACGATCAAACCGCCGATGGCGGCAACCTGTCACGCTTGAATGCGTTCTTCCATGCCGCCGAGGAGAACGGCCTGCCGGTCAGTATGACCTTCGATATGGCCAACTGGCACTGGGTTGAGCAAGACGCGTTCGCCGCCGCCGATCGGCTGGCGCGCCACGTCAGCTATGTGCATGTCAAAGCGGCTACCCACGGGGCACGTGGCTGGCGCGCGATTGCCCTGGATGACACCGACGGTAGCTGGCGCACCCTGTTAGCCCGCCTACCGCAAGCGGCACCGTGCGGTATTGAATTCCCGCTGCAAGGGGAAGATTTGGTCGCCGTCACCCGTCACTACGTTAACCTTTTACGCGCGGAGTCACCGAGATGACAACACAGACAGCAGCACGCCACGCCGCCTTAGACGTGGTCACATTGGGTGAAGCGATGGCGATGTTTGTCGCCCTTGAAAACGGCGATCTGGCCGAGGTCAACAGCTTTACCAAACGCATTGCCGGGGCGGAGCTGAACGTGGCGATCGGTCTGGCACGCTTAGGGTTGAACGTCGGCTGGGTTAGCCGCGTCGGCAATGATTCATTTGGCCGCTTTACCCTGCAACAGCTTAAAAAAGAAGGGGTAAACTTCCAACAGGTCACGGTGGATGGCCGTTACCGCACCGGTTTTCAGATCAAATCTAAAACCAACGATGGAACCGATCCCATCGTTGAGTATTTTCGCCAAGGCTCGGCAGCCAGCCACCTTTCCCCCACTGACTTCAACCGCGACTACTTCGGCTCTGCGCGTCATTTGCACCTGAGCGGCGTCGCCGCCGCGCTGTCAGAACAATCGTTAGCGCTGTGTCATTTCGCCGCGCGTGAAATGCGCGCCATGGGGAAAACCATTTCGTTCGATCCCAACCTGCGCCCGGTGCTCTGGCCCAGCCAGCAGGTGATGATCGAACAGCTGAACCAACTGGCTTTCGCCGCCGATTGGGTGCTACCGGGGTTGAAAGAGGGGCAAATCTTGACCGGACAAACCACGCCGGAAGGCATCGCCGATTTCTATCTGGCGCACGGCGTACAGGCGGTGATCATCAAAACCGGCCCAGACGGAGCCTGGTTTAAGACCGCGGCGGGTGTCCAAGCGGCAGTGCCCGCCATCAAAGTCGATAACGTCGTGGATACCGTCGGCGCCGGTGATGGCTTTGCCGTTGGCACACTGAGCGCCCTGCTGGAAGGCCAAACGCTGAAACAGGCGGTACAACGCGGCAATAAAATCGGCTCGCTGGCGATCCAAGCCATCGGCGACAGCGAAGGGCTACCAACCCGTACCGCGCTGGTTGAATAAAGCGCCGCTAATGTTGCGGATCGCTAAGCATTAATGCCGTCTCAGGCTGCATCAACTTCTGGCCCTACAACCAGGTAAACCCAGAATAAGGGTTACGCAGCGGGAGATGACCGAGCCCCCTGTCTTTCAGGCGATGGTCTGAGAGCAGCGGGTATGCGACACCACTGAGGAATCTGAACATGAATAAAGCAACCGTTGCAGCTAAACGCTGGTGGTACATCATGCCCATCGTGTTTATCACCTACAGCCTGGCCTATCTCGACCGCGCCAACTTCAGTTTTGCCTCTGCCGCAGGCATCAACGACGATCTGGGTATCACCAAAGGTATGTCCTCACTGCTCGGAGCGCTGTTTTTCCTCGGGTATTTCTTCTTCCAAATTCCCGGCGCGATTTACGCTGAGCGCCGCAGCGTCAAAAAACTGATCTTTTGGTGCCTGATCCTGTGGGGCGGTTGCGCCTCGCTGACCGGCGTGGTGAGCAACATCCCGATGCTGGCGGCGATTCGTTTTATCCTCGGCGTGGTAGAAGCGGCCGTAATGCCCGCCATGCTGATTTACATCAGTAACTGGTTCACCAAGTCCGAGCGTTCACGCGCCAACACCTTCCTGATCCTCGGCAACCCGGTCACCGTGCTGTGGATGTCGGTGGTCTCAGGCTATTTGATCCATGCCTACGGCTGGCGCGAAATGTTCATTATCGAAGGGATTCCGGCGGTGATCTGGGCATTCTGCTGGTGGGTGCTGGTGAAAGACAAGCCTTCACAGGTCGGCTGGTTGAGTGAAGAAGAAAAACAGGCGCTGCAAGCGCAGTTGGAAGAAGAACAAAAGGGCATTAAAGCCGTACGCAATTACAGCGAAGCCTTTCGTTCTCGCAATGTGATCCTGTTGTGCGTACAGTATTTTGCCTGGAGCATCGGCGTGTATGGCTTCGTGTTGTGGCTGCCTTCGATTCTGCGCAGCGGCATGGAGATGGGTATGGTGGAAGCTGGTTGGCTGTCGGCGGTGCCTTATCTGGCTGCCACTATCGCGATGATCGTGGTTTCTTGGGCATCCGACAAAATGCAAAACCGCAAACTGTTCGTCTGGCCGCTGCTGCTGGTTGGCGCGCTGGCGTTCCTCGGTTCTTATCTGGTGGGTGCCGACCACTTCTGGGTTTCTTACGGCTTGCTGGTGGTAGCCGGTGCTGCCATGTACGCACCTTATGGCCCTTTCTTCGCCATTATCCCCGAAATGCTGCCGAAGAACGTGGCGGGCGGCGCGATGGCATTAATCAACAGCATGGGGGCGCTGGGTTCGTTCTTCGGCTCTTGGTTCGTCGGTTACCTGAACGGTGCAACCGGCACCCCGGCCGCCTCCTATATGTTTATGGCTATTGCCTTGGTGGTCGCGGTGGTACTGACGCTGGTGGTGAAACCGGCGCAAAATGCGCCACAACCGCAACTGGCCTAGGCCGTTACCCGTTATTTTATGTTGAATCTACCCGCCCGTGGTTGAACAACGGGCGGTATTGCTGGAGCGCGTCATGAAGCCTTCTATCGTGTTGTACAAAAACCTTTCGGACACGCTGCGCGCGCGTCTGGAACAGCACTTCACCGTTCACGCCTTTAACGGCCTGAAGCCGGAGCACGGCGAGCCGTTGCGACAGGCATTACGGCAGGCCGAGGGGATTATCGGTTCCGGTGGCAAGGTTGATGAAGCCTTGTTGCAACAGGCACCCAAATTGCGCGCCGCCTCGACCATTTCCGTCGGTTACGACAACTTCGATGTTGAAGCGCTGAACGCGCATAACGTCCTGCTGATGCATACCCCCACCGTGCTGACCGAAACCGTCGCAGACACCATCATGACGCTGGTGTTAACCAGCGCGCGGCGGGTGGTCGAGCTGGCCGAAAAGGTCAAAGCCGGTGAATGGCAAGGCAGCATCCCACCGGACTGGTTTGGCGTCGATGTGCATCACAAAACGCTGGGCATCATTGGCATGGGGCGCATCGGCCTGGCGCTGGCGCAACGCGCCCATTGCGGTTTCGGTATGCCTATTCTTTACCACGCCCGCCGCCCGCATGAAGAGGCCGAAACGCGCTTTGCTGCGCGCCATTGCGATCTGGACACGCTGCTGGGCGAGGCCGATTTTGTCTGCATTACGCTCCCGCTGACCGATCAGACCTTCCATCTGATTGGCCGCGAGCAGTTGGCGAAGATGAAAAAAAGCGGCATTTTGATCAACGCGGGGCGCGGACCGGTGGTGGATGAGCAGGCGCTGATCGACGCCTTGCAGAACGGCACGATTCACGCCGCCGGATTAGACGTGTTCGAAACGGAACCGCTGCCGGTGACGTCGCCGCTGTTAACACTGCCCAACGTGGTGGCGGTGCCGCACATCGGTTCCGCCACCCATGAAACCCGCGAGGCGATGGCGGCCTGCGCCGTCGACAATCTGATCGCCGCGCTGACCGGTACGGTCAAAGAAAACTGCGTGAATCCGCAAATTTTGAACCAGTAAGTCGTACAGGGTGGGTATTCCGCCCTGCTAACGGTATCCCCCTCCCCCTGCGCCCTCCCCCCTTAAAAACCCCCTCGCAGGAGGAGGCAATTTTTCACCCCCGCGGCACACTGAATAATCCCTACTCTACACGACGCTTCCTGCCACGCGTAAGGAGAGCCATGAAACGCCTGACCCTGCCTCTGTTAATGCTACTTTCACCGTCTGCCTATGCCGACTGGGCACTACCACATTTCCCCGCTTTCAATGAGCTGACCAGCGGCATCTTTACCAGCCAGGCCTCACTCCCTAAAGGCCAGCAACCTTTGCAATTAATGCAGGATAAACAGTGCTGGCAACCCGCCGGTGCGGTGAAACTCAATCAAACCTTATCGCTACAGCCATGCAGCGAGCAAGCCGCCGTCAACTGGCATCGGTACCGCGATGGCGAGTATCAGATACGTGTTGATACCCGCAGCGGTACGCCAACCGTGCACATCAGCATCAAACCGCAGCAGCCCGCCGCCGCCGCAACAATAAACCGTACCTGCCAGCGCTGGAATGGCAAACCGCTGAGCGTCGATGTCAGCGGCACCTTTAGCAACGGTGAAACGGTGCGCGATTTTTACTCCGGCCAAACGGCCACCGTCAGACAGGGCAAGGTTACGCTGCAACCCGCCGAGCACAGCGGCGGTCTATTGCTGCTCGAGGCGGCGGCCACCGCCCAAGCCGCCCCGTTTGCATGGCACAACGCCACGGTCTACTTCGTGTTAACCGATCGCTTCGTCAATGGCGATCCCAGCAACGATCACAGCTATGGCCGACGCAGCGATGGAATGCAGGAGATTGGCACCTTTCACGGTGGCGATCTGGCCGGGCTAACGCAAAAACTGGATTACCTGCAACGGTTGGGGGTCAATGCCTTGTGGATCAGCTCACCGCTGGAACAGATCCACGGCTGGGTCGGGGGCGGAAGCAAAGGGGATTTTCCGCATTACGCCTATCACGGCTACTACACGCTGGACTGGACGCGGATCGACGCCAACATGGGGAGCGAGCAGGATTTGCGGCGTTTGGTTGAACAAGCCCACCAGCGCGGTATTCGTGTACTGTTTGACGTGGTGGTGAATCACGTGGGTTATGCCACCTTAGCCGATATGCAAACCTTCCAGTTCGGCTCGCTGTATCTGAAAGACAGTGAGATCGCGTCAACCCTTGGCCAACGCTGGGGAGACTGGCGACCGGCCGCCGGGCAAAACTGGCATAGCTTCAATGATTACATCAATTTTAGCGACAAACGCGGCTGGGAAAACTGGTGGGGCAAGGCGTGGATCCGCACCGACATTGGCGATTATGACGCACCGGGTTACAACGATCTGACGATGTCGCTGGCATTTCTGCCGGACATCAAAACTGAAGCGCCCAACGCCAGTGGGTTACCGCTATTTTATCGCCATAAACCGGACACCGCCGCCAAAGAAATCCCCGGTGCCAGCACGCGGGATTACCTCACCTTGTGGCTCAGTCAATGGGTGCGGGATTATGGCATCGACGGCTTCCGCGTCGACACCGCCAAACACGTTGAAAAACCAACGCTGGCGCTGTTGAAACAGCGTGCCACCGAAGCGTTAGCGCAATGGAAAGCGGAAAATCCGCAACACGCCGTGGATAACGCGCCCTTCTGGATGACCGGTGAAGCCTGGGGGCATGGCGTGACAAAAAGTGATTATTATCAGCACGGCTTTGACGCGATGATCAATTTCGACTTCCAGGATCAGGCGGCACAGGCGTTGGATTGCTTCTCTGATATCGATGAAACCTATCAGCAAATGGCCGATAAGCTGCAAAACTTTAACGTGCTAAGTTATCTCTCTTCCCACGATACCCGCTTGTTCTTCCACAGCGACGCCAAAGGCAGCCTGACGCGGCAGCAGCGCGCGGCAGATCTGCTCCTGCTGGCACCGGGGGCGGTGCAGATTTACTACGGCGATGAAAGTGGCCGTCCATTTGGCGCGACCGGTTCCGATCCGTTACAAGGCACCCGTTCGGCCATGAACTGGCAGGCGCTACAGGGTGAAAACGCGCCGCTATTGGCGCACTGGCAACGGCTGGGCGAGTTTCGTGCCCGTCATCCGGCGATCGGTGCCGGGCAGCAACAATCCCAGCAAACGGCGGCGTATTACGCCTTTAGCCGCCGCCATCAGGATGACCGGGTGATGGTGGTATGGGCAGGCGATCGTTCACCATAATTTAGCGTAATATGCTAAAGAATGCCCTCTGGCTGAAGTTTAACCCCAGAGGGCGTTTTATCAGCCACATTGCACCCGCAATTGTCTGGCGGTATGGTGGGATCACCTGCTAAAAACAAGACTGTGCACCTATGACTTTTTCACGTTTCGGCGACAAATTTACCCGTTATACCGGCATTACCCGTTTAATGAACGATCTGAACGACGGTCTGCGCACCCCCGGTGCCATCATGCTTGGCGGCGGCAATCCGGCGCAAATTCCTGAAATGGAGAGCTACTTTAAACAGTTATGTCAGGAGATGCTCGATCAAGGCAAACTGACGGAAGCACTGTGTAACTACGATGGGCCGCAAGGTAAAGATGCCCTGCTGAAAGCACTCTCTGGCATGCTGAGTGATGAACTTGGCTGGCAGGTCGAACCACAGAACATTGCACTAACCAACGGCAGCCAAAGCGCGTTTTTCTACTTATTTAACCTGTTTGCTGGCCGCTATGCCGACGGCAGCCGCCGCCGGGTGCTGTTCCCACTGGCACCGGAATACATCGGCTATGCCGACGCTGGGTTAGACGAAGGGCTGTTTGTCTCCGCCAAACCCAATATTGAGCTATTGCCCGAAGGCCAGTTTAAATATCACGTTGATTTTGAACATTTAACCATCGGCAACGATATTGGCATGATCTGCGTATCGCGCCCGACCAACCCAACCGGCAATGTGATTACCGACGATGAGTTGGCGCAGCTGGACGTGCTGGCGCAGCAACATGACATTCCGTTGGTGATCGATAACGCCTATGGTGTGCCATTCCCGGGCATCATCTTCAGCGACGCCACCCCGCTGTGGAACCCAAACATCATTCTGTGTATGAGCCTGTCAAAGTTGGGCCTACCCGGTTCGCGTTGCGGCATCGTTATTGCTGATGAAAAGATTATTACTGCCCTGACCAATATGAACGGCATCATCAGCCTGTCGCCGGGCAGCATTGGCCCAGCCATCGCCACCGAAATGATTGAGCGTGGCGACCTGTTGCGTTTGTCGAACGACGTTATTCGTCCGTTCTATAAGCAACGCGTTGAGCAAACCATCAACATTATTCGCCGTTACCTACCGGAAGATCGCTGTCTGATCCACAAACCGGAAGGGGCGATTTTCCTCTGGCTATGGTTCAAAGATCTGCCGATCAGCACCGAGCTGCTGTACCAACGTCTAAAACAGCGTGGCGTTTTGATGGTGCCAGGGCACTATTTCTTCCCGGGGCTGGAGCATGAATGGCCGCATACACATCAATGTATGCGTATGAATTATGTGCCGAACCCAGAGCAGATTGAGCGTGGGATAGCCATTCTGGCAGAAGAGATCGAACGAGCACACCGCGAAGCGCAATAATGTGCGGTAACAGCGCTCAGAACGCAACGGGGGAAGCCCATCTGGACTTCCCCCGTGAGATTGACACCGTTTCAGTGCGTTATTTCTCGTCTAACCCCAGCGTGCTGCCGATGGCGATGCGCTGCGGCTGTAACGCTTCTGGCACCTGCCGTACCAAATCAATGTGCAGCAGGCCATGTTCAAATTGGGCTTCAGTAACGTGCAGATGTTCCGCCAGGGTAAAGCTCAGGGTGAACGCTTCACGCACCCATCCCCGATGCAGATATTCCACCGGTTTTTCCGCTGGCGTTGGCTTGCCTCGCACGGTCAGGCGCGGCCCTTCAACTTCGATGTCTAATTCACTTTGCTGGAACCCGGCCAGCGCCAACGAAATGCGATAATGATTATCGTCACTTTTCTCAATATTGTACGGTGGAAAGCCCTGAGGCTCTTGACCACCCATTGAACTGGCTAATTTATCAAAGCCAATCCACTGACGTAATAATGGCGAGAGATCGTAGTTACGCATAATATTTACTCCTTCAATGAAGCGAGATGATGTTGATATCGCCCCCTGTCGGCAGGCGATTAACATCGCGGGACTACCGCTGATGTCTAATTAATAAAAATTATTTAATTTCAATCCGGCGCGGTTTTAATGTTTCCGGCACGATACGTTCCATATCGATATATAACAGCCCATTCTCGAGTTTAGCGCCTTTAATTTGAATGTGTTCGGCCAACTGGAATTTGCGCTCGAAGTTACGCTCTGCAATGCCTTGATACAAAAATGTTTTTTTCTCCTGACCGTTCTGATGTGCACCGCGCACAATTAACAGATTATCATGGGAGGTTATTTCCAACTCTTGCTCGGCGAAGCCCGCTACCGCGATAGTAATACGATAGTGATTTTCGTCGACCAGTTCGACATTATAAGGTGGGTAACCATTACCTTGGTTTTGGCTGGCTTCCAACGCATTAAACAGGCGGTCGAAACCAATAGCGGAACGGTATAACGGAGAAAGATCGAAATTGCGCATACACGAGCCTCCTAAGGCACTTTAGCGAGGTTTACATAACGTCTTCCATCATGGACAGACACAAAGACCAGAATTCCCTGACGGCGAATTCTTAATTCGGCCTTGTAGATAAAATGGGGTTTGCTTTTCTGATTTCAACCGACCAAGATCAAAAAATTGCCATTGATGGCGGTGAAAGTTTTTTTATCACATACAATTAAGCGTGAGATAACCGCCACAGAGCGGCGCTTTGCGCTTTTGATACATCGGCGAGATGTGATAAATCAGCAAATTCAGGGGAACAGCACCCTTCAGGATGGAATAATGATGATGAAAAAATTGATGACAACCAGTTGCCTGCTGTTAGCCACCAGCGGTTGTTCCAGCATTATGAGCCACACCGGCCCCGATCAAGGCTACTATCCCGGCACGCGAACCAGCATCACGATGCTGAAAGACGATCAAACCGGTTGGGTAATGAAGCCGTTAGTTGCATTGGATTTACCATTTTCAGCGGTGGTAGATACCGTGTTACTCCCTTATGACTATCTCCGTGCCGGCAGTGACAAAACGGCCGACTCACCGAAAGAACGTATTCTGCACGAAGAACAACAAAAGCTGGCCGCTAGCGGATCGCCAGGCTTGACCAGCAGCGTTGCGCATTGATGTTCCCTGCGGGCCTGAACGGCCCGTTTCAGTTTACCTCAACGACACAGATCTGGTTGTAGCCCGCGACTTCCCGCATAAACGCCACGCGCGTGCCATCGGGTGAAAACACCACCGCATCGCCACTCGGCGGTTGTTCGCTTCGTGGCGTCAAACGTCGCATCTGGCCGCTGGTGACGTCACACAGCATCACGCTGTTATCGCACACCAACGCAATCTGGCCACCGGCGGGGTGCCAACTGAACGCGGATTGAATCGCCTGCTCGCCGTGGCTAATCTGGCGCAACGCGCCACCGTTCGGTGAAACACACCATAATTGCACCACACCGCGATCGTCTTTCATTAAAAAAGCAATCTCACTGCCATCAGGCGAGCTGCGTAGCCAATGCCGTGGCGTCGTCGCCACCCCCGGATAACGTCGGTCGCCGGTATGCGTTAGCCGCCGCTGTTGTACGCCCTGCGGTGGCGCGGGCAGCGTCGTTTCCGTCCCTTGCAGCGGTTGTGCGCCCGCTCTGGCATAATCGCTCTCATTTTCCGGCAGATCGACAATAAACACTTCCGGCAGCTTGTCGCCGTTTTCAGCGCGCGTATCGCCAATAAATGCCAGCGCCCATCGTTGCCGATGACCATCGGCCTTCAGATACCCCTCATGCCCCACCCAGCCTTCTTCATACGCCCGGCTGATGTCATCACTGCCCGGCCGCGGCTGCGGCGTGGTGTGGCTGACCAACACGCAGTAGTGGCTACCGTCATATTCACGCGGATGCTGTTTCGGCGGATTCACGCCACGCAGCGGCAGCGCTACGCCGACGTTGCGCAAATCCAAAGCGGGATCGCGTTCATGCATAACATGGTCGTTATAGGTGAAGCTAAGACGGCTGCCATCCGGGCTAAATACGTGCACATGGCTACCGCCACGCAGTGCGCCGGGCGTATAAGGGGCGGTGATGTCCAGCGCATCGAGGGTGATCGCCAATTCACGATCGGGCTCACTGACGATCACACCGCGCCGGTGGTGAAAATCGTAATGCCAATAGCTGTCGGGATGTTCCGGGCCATGAATGAACACATAGCGTGCCGGGGCATCAGGACTGACGCTCACCACGCCCACATGCGCCCCATGCTGGGCACGGTACACCACCTGCACCTCACCGCTTACAACATTCACCCGTTCGATGGTTAAGCCGGTGAATGAGGCTCCAGTTGGACGAACGTCATACGCCAGCCACTGGCTGCACGGCGTCCAGACGTTGATATTGGTTAATTGATGACCGCGTGGATCATAGGTCAACTGGGTTTCACGGTGGCGCATGGCGGCTCCCGGCACGTAATGGCATTGAGCCGCCATCTTAGCGTGATATTCCCGTGACATCACGCTAGGTGTAGGCAACGGATGCCTGGCACACGTAACAATGGGCTTGGCTGGCGGGATAGCATAACGCGGTACGGGCGCTTGACTGCGCCCGCCAATGGGTTAAACGTTCAGTACAAATTTCTCGATAGCGTGCGCCACACCGTCTTCGGTATTGCTGCGGGTGACAAACTGCGCCACGCTTTTCAATTCCGGGATCGCATTGCCCATCGCCACGCCGACACCGGCATACTCAATCATCGCCGTGTCATTCGCCTGATCGCCTAATGTCATGATGTTTTCTTGTGGGATGCCAAGGTGATCGGCCAGCATTTTCACCCCCGCGCCCTTATCCACCTTCTTGTGCAATATTTCCAGGTAATAAGGCGCACTTTTCAGGATGGTGTAACGCGCCTGTGTCGCCGCCGGGATGCGCGCAATCGCACGGTCCAGCAGGGCGGGCTCGTCAACCATCATGACTTTAGGGAAGCGTAGGTTGCGGTCCATCTCTTCCACACTGCGATACTTTAGCGGAATGCCGGTCATTTCCGCTTCGTGTATGGTGTATTTGCCAATGTCTTTATTTGGCGTGTACAGCGTATCAAAATCAAATGCCTGGAAGTGAACGCCCAGCTCACGCGCCAGTTTTTCAACGTGCAGGTAATCTTCAAACCCTAACGTTTCCTGCAAAATGCAAGCACCGGTTGCGGCTTGCAATACCAATGCGCCGTTATAGGTAATGCAAAAATCATTGCTGCCTTGAATATCTAACTGGCGCAAATAATCTTGCACGCCAACGTAAGGCCGCCCGGTGGCCAGCACCACGTGAACCCCTTTGCGGCGTGCCTCGCTAATTGCTTGTTTCACCGCTGGGGTAATCTGATGCTGCGGGTTCAGCAGCGTGCCGTCCATATCTATTGCAATCAGTTCAATCGCCATGCGTGTGTCTCCCGTGTTTTTTTCCATGCTAACGCGTTTCAGCCTACGCTGTCAGCGCAAAAAAAATCCGCGCGGGTTGCCCGGCGCGGATGTTTTTTATTGGCATCAGCGATTAGATATCGATGTTCGCCGCTTTCAGGGCGTTTTCTTCGATAAATGCGCGACGTGGCTCAACCGCATCACCCATCAGGGTGGTAAACAGTTGGTCGGCAGCGATGGCATCTTTCACCGTTACGCGCAGCATGCGGCGGCTTTCGGGATCCATGGTGGTTTCCCACAGCTGCTCTGGGTTCATTTCACCCAGACCTTTATAACGCTGTACCGCCAAACCACGACGGGATTCTTTCACCAGCCACTCCAGCGCCTGCTCGAAGCTTTCGACCGGCTGACGGCGTTCACCGCGTTCGATGAATGCGTCTTCCTCGATCAAGCCGCGCAGTTTTTCACCCAGCAGGCAAATTTTGCGGTACTCACCACCGTGAATGAAATCGAAGTCCAGCGGGTAATCGGTATCGACGCCGTGGGTACGAATACGCAGCACCGGTTCAAACATCTGACGTTCGCGGTTTTCCAAGATGACATAGCTGTAGCTGCTACCGTGCTGTTCTTTTTCGTTCAGCAGGTTGACCAGCGATGCGATCCACGTTTCCACCTTGGCCTGATCGCTGAGATCGTCTTCCGCCAGCGTTGGCTGATAGATCAAATTATTCAGCAACGCACGCGGATAGCGGCGCTCCATACGCACGATCATCTTCTGTACGCTGTAGTGTTCGGCTACCAGGTTCTCGAGTGCCGCGCCCGCCAGCGCCGGAGCATGTGCATTGGTATGCAGCGTTGCACCGTCCAACGCGATAGCTATTTGGTACTGATCCATCGCTTCGTCATCTTTAATATACTGTTCTTGCTTACCTTTCTTCACTTTATACAGCGGTGGCTGCGCAATGAACACGTGACCACGCTCGATCACTTCCGGCATCTGACGGTAGAAGAAAGTCAGCAACAGCGTACGGATGTGCGAACCATCGACGTCGGCATCGGTCATGATGATGATGCTGTGATAACGCAGTTTATCCGGGTTGTATTCATCGCGCCCGATGCCACAGCCCAACGCGGTGATCAGCGTTGCGACTTCCTGCGAAGAGAGCATTTTGTCGAAGCGCGCTTTCTCGACGTTGAGGATTTTACCTTTCAGCGGCAAAATCGCCTGATTCTTACGGTTACGCCCCTGCTTGGCAGAGCCGCCCGCAGAGTCCCCTTCCACCAGGTACAGTTCAGACAACGCCGGATCGCGTTCCTGACAATCCGCCAGTTTGCCCGGCAGGCCGGCTAAATCCAGCGCGCCTTTACGACGGGTCATTTCGCGCGCTTTACGTGCCGCTTCACGGGCACGCGCCGCATCGATAATTTTGCCCACAACGATTTTCGCATCGCCCGGGTTTTCCATCAGATAATCGACCAGCTTCTCATTCATCAGCGTTTCAACCGCGGTTTTCACCTCGGAAGACACCAGTTTATCTTTGGTCTGAGAAGAGAACTTTGGATCCGGCACTTTAACCGAGACCACGGCAATCAAGCCTTCACGCGCGTCATCACCGGTCGCACTGATTTTGGATTTCTTGCTGTACCCTTCTTTATCCATATAGCTGTTCAGGGTACGCGTCATCGCGGTACGGAAACCGACCAGGTGAGTACCGCCATCGCGCTGCGGGATATTGTTGGTAAAGCAGTAGATGTTTTCTTGGAAACCATCGTTCCATTGCAGCGCCACTTCCACACCGATGTCATCTTTCACGGTAGAGAAATAGAAAACGTTCGGGTGGATCGGCGTTTTATTCTTGTTCAAGTATTCAACAAACGCTTTGATGCCGCCTTCGTAGTGGAAGTGGTCTTCTTTATCGTCACGTTTGTCTTTCAGACGGATCGACACGCCAGAGTTCAGGAACGACAGTTCACGCAGGCGTTTCGCCAGAATGTCATACTGGAATTCAGTTTGGTTGGTGAAGGTTTGATAGCTCGGCCAGAAACGTACCGTGGTACCGGTCTGTTCGGTTTCACCCACCACATTCAAGGGGGATTGCGGTTCACCGTGTTGATAGGTTTGCTGGTGAACTTTACCGTCACGGCGGATCACCAGTTCCAGCTTCTCGGATAAGGCATTGACCACCGAGACGCCCACGCCGTGCAGGCCGCCGGAAACTTTATATGAGTTATCGTCGAACTTACCGCCGGCGTGCAGTACGGTCATAATGACCTGCGCGGCTGAAACGCCTTCCTCTTCGTGGATCCCTGTCGGAATACCACGGCCATCATCCTGCACCGACACCGAGTTATCTGCGTGGATGGTGACTTGAATGTCACTACAGTGGCCAGCGAGTGCTTCGTCGATAGCGTTGTCCACAACCTCGAATACCATGTGGTGCAGACCGGTGCCATCATCGGTATCGCCGATATACATGCCCGGGCGCTTACGCACCGCATCCAGCCCTTTTAATACCTTGATACTTGAGGAGTCATAAGAATTCGACATCAACGTTTCTCGCTCATTTTAGTCCTGTGGTTGAACCTCTATTTTACCTTGTTCCACGCGGAACATCTTGCCCTTTTCACCCGCCATGTCGGTCACTTGTTCAGCGCTGACGGCGCTGACAAAAACCTGGGCTTGGGTGGCTTTCAGACGATCGGCCAGCAACCGGCGACGGCCGGTGTCCAGCTCGGAGGCAAAATCATCAATCAGATACAGGCAACGCCGCCCGCTCTGCCGGGTGAGAAACTCACCCTGCGCTAAGCGCAACGCGCACATCAGCAACTTGAGCTGACCGCGCGATAATAAATCCTCTACCGGCGTACCATCGGCACGAATGCGGAAATCCGCTTTATGCGGCCCCACCGCGGTATAGGTCAGTGCCCTGTCGCGTTCAAATTGGCGTTCCAATAACTCGCCATAATCGCTTTCTTTGTCCCAACCGCGTTGGAAAGAGAAACTCAGGGCAAATTCGGGCAAAAACTGTGCGCATGTCGCGGTAATATCTGCGGCAATGGCGTCACTGTAGGCTGCCCGCCATTCGCTGATGCGCTCGGCTAATGGAACCAGTTCCTGATCCCAGGCACGAATATGCGCATAGCGACTTACCTGGCGCAGCGCGGCATTACGCTGCTTCAGTAACCGTTTCAGGTTGCTCCAGGCGGTAAAAAAACCGGGTTCGTTATGAAAACATCCCCAGTCCAGAAAAGCGCGCCGAAACTTCGGCCCACCATTTAGCAAAGTGAAACCTTCAGGGGTTATCAATTGCATCGGCAATAATTGAGCAAGCTCCGCGACTTTATGGCCATCGCTGCCATCAATACGCACCTTGCTGTCGCCCTGACGGCTCTTGCTTAAACCTATCGATAGCTCACGTTCAGTGCTGCCATCGACCCGGCCATGCAGCACAAACTCCGGCTGGTCGTGGCGAATTACGCGCCCCGCCTGCAGGCTGCGAAAAGCGCGACCGTGGCCCAGCGTATAGACCGCCTCAAGTACGCTGGTCTTGCCGCTGCCATTGGCACCAACCAGAAAGTTAAACCCCGGTGCCAACGCCAAATCTGCCGATTCGATATTACGAAAATCTTTAATCAGTAAACGCGTTAATGCCATGCCAGTTCCATTACCGGGAAAGATACGCTCAATATAGGGGCGTTAGCGGCGCAGGCCGTTTACCTGCGGCCCGCGCACAGCCAGCGGCGCGTACCCAAAGTACGTGAGGATGGCGAGCACCGCCCAAGCGAAAAATGGCAAGCAAGATAGCCCAGACATCGATCACAACCGCATAGGCATGACGACATAGGCCGCCGCCTGGCTGGCAGCATCTTCGATCTGCACGCTGGACACCGAATCGGTCAGCAGCAGACGCACCTCTTCACACTTCAGCGCATTCAATACGTCGAGTACGTAACTGACGTTGAAGCCAATTTCCATCTCGGTGCCTTCATAGGCAACATCAAGAATCTCTTCCGCTTCTTCCTGCTCCGGGTTGTTGGCGGTAATCTTCAGCTGGTTATGGCTGACATACAGCCGCACACCACGGAATTTTTCATTGGACAGGATAGCGGCGCGGGCAAACGCCTGCTTGAGCAGATCGCAACCAGCTTCCAAGGTTTTGTCCGGGTTTTTCGGCAATACGCGGCGATAATCCGGGAAGCGGCCATCAACCAGCTTGGACGTAAAGATGAAGTCGCCGACGTGGGCACGAATGTTGTTGCTGCCGATTTGCAATTGCAGCAGCGATTCCCCGCCGTCCAACAAGCGCACCAGCTCCATCACCCCTTTACGCGGTACGATCACCGAATGTGATGGCAGTTGCTGACCAATCGGCATGGCGCATACCGCCAGGCGGTGCCCATCGGTCGCGACGGTACGCAGTTCTTCCCCTTCGGTTTCGAACAGCATACCGTTTAAGTAATAGCGCACATCCTGATGGGCCATCGAAAACTGAGTGGCTTCAATCAGGCGTTTCAACGTGGCCTGCGGCAAGGTAAATTCAACCTCGCTTTGCCAGTCGTCCAGATTCGGGAAGTCCGCCGCGGGCAACGTAGACAGCGAGAAGCGGCTGCGGCCAGAGCGAACCAGCATGCGTTCACCCTCTAACGTTACCGCGATCTCCGCGCCTTCCGGCAAACCACGGCAAATATCAAAGAATTTACGCGCGGGGACGGTCGTCGCGCCGGGTTCATGAGGTTGGGACAGGGCAACGCGCGCCACCATCTCCATTTCCAGATCGGTACCGGTCAACAGCAGGGAGCCTTCCGTCACCTGCAGCAGCAGGTTACCCAGAATTGGCAGCGTTGGGCGGCCACCCAATGGGCTGCTCACCTGTTGCAGCGGTTTTAGCAGATGCTCACGTTCAACGATAAATTTCATAGCGCTATGAAGATAATGTTCTGATTAAGTTAGAGAAATCTTCTTTGATGTCGTGACTTTCCTCACGCAACTGCTCGATCTTCCGGCAGGCGTGCAACACCGTGGTATGGTCGCGGCCACCAAACGCATCGCCGATTTCTGGCAGGCTGTGGTTGGTGAGCTCTTTCGCCAATGCCATCGCCATTTGGCGCGGGCGGGCGACAGAGCGCGAACGCCGTTTGGACAGCAGATCCGCGACTTTAATTTTATAGTATTCCGCCACCGTCTTTTGAATATTGTCGATGGTGACCAGTTTCTCCTGCAATGCCAGCAGATCGCGCAGCGCTTCGCGTACGAAATCAATCGTAATGGCACGGCCGGTAAAGTTGGCGTTAGCGATTACCCGGTTCAACGCCCCTTCCAGTTCGCGGACGTTGGAGCGCAGGCGTTTGGCAATGAAGAACGCCACTTCGCCCGGCAGACGGATATTGTTCTCGTCGGCCTTTTTCATCAGGATCGCCACGCGGGTTTCCAGCTCCGGCGGCTCAATCGCCACCGTCAGACCCCAACCAAAACGTGACTTGAGGCGATCTTCCACCCCGTTAATCTCTTTCGGATAACGATCCGACGTCAGGATGATCTGTTGGTTACCTTCCAACAACGCATTGAAGGTGTGAAAAAACTCTTCCTGCGAACGCTCTTTGTTGGCGAAGAATTGGATGTCATCAATCAGCAACGCGTCAACCGATCGATAATAGCGCTTAAATTCTTCAATCGCGTTGTTCTGCAACGCCTTAACCATGTCCTGCACAAAGCGCTCCGAGTGCATATAGACCACTTTGGCGTTGGCTTTGCGCGCCATGATACCGTTACCCACCGCGTGCAACAGGTGCGTTTTACCCAAGCCAGTACCGCCATATAAGAACAGCGGGTTGTAAGCGCCACCGGGGTTATCCGCCACCTGACGTGCCGCAGCGCGTGCCAGTTGGTTCGATTTACCCTCAACGAAGTTATCGAAAGTGTGCTTGGGGTTGACGTTAGAGCGGTAAGACAGCTCCGGCTGTGGCGCCGCGTTGTCCCAGCTTGGCCGCGATGGCGCAACCGCACGCGGCTGCGGGGCAGCCGGGGCGTTACGGCTTTCCGTGACCGTTTGACTGATGGTATGCGCGATCGGCTTACTGCCGACCTCAAAACGTAACAACGGCGCATCCGTTCCGCAGAAATCGTTCAGCAGTCCATTGATATTGTTTAAGTATTTATCGCGGACCCAGTCCAGCACAAAGCGATTGGGCGCATAGAGCGCCAAGGTGTTGTCACTCAGTTCCGCCTGCAAGGGGCGTATCCACATACTAAATTCTGTGGCAGGTAACTCATCCTGCAATCGGGCAAGGCACTGCTGCCAAAGCGAAAGTGACACGGCGGACTCCACTCGAACAAGATCAATAAAGAAAAGAATCAGGCTACTTTTTTATAACTCATGATTTTTGACACACGCCCGGCACCGGCTGACCGCCTGGGGGCATGCGAACCGCCTTTCACGGTTTATGTCCTCCACGATCCCGCCATGCGAGATCGCGATCGGAATGACGGATCATAGCGCAAACGGAGCAAGAGATCCTCCTCTTCATCACAGATTAGATCCATTTTATCCACAGCTGCCGATCGGGGGCGATTTTTTCCTCATTTGATTGACAAAACCCGTGCGATCGGGTTCTTCAATTGGCGATTTTGCCACTACGAACAGGTTATACCCGGTTATCCACGCAAGATCTTTGCGTTTATCGCGCAGGATCGCGCCGGGATCCTTGCGATTTAACCCCGAGTCCGTATAATCTTCGCCCTACGTGTGATACCTGGTTCCTTCATGGTGCGTTAATTGACCAGACAGGATTCTGCGGTGACCACGGGCCAAAACGGGATTTCACGCTGTTTTGGCAAGCAACCAGGTAGGCTACACCCCCCTACACTTCATGTTGCAGGCAGGCTGAAACTGAGCAAATCCTGAAGCATTTACTGCGGTAAATGATCGCGAGGCGCGAAAAGGGTCAGTTCGTTGCGAGATGAAAGATGACGGGTTTGTGTGATGCGAATTGACTCAGGACTGTACAATTATTACAATCCCGCCTCTTTATGTATTGCGATTGAGGCGTCGGTCGTCTTCACGCCGAGTAGCCAAACGCGTTTACTGATCAGTAATCAATTTAAGTTTAGGTAGAAATCGCCATGAAACGCACTTTCCAACCGTCCGTATTGAAGCGCAACCGTAGCCACGGTTTCCGTGCTCGTATGGCAACCAAAAATGGTCGTCAAGTTCTGGCCCGCCGTCGTGCGAAAGGCCGTGCTCGTCTGTCTGTTTCTAAGTAATAAAAGCTAACCCGCTGAGTGGTTAAGCTCGCTTTTCCCAGGGAGTTACGTTTGTTAACTCCCACTCATTTCACTTTCGTCTTCCAGCAGCCACAACGGGCCGGCACGCCGCAAATTACCATCCTCGGCCGCCTGAACCAGCTGGGGCATCCCCGCATCGGTCTTACCGTCGCCAAAAAACACGTCAAACGTGCGCATGAGCGTAACCGGATAAAACGCCTTACCCGCGAAAGCTTCCGTTTGCATCAGCACGAATTACCGGCGATGGATTTTGTGGTGGTAGCCAAAAAAGGGATAGCGGATTTGGATAACCGCGCGTTGACGGAAGCTTTGGAAAAATTATGGCGTCGCCACTGTCGCCAGGCTCCCGCATCCTGATCGGGCTGGTGCGGGTGTATCAACTCGCCATCAGCCCGCTGCTTGGGCCACGTTGTCGCTTCCAGCCGACATGCTCTCATTACGCAATTGAGGCATTGAGCAGGTTTGGCATGATAAAAGGCAGTTGGTTGACAGTGAAACGCGTATTAAAATGCCACCCTTTGAACCCAGGTGGCGATGATCCCGTGCCGCCGAAAACCGACGATAACAGAGAACACTAACGATGGATTCGCAACGCAATCTTCTCCTCATCGCTCTGCTGTTCGTGTCTTTCATGATCTGGCAGGCTTGGCAAACGGACAACGCTCCGCAACCAGCCGCACAGACCACGCAACAGACCACGAACGCCGCAACCGGTGATGCTGCCAGCCAGGCGGTGCCAGCCAGTGGCCAGGGTAAACTGATTACCGTTAACACTGACGTGCTGTCGCTGACCATCAACACCCGTGGTGGTGACATCGAGCAGGCTAAACTGTTGGCCTACCCGGATACTCTGGGTTCATCGACACCTTTCCAACTGCTGGAAACCACACCATCGTTTGTTTATCAGGCACAAAGCGGCCTGACCGGCAAAAATGGCCCGGATAACCCAGCGAACGGCGAACGCCCACTGTTCCAAGCGGCGCAAGATACCTTTACCTTGGCTGACGGCCAAGACGAATTGCGCATTCCGCTGACCTATACCCGTGACGGCGTCGAATACACCAAAACTTTCGTGCTTAAACGCAAGCATTACGCGGTTGGCGTTGATTACAGCGTTAACAACCAAGGGGCAACGCCGTTAGAGCTGACGCTGTTTGGTCAGTTGAAGCAGAGTACCGAACTGCCTAAACACCGCGATACCGGCAGCAGCAACTTTGCTCTGCATACGTTCCGTGGTGCGGCCTACTCCACCAGCGAAACCAAGTACGAAAAATACGCCTTCGATAAAGACGATAATCTGAACGTCTCGACACAAGGCGGTTGGGTTGCCATGCTGCAACAGTACTTCGCTACTGCGTGGGTACCGGGCACGTCAGGCACCAACACGTTCTATACCGCGAAACCTGACAATAATCTGTCAACCATCGGCTTTAAAGCCGCTCCGGTTGTGGTTCAGCCGGGTGCACAACAACAGCTGAACGCCACGTTGTGGGTTGGCCCAGAGTTGCAAGATCAGATGGCGCAACTGGCACCACACTTGGATCTGACCGTGGATTACGGTTGGCTGTGGTTCATTTCCCAACCGCTGTTTAAACTGCTGAAGTTCATTCACGGCTTTATCGGCAACTGGGGCTTCTCGATCATCATCATTACCTTCATCGTGCGCGGCATCATGTACCCGCTGACCAAAGCGCAGTACACCTCGATGGCGAAAATGCGCATGCTGCAACCTAAACTGCAGGCGATGCGTGAGCGGATTGGTGACGACAAGCAGCGTATGAGCCAGGAAATGATGGCGCTGTACAAAGCGGAAAAAGTGAACCCGCTGGGTGGCTGTCTGCCATTGATTATCCAGATGCCAATCTTCCTGGCGCTCTATTACATGCTGATGGGCTCAGTTGAATTGCGCCATGCGCCGTTTGCCCTGTGGATTCACGATTTGTCAGCGCAGGATCCGTACTACATTCTGCCAATCCTGATGGGCGTGACGATGTACTTCATCCAGAAGATGTCGCCAACCACCGTTACCGATCCGATGCAGCAGAAAATCATGACCTTCATGCCGGTGATCTTCACAGTGTTCTTCCTGTGGTTCCCGTCTGGTCTGGTGCTGTACTACATCGTCAGTAACTTGGTCACCATCCTCCAGCAGCAGCTGATTTATCGCGGCCTGGAAAAGCGTGGCTTGCACAGCCGCGACAAGAAAAAAACCTAAGCGTATTGTAGAGGGGCGCTATGCCGCCCCTTTGCAGTAACATCAAGAGGCGGTCATTAGACCGCCTTTTTGCATATTGAATCGTCAGAGAACACCGCGTTCCCCCTCGGCATGCAGCCTGTCTGTCGACGGTCATTGAACCCGCGTGGGGTAACGCTGCAACGTGAAGGATACAGGGTATATGAGCACTACCGATACCATCGTGGCCCAAGCCACCCCACCGGGGCGCGGCGGGGTCGGCATTCTGCGCATTTCTGGCCGTGGTGCCAAAGACGTAGCGCAAGCGCTGCTTGGCAAGCTACCAAAACCACGCTATGCCGACTATCTGCCGTTTCGTGATGCCCACGGCGCAACCCTCGATCAGGGCATTGCCCTGTGGTTTCCGGGGCCAAACTCCTTTACCGGCGAAGATGTGCTGGAGCTGCAGGGGCACGGCGGGCCGGTCATCCTCGATTTGCTACTCAAACGTATTTTGGCACTGCCCGATGTTCGCATCGCGCGGCCTGGCGAGTTCTCTGAACGCGCGTTTCTTAACGATAAGCTCGATTTAGCACAAGCCGAAGCCATTGCCGATCTGATCGATGCCAGCTCTGAACAGGCTGCACGCTCTGCAATGAACTCGCTGCAAGGCGCATTTTCTACCCGGATCCATCAGCTCGTGGAAGCACTCACTCACCTGCGAATCTACGTAGAAGCGGCGATTGACTTTCCCGATGAAGAAATCGACTTTCTTTCCGACGGTAAAATTGAAGCCCAACTGAACGGCGTCATGAGCGATTTAGACAGTGTCCGTGCCGAAGCGCGCCAAGGTAGCCTGCTGCGTGAAGGCATGAAGGTGGTGATCGCCGGGCGCCCCAATGCCGGTAAATCCAGCCTGCTGAATGCGTTAGCCGGCCGTGAAGCGGCGATTGTGACGGATATTGCAGGCACCACCCGCGACGTGTTGCGTGAACATATTCATATCGATGGTATGCCGCTGCACATCATCGATACCGCCGGTCTGCGTGAAGCCAGCGATGAAGTTGAGCGCATCGGTATCGAACGTGCGTGGAATGAGATCGAACAGGCCGATCGCGTCTTGTTCATGGTCGATGGCACCACCACCGGTGCGACCGAACCGGCCGAGATTTGGCCCGAATTTATGGCCCGTCTTCCGACCACGCTGCCGATCACCGTAGTGCGTAACAAAGCCGACATCACCGCTGAACCGCTGGGCATAAAAGAAGTAAATGGTCACTCACTTATTCGCCTATCGGCACGTACCGGTGAAGGCATTGAAGTACTGCGCGACCATCTGAAGCAAAGCATGGGCTTCTCCAGCAATATGGAAGGCGGGTTCTTGGCACGTCGCCGCCACCTTCAGGCGCTGGAACAGGCTGCTCAGCATCTAGTTCAGGGCAAAGAACAGTTAGTGAGCGCTTACGCGGGTGAGCTGCTCGCAGAAGAATTACGCCTGGCACAACAGGCGCTGAGCGAAATTACCGGCGAATTTACCTCTGACGATCTGCTGGGACGGATTTTCTCCAGCTTCTGTATTGGGAAATAAGCGACCACATTACTTCGGCAGACCGTATTAACGGCCAGGGCCAATTTTACTCTGGCCCTTTGCCCCCACCACAGTTTGTGAGCCATAGCTCACAAAACCACCACAGCCGCACACGATATACTGATAGGTTAAGGACTCCTCTCAGGAAAGAGCAAATATGGCATTAATCCTAAAGGTGCTGCTAGAAAACCGCCGCGCCGTCGGCACTAATCCATTACTGCTAGCCAAGGCCGGGCTAAGTCTGTTGATTCAGGACGAAACGACCACCATATTGTTCGATACCGGTCCCGATGGTAGCTTCCTGCATAACGCGGCACTGATGGGTGTCAATCTTTCCCTCATTACCGCTACCGTGCTCTCCCATGGCCACTATGACCACTGCGGTGGCGTCACTTGGTTGCCCGACAACAGCCGTATCATTTGCCATCCGCGGATCGCTGATGAGCGCTATGCGACGGTGAAGCTTCTCGGTTACGCCAAGAAAATAAAAAAGCTCTCTTTGGATATCGATTACTCACGCCACCGTATGCACTACAGCCGCGAACCGCTGTCTATCAGCGAGCGATTTATGTGGTCGGGTGAGATCTCGGTGCCCACGCCGCGCGCTTATGGCCTGATTGCTGGGGAAAGCACAGCAGCGGATTACGTCATCGATGAAGGAGTACTGATTTACAAATCGGATCGCGGCTTGGTAATCGTGACTGGCTGCGGCCATCGTGGGCTTATCAATATTGTGAGACATTGCCAAAAAATAACTGGAATCGAGCGGATCCATGCATTGATCGGTGGTTTTCACCTGCGCTGTGCTTCCCCATTTACCCTCCGTCGAGTTCGTCAGTTTTTGCAACAACATCAACCAGAAAAGATCATGGGTTGCCATTGCACTGGTGCATGGGGGCGACTGTGGCTGCCGGGGGAAACAGCACCGGCCACCGGCAATACGCTGATTTTGGATTAGCGCACTATGCCCTCCTCCATTAAGGCCATCACAATCATCGGGATACTGCTGCCCAGATCCACTATTTCGACCCTCTTTTACATGCTATGACCACGCTGTAAAAAATACAGAGATGGAATGAAGAATACGGTGGTCACAATGACGAGTATTAACTATCCCGAGATAATCTTGATGATGCTCGAGTTGATTATACCGATGCACGTAAAGACAATAATACTCGTCGCGAGAATCTCTTCTTCTCGATACACATAAAATCCTATTCCGTTTTTATTTATTCTATGAGCCTACTCTTCAGGGAGCTGTGCTGCTGAGACATCCTCCCCCTTCCGTTTATACGCCCCCACCACATTACATCCGCGCTATCGGCAATAAGCATCTAAAAAACAAATAAATCGGATAAACCGCATACTGTTTTTTAATGAAAAATCTTAACGTTATGCATAATCTACTCCTCCAGCGATGAAGTTCTCACTGTCATGGAGTGAATAATGGCATGCCATTTTGCCCGATGGAACGCGACACCGACCCAAATAAATACCCGACGTTTGCATAATGATCTGATAGCAAACACAGCGACGTTTTCCGCTAAACGCCGCCGACGTTTTCTACAAGGGCGCATCCTGCTTGCCGAAATGATGTTTAATCTCTATGGCTTAGTCACGTTACCGCCTATCGCCACTACCCCCAGTGGCCGCCCCTGCTTTGCCGATACTCACCTGCCTGATTTTAGTCTGGCTTACGCCGGAAATACCGTCGGTGTATTACTTAGCCATAAAGGTAAAGTGGGCTTAGACATCGAGGTGGTACGCGCTCGCTGTAATAATCAACAAGCGTTGCAATATCAGTACCAAAGCCCTGCGGAACTTGCCTGGATTAGCGCGCAAGACGATCGGCTTCAGGCCGAAACCCAACTGTGGAGCATCCGCCAAAGCGTGTTGAAAGTTTCCGGCTTGGGTAACAGCGGCCAGTCAACGCTAAGTCTGCGGCCGTTTTCTGCGCAATTGCGCTCCAGCGCCAGCCCTAACGTGCAGGTGATGAGTGATGCGGATGAATATCAAAGCTGGGCCTGCGCGCATGAGTCAACACTGACTCAGCTCATCTGTTGGCACTATGAACCACAACGGGGACTGGAGAGAAGCGGTGAAATATCCCCCCATTCATCGGCAACATCCCTGCATTTTATGAAACTCTCAGGTTTGGCAAATCATCGTTAAAATAGTGAGTTAATCGATAAATTACCGTTAATTCAGCGAAATAACGCTTTCTTTAACCTATTTTTTTCTAGTTCGGATTGTAAATACAGATAAATATTCAGAATCGAACTATTCGCACTCGTCTATTTGCCCTACTATTTACGAGGTTCTATACCCGTCATACTTCAAGTTGCATGTGTGTTGGCTGCGCTCGTTCACCCGAATCACTTACCCATGTAAGCTCATCGGGATTCACTTCCTTGCCGCCTTCCTGCAACTCAAATTATTTAGGGTATAAGCTGGATCTGTTCATTAGAAAGGGAGAATCACCATGTCAGACCACGCGTTAAAAATCGTTACCCTGCTCGGCAGTCTCCGTAAAGGCTCTTACAATGCCATGGTTGCTCGCGCCTTACCGAAATTGGCGCCACAGGGCGTTACCATTGAAGCGTTACCTTCCATTCGCGATATCCCAATTTACGACGCAGATCGGCAGCAAGAAGACGGTTTCCCGGCCACGGTTGAAGCCATTGCCGAAAAAATCCGTCAGGCCGATGGTGTGATCATCGTTACCCCCGAATATAACTATTCGGTACCGGGTGGCTTAAAGAACGCCATCGATTGGCTTTCCAGGCTACCCAATCAGCCGTTGGCCGGTAAACCTGTCGCGATTCAGACCAGTTCTATGGGGCCGATTGGTGGCGCTCGCTGCCAATATCATCTGCGTCAGATCCTGGTATTTTTGGATGCAATGGTCTTGAACAAACCTGAATTTATGGGAGGCGTTATTCAAAATAAGGTTGACGAACAAGCCGGAGAATTGACAGAGCAAGGTACGCTCGACTTCCTGGCCGGCCAGTTGTCTGCATTTAGCGACTACATCCGCCGCATTAAATAAGGCTTCCTTAATGGCGTCTTTACATAAAAACACAGGAAGACGCCAATATTGGAATGGACACGCCTACAATATATTAAAAATTAAGACGTTAAATTATGTATTTTTTCATTTTAGCCTTATTAATGGCTTTAACCACCAGACCATTATATGCAGAGAATATGCGCTATCCCGCTGGCGAAGAGCCAATGGCCTTGCCTGCACACAACCTATTGAGCGCCAAACTGCCACGCGCAGCGCAAAATCAGGAAGAGAAAAAGATTGAAGCGATGTCGCTGTATTTGACGTTGATGCGTGAGGATGAGCGCAACGTCTGGGCACCGTATCAATTAGCCGCGTCTTCCGCCGAGAAGGGGCAAACTGAGTTAGCGGAACGCTATCTGCAACTGAGCGCCCAACGCGGTTTGTGGTATTACTACAATCTGCTGGAAGACGACTCCTTTAGTAGCATTCAACACAGTGATACCTTCCGTTCCATTCTCGCACAAACCAAAGCGCGCTACCTGCAACACGCCCACCAGTTCGAAGGCAAAGCCAGCTATGTAAAACCTAAGGGTGAACCGCCCGCGGGCGGTTGGCCAACGGTGGTTTATCTGCATGCTTACGGTAAAGCAGCGGACATCAGTGCCGAAGACCGCTTGCTATTTAGCACGATTGGCGTGGCTTATATTGAGCTGAATGGCACACAAATGCTGGCGGAAAACAGTTTCCGTTGGTCAAATTACAGCGATGAAAGCACCCAAAGCGCCATTCAAAATGCACTGGCAACGCTGAGGCCCCAGTTACCGATTAATCCGCAACAGGTGTATCTGTCAGCGCGTGGGCAAGGGGCTTTACACGCGGCCAACTTGTTAGCGAAGTACCCGCAGTTTTACGCGGGCGCGATGCTTATTGCGCCGCAGGGCAATATCCGCACCGCAAAGCAAACCTTAGCCGAGAACAAACGGATATTGCTGGCCTATTACGACCGCCAGAAGTTTAGCGATAAAGTCTTGGCGCTGCATTTTTCCGCGCTATTCAGGGAGAAAAATCAGGTGCAAGTGCGGCACTTTGAACAGGCTGAGGGGGCAACCGAAAGTTGGCAGGATCGCTTTGCTCGCCCGCTGGAATGGGTGTTAGGCAAAGCACCGGATCCGCAGTCAGGCCAGTAAAACCAAACGGGTCCAATAAAATGGACCCGTTAATCATCGCATTGGCAAAATCAGTGGCCGTCGACAAACACGATTTTCAAGATAAACAGCAGTGCAACCACCATGACGCAAGGACCGATCTCACGCCACCGACCTGTGCCTAATTTCATCACGCAGTAGGCGATAAAACCAAGCGCAATGCCTTCGGTGATCGAGAAACTGAATGGCATCATGACCGCGGTAACAAATGCCGGTACGGCTTCGGTCAAATCGTCCCATTTCACGCGCGCCAGACTGGAGGTCATCAATACGCCAACGTAAATCAGCGCGCCGGCAGCCGCATAAGCAGGCACCATGCTTGCCAAAGGTGACAAGAAGATCACCAGCAGGAACAGAATACCGGTGATGACCGCCGTCAAACCGGTGCGGCCGCCGACAGAAACGCCGGAAGAGCTTTCGATGTAAGCGGTGACGGAAGAAGTACCAATAAATGAACCGGCGACCGAACTGATGCTGTCCACGTATAGCGCCTGCTTCATGCGTGGAAATTTGCCTTTATCGTCGCTCAGCCCGGCCTTATCGGTGACGCCGATCAGCGTGCCGGAAGAGTCAAACAGGTTGACCAACATAAACGAGAAAATAATCCCTGCTAGCCCAACGTTCAGCGCGCCCGCCAGATCCACTTGCCCCACCACCGCGCTCACACTTGGCGGCATTGAGAATACGCCAGCGTATTCCACATCCCCCAGCAGCCAGCCAATCAAGGTAGTGACCACGATCGAAACCAACACGGCCGCATGAATATTGCGTGAAGCCAGCACGGCGATAATAAAGAAGCCCAATGCACCTAATAGCACGCTGTGCGATGTCAAATTGCCGACGGTGACGAGGGTATCCGGGTTTGCCACCACAATGCCCGCATTTTTGAGCCCCATCATGGCAATAAACAAGCCAATACCACTCGTTATGCCAACGCGCAGGCTCAGCGGAATATTGGCAATCATCCAGTAACGGATACGGAAAATAGTCAGTAAGAGTAACCCGACAGCGCCCCAGAAGATCGCGCCCATCCCTACCTGCCATGAAATCCCCATCGCACCAACCACGACGAAAGCAAAGAAGGCATTCAGCCCCATCGCAGGTGCCAGCGCCACCGGCAAGTTTGCCAACAACCCCATAAGAATACTGCCAAAAGCGGCAATCAGGCAGGTGGTAACAAACACAGCCTGGGTATCCATACCTGCTGCACCCAGAATTTGTGGGTTAACGAAGACGATATACACCATGGTCAAAAAGGTGGTGATACCGGCAATCATTTCCGTTCGCACCGTAGTGCCATGTTGCTTGAGTTTAAACACGCGCCCAAGCAAGCCTTGCTCAGCGTCAAGGCCAGTGACTTGTTTGGTCATTATCAGAATTCCGAAGAAGGGGAATGGACAGTCCGCTGGCTATCCTATAACAAAAATTCCCGCTTTTGACGCCGGACATCGGTTTTTTTCGCCTATAGCGGCGTGTTTATCGGTAATCAGCTGGATTTATGGCGAATAAACCGCAGCGAAACATCGCACTCTCGCTTTCCTGGCGCAGAAGGTTAAAGTGGATGCACTTAAGCGAATCCGAGGACAAGGTTCTGATGACCCAGATTGAATGTATTTTATTTGATTGCGACGGCACGCTGGTGGATAGCGAAGTATTGTGTAGCATGGCGTATGTACATATGTTTGCACAACACGGCATTACGCTATCGCTGGATGACGTGTTTAAAAAATATAAAGGCATAAAACTGTACGAGATTATCGATCAGATTAATGCTGAGCATGGCGTCAATTTGGCGAAAGAACAGTTAGAACCGCAATATCGGCAAGAGGTCGCGCGGTTGTTCGACAGCCAATTGCAACCCATTGCAGGTGCGCAAGCGCTGTTAGCGCAGATCAACGTCCCTTTCTGTACCGTTTCCAACGGGCCAGTCAGCAAAATGCAGCATTCGCTGGGCCTGACAGAGATGCTGTCTTATTTTGATGATCGGTTGTTCAGCGGTTACGATATTCAGCGCTGGAAGCCCGATCCCGCTATTCTCTATCACGCGGCCGAAAAAATGCAGGTACCTATCGAACGCTGCATCTTAGTCGATGATTCTGCCGCTGGCGCACAGGCGGGTATTGCCGCAGGTATTCCGGTATTTTACTTTTGTGCCGATCCGCACAATAAGCCGATCGATCACCCCTTAGTCACCGCCTTTGACGATTTAGCGCAGTTACCCGCACTGTGGCAACAGCGCGGCTGGCCGTTAACCGGGCGTTAACGGTAGGACAAGCCTGTAAAAAGGCGTGATAGCCAAACCCATCACGCCTGTATCGCGTTATTTATTTTCAGCTATTACACCAGAGCGATGTGCGCATCGCTGAGATAATCCAGTGATACCCCCACCAACGTGACCTGATTCTCACCGAAGGTGAAAACAACGTCATTATCCTGCTGTACCGCATACTGATGGAAATCACTGCCGTGATCCTGAGGAGTAAAGAAAACCAGCTTATCGGTGCTGCCGAAGTTAAGCACCTGATCTTGACCAAAATCACCCTCAAATAAAAACGTGTTATTTTGACCCACGCTTTGTAGCGTATCGTTACCCTCGCCCCCCACAAACGTCAGGTTACCATTGCGGCTGCCTATCAAGGTGTCATCCCCATCACGCCCAAATAGCCAGCGATCGTGGATATTGGCCTGTAACACATCATCCGCATCACTGCCCACGCTGGACTGCTGATAGGCATGCAGGGAATGACCGGACTGCAACCCAGCATCGGTCACGCTGTGATCGACATTTTTCTTGATCCATAAAAAACCTCTTTCTTGGGTGCGAAGAGTCTCAACGCTGTTGGCAATCGTGATGCCGCCCGCATTGTCACGCAAATAGAGATTTTCACCGTCATAGGCAACCTGAGTATTATTGATCGCCTGTTGCAGCTGCAACGTATCGTGACCTTCGCCACCAGAAATATAATTAAACCCCCCGTCGTCACGGAAAGTATCGTTACCCGCGCCCCCCTCAAGGTAATCATTACCTTTTCCACCACCGATTAAATCATGACCATCACTACCGATGATAAAAGTAGTGCCAGTATGTTTGTTGGCATGATGATTTAAATCTTCAACCCAGGTATTACCCCGTTTAACATCTGACAAGGTGGAGACAATAACGGTAGAGTCCCGGCTCATTAACGAATAAAACTCAGAGTTAACGATGCGTGACATTCCCTCGCCATAACCAAATGGCATATGGCTGAGCCAGCTCGGAAGATTCAGCAGAGAGGTCGGTAAGATATTCCAAATGCTGGAGGCATAATAATCATTAAAGTTGACAATATTATCGGTCGTCGACTCATGAGGCTTGTCATGAACGCCCAGCGTAGACAAGTTAAAGTCGGTACCGTCGAGCACCCTAAATACCGGGTCGTTTTCATAGCCAATATTTAACACTTTATCGCCAACTTCATATTGTGTCGGAGACGCAAAGGCCAGGAAATTCGACTCTGAGAAAAAACCACCCCAATGGCTTTCGCTCAACGCAGCCATACTGTTTGTCGCCAGACCGCCAAGGCTATGGCCGGTGACAATCACATCTTCGCCAGTCAGACCATTGGCCGTAGCAAACTTGGCAACATCACCGATTAATCGACCAAAGGCATTATAAGCAAAGTTATCAGAGAACGAACCCGGCCCCAAACCCGCGATTAAATCGTGGATGGCATCGCCAATGGTATCAGTAATCAGCGATTCCCGTGGGCCCGTTGTTCCGCGGAAAGAAATACCGATCTCAATCAACTTTCCATCGCTATCATACTTACCCAGAACTTCTGCCTGAGCCGTTTTATACATCAATGATTCACCGTAATAGGTGCCAAGCTTATCGGTTTGTCCCTCATAACCCAGTTGTTCAGCACCGATCACTTGCCAACCCGCATCGTTCACTTTTTCCAATGCCTTTTGTTCAGAATCGGGGTTCCAAGGCAAACCAGGAATAATGCCCTGCGAGTGCGAACTCCCAAGCACTGCAGTTATCAGCGTTAACGGTAATCCCAAACCAAAACCAGTATGGTGATAACCCTCAGCTAAACCATCATCAAGATTATGATAGCTGTATTCCATCAAGGCTAATGCATCGGAAAATAATGCTTGAGACTCCGAATTACTGAGTCCTTTGTAATTAAAAATTCCCATATGAATTCCTTTTGCTATTTATATTCACTAAGCATATATATTAATATATATTTTTGCTGGCTGGCTTATTATTAGGCAGGTAAACATAGGGAATGGTAATTCACTACAACTACGATGTAAAATATTTAGAGTTATCTGTATGAAATTTATATCTAAGATTAAAATACAAGAGAAAATAAGAAAAGCACTAACCAAAAAATATATCACTCATAACACATTAATTTATTTATTTTTTCAAGCATAAGAGTTTATCCATCTGTCATTATATTCAACCTTAATCGTTACTGTTCACACCGGCCTATCCTTATTGCCCGCTCAGAAATAGGCATCGTTGCTCACCACATCAGCATATTTGAACCGTAGGGGGCGAGCATGCTCGCCCTACACCACGCGCAGAGCGATAATAATTGGCGCGGCATGCCACGCCACTACGGGGTAAGCATGAATGAGGTGAGCACATTGCTCACCACATCGGCATATTGCTGAACCGTTGGGGGCGAGCATGTTCGCCCTACACCACGCGCAGAGCGATAATAACTGGCGCGGCATGCCACGCCACTTCGTGGTAAGCATGAATGAGGTGAGCACGTTGCTCACCACATCAGCATATTTGAACCGTAGGGGGCGAACATGTTCGCCCTACACCACGCACAGAGCGATAATAATTGGCGCGGCATGCCACGCCACTACGGGGTGAACATAGGTGAGGCAAGCTCGTTGCTCACCTCATCGGCATATTGCTGAACCGTAGCGGGCGAGCATGTTCGCCCAACACCACGCGCAGAGCGATAATAATTGGCGCGGTATGCCACGCCACTTCGTGGTAAGCATGAATGAGGTGAGCTCGTTGCTCACCACATCAGCATATTGCTAAACCGTAGCGGGCGAGCATGCTCGCCCTACACCACGCGCAGAGCGATAATGACTGGCGCGGCATGCCACGCCACTACGGGGTAAGCATGAATGAGGTGAGCACATTGCTCACCACATCAGCATATTGCTGAACCGTTGGGGGCGAGCATGCTCGCCCAACACCACGCGCAGAGCGATAATAATTGGCGCGGCATGCCACGCCACTACGTGATGAGCATGAATGAGGTGAGCACGTTGCTCACCTCATCGGCATATTGCTGAACCGTAGCGGGCGAGCATGCTCGCCCTACACCACGCGCAGAGCGATAATAATTGGCGCGGCATGCCACGCCACTACGTGATGAGCATGAACGAGGTGAACACGTTGCTCACCACATCAGCATATTGCTAAACCGTAGCGGGCGAGCATGTTCGCCCTACACCACGCGCAGAGCGATAATAATTGGCGCGGCATGCCACGCCACTACGTGATGAGCATGAATGAGGTGAGCTCGTTGCTCACCACATCAGCATATTTGAACCGTAGGGGGCGAACATGTTCGCCCCGCATCACGCGCAGAGCGATAATGACTGGCGCGGTATGCCACGCCACTTCGTGGTAAGCATGAATGAGGTGAGCACGTTGCTCACCACATCGGCATATTGCTAAACCGTAGGGGCGAGCATGCTCGCCCTACACCACGCGCAGAGCGATAATAATTGGCGCGGCATGCCACGCCACTACGTGGTAAGCATAGGTGAGGTGAGTACGTTAATCTGATAACTTACTAATAAATAACCACAACACCTAGACATCGGACAAGAAACGTAAACTGACAAGCATTACGCATCAGCCTGCGTATGTGCGCGATCGGGATATCAATTTATCCCTCTTCATCTGCCTTTGGTTGTGGATTGTCGGCCAACAACTTATCCAACGCATCGCCGTCGATATGACGAAAATCCTGGCCTTTGACAAAGTAGAAAATGAACTCGCAAATATTTTGGCAACGATCGCCAATACGCTCAATCGAACGGGCGCAGAACAGCGCGGTCAAGACGCTAGGAATCGTGCGTGAATCTTCCATCATGTAGGTCATCAGTTGACGCACAATGCCCTCATATTCCTGATCGACCTTCTTATCTTCACGATAAATACGAATGGCTTCATCAAGATCCATACGCGCGAACGCATCCAGCACATCATGCAACATCTGCACGGTGTGACGGCCCAGAGACTCAAGGCTCACCAACAGCGGCTGATGCTGGTGCGAGAACTTTTCCAACGCGGTGCGACAAATTTTATCCGCCACATCGCCGATACGTTCCAGCTCGGAAATGGTCTTGATGATCGCCATCACCAGACGCAGGTCGCTGGCGGTTGGCTGCCGCTTGGCAATGATGCGCACACAGGCTTCATCGATTGCCACTTCCATCATATTGACCTTTTTATCACCTTCGATAACGCGCTTCGCCAGTTCGCCATCCTGGTTGTGCATCGCGGTGATAGCATCCGTCAATTGCTGTTCCACCAGCCCGCCCATGGTCAACACCTGGGTGCGGATATGCTCAAGTTCAGCGTTGAACTGGCCGGAAATGTGTTTATTTAAATTCAGGTTATCCATGATGCATCCTCATCAACCATAACGGCCAGTGATGTAATCTTCAGTCTGTTTTTTCTGTGGCGCGGTGAATAAGGTGTCAGTATCACTGAACTCGATCAATTCGCCCAGATACATAAATGCCGTTGAATCCGAACAACGCGCGGCCTGCTGCATGTTGTGGGTCACAATCACCACGGTGTAGTCAGACTTCAGCTCACTGATTAACTCTTCAATCTTACCGGTAGAAATCGGGTCCAACGCGGAGCACGGCTCATCCAGCAACAACACATCCGGACGAATAGCGATACCGCGTGCGATGCACAAACGCTGCTGCTGGCCGCCTGATAAGCTGTAACCACTCTGATGCAGTTTATCTTTGGTTTCATTCCACAGCGCCGCTTTGCTCAACGCCCACTGCACACGCTCATCCATATCGGCACGTGACAGTTTTTCAAACAGGCGAACACCAAAAGCGATGTTATCGTAAATCGACATCGGGAACGGCGTTGGCTTTTGGAACACCATGCCCACCTTGGCACGTAGCAAGGCAATATCCTGGTTATCGGTCAAGATATTCTGCCCATCCAGCAAAATATCACCTTCCGCACGCTGCTCCGGGTACAGCTGGTACATCTTGTTAAAGGTACGCAGCAACGTCGATTTACCACAGCCGGATGGGCCGATAAACGCGGTCACTTTGTTTTTGGCAATATCCAACGTGATGTTTTTCAGCGCATGGAATTTGCCGTAGTAAAAGTTCAGATCGCGTACCTGAATTTTGCTGCTGGAAGCGTCAGTAACCATACTCATCAAGACTTCTCTCTTTATCACAGCGCCGCCGCGGCAGCGCTTAAATTTTTATGAATGCTTTTTCTTGGCGAAAATCACACGCGCCAGGATATTCAGTAACAGTACGCACAGGGTGATCAATAGCACCCCGGCCCAAGCCAACTGTTGCCATTCGGCAAACGGGCTCATGGCGAATTTAAATATGGTCACCGGCAGGTTAGCGATCGGCTGCATCAGATCGGTGGTCCAGAACTGGTTCGACAACGAGGTGAACAACAGCGGTGCCGTTTCACCCGCAATACGGGCAATAGCCAACAGTACGCCGGTTATGATGCCGGAAACTGACGCCTTGAGCGTAATGGCAGAAATCATGCGCCATTTTGGCGTGCCAAGCGCATAGGCTGCCTCACGTAACGTGTCGGGCACCAGTTTGAGCATGTTCTCGGTAGTACGGATCACAATAGGCACCTGCAACAGTGCCAGTGCGATGATGCCTGCCCAGCCGGAAAAGTGCTCCATTTTCGCCACCACAATGGTGTAAACAAACAGCCCCACCACAATTGACGGTGCCGACAGCAGAATGTCGTTAATAAAACGAATCACCTCCGCCAGCCACGATTTGCGGCCGTACTCTGCCAAATAGATACCCGCCAAAATGCCCAACGGAGTGCCAAAAATGGTGGCCCACAGGATTAACAGCCCGCTACCCGCGATGGCATTGGCCAACCCGCCCCCGGCCGTATTCGGCGGCGGGGTCATCTCGGTGAACAGCGCCAACGACATGCCGTCGATGCCTTTGGTGACGGTAGAAAACAGGATCCACACCAGCCAAAACAGACCAAACACCATGGTCGCCATCGACAAGAACAGCGCGATGCGGTTTTTCTGACGGCGCCACGCCTGCATTTTGCGGCGGCTTTCTGCCAGCGCCAGATTATGTTGCATATCCATCGTTGCCACGTTAGCGCCCCTCATTCTTGGCCAGACGCATCACCATCAACTTCGACAGCGCCAGCACGATAAAGGTGATCACAAACAGAATCAGCCCCAGTTCCATCAGTGCTGCGGTATGCAGCCCAGATTCCGCTTCGGCAAACTCATTTGCCAACGCAGAGGTAATACTGTTACCCGGCATATACAGTGAAGCACTGTCGAGTTGGTAGGTGTTACCAATGATAAAGGTCACCGCCATGGTTTCCCCCAATGCACGCCCTAAGCCGAGCATCACACCGCCAATCACGCCATTTTTAGTAAAGGGTAGAACGATACGCCAGATCACTTCCCACGTGGTGCACCCGATACCATAGGCAGACTCTTTCATCATCACCGGCGTTTGTTCGAAGACGTCACGCATCACGGCGGCAATGTAAGGAATAATCATGATCGCCAGAATGACACCGGCGGCCAAAATGCCAATGCCGAAGGCTGGGCCAGAGAACAATTCGCCCACGATGGGGATACCAGAAAGGACATTGCCAACCGGCGTCTGGAAATATTCGGCGAACAGTGGGGCAAAGACGAATAACCCCCACATGCCGTAAACAATGCTGGGAATCGCCGCCAGCAACTCAATCGCCACGCCTAACGGGCGTTTCAACCAATTTGGTGCCAGTTCAGTCAGAAACAAGGCGATACCAAAACTCACCGGTACGGCAATGATCAAAGCGATAAGCGAGGTCACAATGGTGCCGTAAATCGGCACCAGCGCACCAAATTGCTCTGCCGGGGCATTCCACTCTTTGGTCCACAAGAAGGCGAAACCAAATTTTTGTATGCTTGGCCAGGAGGCAAACACCAGCGAAACAATGATGCCGCCCAGTAACAATAAGGTAATCAGCGCAGCCAGTTTAACCAGTGCGCTGAACAGGATGTCACCATTCTTGCTGGGTGCCTTAATGGTCGGCTTGTACTCAGCCATAGATTACTCTTCTGTTTAAAGCTAGGAGGGCCCGATTTGCCGGGCCCGACAGTACGACTCACACAATGTTGCGTTGGCCGCTTAGTACAGTGCTTTACCGGTGTTGTCTTTAACGTTGGTTTTCCACGCAGCACGCACTTGCTCGATCACTTCATCAGGTAGCGTTGCGTAGTCCAAGGCTTTGGCTTCATCGCCACCCGACTTGTACGCCCAGTCGAAGAACTTCAGTACCTCTACACCATGCTCCGGTTTCTTCTGCTCTTTGTGTACCAAGATGAAGGTGGTGGAGGTAATTGGCCACGCGTTTTCACCTTTCTGATTCGTCAGATCCTGCGCGAAAGTCTTGCTCCAGTCAGCGCCTTTGGCAGCATCACTGAAAGCATCTTCCGTTGGGCTGACCGGTTTACCATCGGCAGAGATCAGTTTGGTATAAGCCAGGTTGTTTTGCTTCGCATACGCGTATTCAACATAGCCGATAGAGCCCGGCAGACGCTGAACGAATGCGGCGATACCGTCGTTGCCTTTACCGCCCAGACCTGCTGGCCAGTTAACCGTTGAGCCCGCGCCAATTTTCTCTTTCCACTGCGCGTTGACTTTAGACAGATAGCTGGTGAAAACGAATGACGTGCCAGAACCGTCAGCACGACGTACCACGGCGATGTTCTGATCCGGCAGTTTCACGCCAGGGTTCAGCTTCACGATCGCGGGATCATTCCATTTTTTGATGTTACCCAAGTAAATATCACCCAGCGTCTGACCATCAAGGGTCAAATCACCGGATTTGATACCAGGGATGTTCACCGCCATCACCACACCGCCAATCACGGTAGGGAACTGGAACAATCCGTCAGCGGCCAGTTTTTCATCGGACAACGGCGCATCAGAGGCACCAAAATCAACGGTATTGGCAAGAATTTGCTTCACGCCGCCAGAGGAACCAATCCCCTGATAGTTAACTTTGTTACCGGTTTCTTTCTGATAAGAATCTGCCCACTTGGCATACACCGGCGCGGGGAATGTCGCACCTGCTCCGGTCAAGCTAGCAGCAGCGAACGCGGACACAGAGGCCAGGGAGAAAGTCGCTGCCACAATACTGGCGACGGTGGTACGCATCAGTTTCATAATCCCTCCTAATGGGATATTCAAAAATCGACATCGAGTCGTTTTCATCAGAGTAAGTATTGTTGCAGGAGGAAAAATAGGACAGTTTAGTGACAGAAAAATGTATGAAATATGACAGTTATGTGACAGTGCAAAGGTGATATGAATTAATCAATTTAAAATCAATCAGATAAACAAAAAAGAAGGGTCAACTCCTTGAACAAGATTCTATTTACCTGAAAAAACAACACATTCCCGCACGATAAAACCGTTGTCATCGTGATCGCTGCATTCAACTCGCGGTTCTTTCCACACGTAGCACCGCGAAACCGTCCCAGCCTTTTTCACCGACCGTCTGCAATGCGGTGCCAGTTAGCATCGGCAGACTTTTTACCGCCTCCAATGCCTGACAGATACCGGTCGCATGGACGTCGGGCTGCCCGCCGACGATCGCGCCGCCGCGCACCACGTTATCAATAATGATCACGCTGCCTGTACGACTTAGCTTTATCGCCCATTGCAGGTATAACAGACTGTTTTGTTTATCGGCATCGATAAAAATCAGGTCAAACGGCGGTTGCGACTGCAACATGGGCAACGTCTGTGCCGCGGTACCTTCTATAATCGACACCTGCGCCAGCAAACCGGCACGCTGCAGATTCTCCCGCGCCACCGCTGCATTAGCCGGATCTTTTTCCAGCGTCACCACGCGACCCTCCGGCGGCAGCCCGCGCGCTAAATACTGCGTGCTGAAACCGCCCAAGGTGCCAATCTCCAACACCCGACGCGCAGCGCTGATTTGCACCATCAACATCAAAAATTGCCCTTGTAGCGGTGAGACGTCGATGGCCGGTAGACCGCGTTCAGCATTTAACGCCAGCGTCTGCGCCAGATTATCGTCCGCACGTAGCAGACAATCTTCCAGATATTCCTCTACTTCCCGCCATGCCTGTTGCATACCGCTTTCCTCATCGTTGACCGATTACAGTATAGCCAACGTGCGTCAGACGCAGGGCAACCCAAGATGATCGCGTAACGTTTGCCCTTGATAGTGGTGACGAAACAAACCACGGCGCCGTAATTCAGGCACCACCAAGGTAATAAAGTCAGCCATTCCTCCCGGCAGCCAAGGGGCCATGATATTGAACCCGTCGGTCGCGCCCCCTAGGAACCACTGCTCCATTTCATCGGCCACCTGTTGCGGCGTACCAATCAGTTGCCAATGTCCCCGCGCCCCCGCCACATGGCGATACAGTTGACGAATCGAATAGTTTTCCCGCTGCGCCAGCGCCACCAGCAATTCGCGCCGACTTTGGCTGGCATTGCTTGGCGGAATATCCGGTAAGGGTCCGTCAAGATCGCATTCGGAGAGATCGACACCGCCAAGCTGCACCTGCAATAAAGCCAAGCCAACACGATCGTCGATCAACATCTGCAAACGCTCGAATTTATCCTGTGCTTCCTGCCGCGTATGCCCGACAAATGGAAACACGCCGGTCATAACCAATGGCATACCCGCCGGACGATTGGCTAACGCCGCCCGCCGCCGTATATCCTGATAAAACGCTTTCGCAACGGCAAAGTCATGCTGAGCGGAAAAAATGACTTCACTGGTTCGCGCCGCCAGGTTTCTTCCCGCCTCTGATGCCCCAGCCTGAACCATCACGGGCGCACCACCGGGGCAAGCTGGCACATTGAGCGGCCCTTTGACACTGAAGTGTTCACCTTGGTGATTCAGTACCTGCATTTTCGACGGGTCAAAAAAGCGCCCAGCGGCCTTATCGTAACAAAAAGCATCCGTTTCCCAACTGCGCCACAGCCCAGCAACGACCTCATAAAACTCCTCTGCCCGCTGATAGCGGCGATCGTGTTCTGGATGATGTGCAAGACCGAAATTATTTGCCTCAAACGGATTTTGCGAGGTCACCAGGTTCCATCCCACACGCCCCTGGCTGAGATGCGCTAACGAGGCGAACTGGCGCGCCAACGTATAAGGATGGCTATAGGTCGTAGTCGCAGATGCGATAAGGCCAATACGCTCAGTCACTGCACTCAGTGCGGATAGCAACGTCAGCGGTTCAAATTGCCCAACATAGCGATGTGCGCCCCGGCTCAGCTCATGCCAATCATCCCCTTTCACCGCCATGCTGTCGGCCAGAAACAAGAAATCAAACGCGGCACTTTCCGCCATACGGGCAAATTCGGCGCAATGTTGAAAGTTAATGCCCGCATTGGCTGGCACCTGCGGATGACGCCAAGCAGCAATATGGTAACCGGTCGGATACCAGAACGCCCCCAACTTCATCATGGCTTGTCGTTCATGCATCACGCTTTTCCTCCACTAACCGCTCTGCTGGCGGCATCTTCTGGCGCAGTGCAGCCTGTAACTGTTCCACTTCCTCGTCGCTAAACAAACCACACACACCAAGTAAAAAGGTGCCAGCAGGCGTAGTAAGCAGCAAATAATGACGCTGACGCGTGAGTTTCATTTCGGCAGGGGTATCATCAATTAACAGCGCATTAATCGTCATACCGCGCCGCAGAGCCAGGTTCGTAAACCACGCGCGATCGAGTAGGCTAAGCACATGCAGTCGCCACCCCTCTTTTTCACAAGCGCTATCGAGCCAGTGCCGCCATCGCTGTTGCCAGGTAACAGGCTGCGGCTGCGGGCGCGCAGAGACACGCAAAGTATCGGCAAGCCGTGACAAAACCTCCGGCGGCGTTAACCTATAACGCTTAAATGCAGCTAACAGCTTGTCCACCTGGTCGGCTAACCCTGCATCACCTAACTGCACCCTCAATGCCGCTTCCTGCGAGGGTTCTAATACGGCAAACAGACAGTGGCCGTCGTAGAGATCGCGTAACATACACGCCGGACGCGTCGCCAATTCCATAAAGAAAACCTTCAGCTTCATCACCGTGTCCGGCACGATAAGCGGGATACCGGCAAAATGGCATTCGCAAGCATGGGAAGCGATCGCCTGCCAATCCAGCACATGGTGAGAATCAATCGCAAACTGGCCAATGTGTAATTCCACGCCACCGTCTTCCAAACCACGATCAAAAATAAAGCGGCCCAGGCCACACCATGATCCCTGCGTTGGATGAAGATAGAGGCGCGCTAAAAAGGGTAAGGAAAATCCCCGCTGAAAAAGCTGTCGGGCAAAGCGGCAGAAAGCATCCAGATCTTGCACCACAATATCCAAATCCTTGGCGAAGCGCTCACTGCGCTCTGGGTATAACATTTCATGCCCGAAACCCTTCATCAGCATCGCGCGCATTTCACCGTCATCAAACTGCAATGCCCGACAGGCTGCCAACCAGCTGTGACGCTCACGCTGGTGAGCGTCCAGTATCGCCGCAAAATTGGGCGCCAAAGGTTGTTCGCTGACACGGCGATAAAACGCCACCGCCCGCGGTAGGATCTTGTGTTCAACCGCAGCATGCAGGCAGATCTGCCACTGTTCCTCAGACAGCTTACGGCTCAGTGCCAACGCACGTTGGCTATCAAACAGAAAAGCCGTCAGTACCTCATCACTCTCCATCCTTTCCCCCTGACTTAACGCCGCAGTCGTTGCTCAAAATTCGCCAATCTTTCCGGCAGTAACGGCACACTGAATCGCATCAGGTTGGTTAACGTGTCATCACCTTGCCAGCATCCATGACGCTTGCCTTTAATTCCCTTCTCAGCCAACATCGCGGCCTGCGACTCCGGTAAGAAAACATAAGGCAGTCCGGTACTCGCCTCCGCCATCGATTGTGTGCCAAGCAACGCCACCATGCGCGGTTTATGTGTGCTAATTTGCGCCCGAAGAGCCGCCGTTGAGTCCCCCAGAGACAGAATATCCGCCGCCATGCGCAACGCTAGCGGGGTATTCAACAACGGCGGTATCGCCTGACGGACTCGCGACTGCAGTTCACGAGAACAAAGACAAAACCCTACGCGCAATCCCCCCATCCCCCAGGCTTTGGAAAGGCCGCGCAGCACCATCAGATTCGGCATTTCATGGATCAATGACACGGCACTGTAGGCCGCTGGATAATAATTGGCATTGGACTCATCAATCAGTAACAGCACTCCCCGCTCAGCTAATGCCTGACACAAGGTGCGTAATATCGCCAAATCGCCAAAGCCATCCGCCAGCAACCCAGGGCGCTCCATAAACACCAGTTCAGCACCGCCGGCCAACGCCGCTTCGGCCATCCCCCAAGGGGAGTCGGTATCAAGACGCCATGCTTGACGCCCGGCGTGCTGTAACCACCACGGGTAATCTGGGTAGACATCTCCGGCTATCGCCACCCGTTGTCCGTGTGGTAGATGGGCTAACGCCGCCAATAATGCGATCACGCCAGCGCCGCATGATAGGGAAAAGGCATCGTGCCGCAGGGAAAAGTAGCGGTGCACGGCAGGCCGTAAGACGAGATCGCCCCAAGGATCATCCACCGCATAGCGGTAAGTGTCTGGCAGGCCTTCCCCCATTTCGGTTTGTAAACGCTGCTGAATGACGTCGCTGATAGCAGGCTGAATGAATTCCCGTTCGTCTTGGGTCCAGGCAAGGTTGAGTTGGGTCGCGGAATCATCCAGTGTGGCGATGTTTTGGTATGAATCAATCGCACGAGTCAGCATCTGGCCTCCCAGACGGCATAGGGTACCGTCATTTCCTGCGGCAATAGCGAACCGTGCTCATAGCAGTAAGACTCCGGCGCGATAAAGCGTTCCTCACGCGCGATCAGCAACACATTGCCCATCCGCTCCATCCCACCCTGCGGAAAGAGAGCTTGCCGCGGTAACACATCGACTCCAGCGCCCAGCGCGGCGGTCAACCGCTGGCAAAGCGACATCTGCTTGTCGTCAGCCACGTAAAACCAACGAGTGCGCCCGGCACCGCCCATTTGAGCGCCATACGCCTGCCCAATTTCGCGAACGGTTTTGGCAATTCCCTCATCATGACGCGTGGGCACCAAGCCATGGTCGGCATAAGCAATGACATCGCACCCCTGCTGGCATAAGCGCTGAGCCAAGGACTCCAGCCCGGAAAGAAACTGTTCAACCTGACTGTCATAGCCGTGCTGGTGAATATAGTGATCGATATCGATAAAGCACCATACCAGAGACAGATTATCCGCCCGCGTCTGCGCCTGCGCGATCGCGTCCTCAAGTTGTATCAGTCGTTGTGCCGGCGGAACGGAAAAATGCTGCGTATAAAAGCGACTGTTATCTATATAAGCAGCCCCCGCCAATAATGCCCGCGTCCAGGCTCCGCGAATCGGCAATAAATCGCCGGCAACCGCCTGCGGGAAATAGCCGCATTGAATCGCATCGCTAAACAGATTCTCCGTAGGAATAGTGATTGCCTCGCCCTGATAATCGCACACGTTAATGACAACGGGCTGCGCCGGGTCGGGTCGAAACACCACACCGGGCACACCGTGCTCCTCAACGCGCATCCCGGTTAAGCTACTGAGCCAGCAGGTGGACGAAGTCGAAGGAAAGACCGAACGCCAACACTCCATATGGGCATGATGCCAAAGGCGTTTTGCTAACGTATAAGGGATACCATCAACCGCGAAAATGATTTGGTGATGGCCTTGCCGCTGTTGCATACGGGCACGCATACGGCTGCGAAATTGGCACAGACTATGACGTGAGTCATCACCATAGAAGCTCATACCGGTGAGACCTCTTGCAACGAAACAGGCTGAGCGGCCATCTCGTGCAGGATCTGCGCGGCCCATTGATGCGCTGCGTTCAGCGCCGCACTATTCGCGCCGGGACGGGCAGCGGCATTTTGAAAGAAACGCACGCCCTCAACCGGTGAACCAAGGAAAGTGAGGCGTTCTTCAACCGTTCCGTCCGGTGCCACCGGATGATACGCCGGGTTTAATGCCACCGCGCCGGGCACAAAGGCATCTTGTCCGTTACGATTGCACCAAAGATGAATCAGCCCTGAACGCAGCATTCCGGGATAAAGCGGTTGCCGTTGATAGCGCGCATGGAAGGGATGTAAACGGGCGCAAGCCAAACGCTCAACCGTCATTCGGCGTCCGCCCCCCGTCAGCGTAAAACCTTTACCTGCCCGGTCAGTACGGATGCGCAGACCAGCCGGCGCTACGATCACGCGTCCTTGCCGTATTAACGCCGCCATTTTGTCCATCGCCTCAACGCCTGCTCCATTGGACAAGCGGTTGTAATACGATAACCAATGGGTCGTAAACTCACGCTGCGAAGCCGGATTCAGCCCGGCAAAATCCGTCACGGCAGAGAAAACCGGGCGTAAGTCTCGCCATACGCCGTCACAAGCGGCCTTGAGCGGATTATGCAGGTTGCCTTGACGAGCAGCAGCCAAGTCCTTTTCCAACCAACGCAACACTTGGCGTTTACGCTGACGCGTACCGCGCACGGCCTGACCAGCAAAAGGCTCAAATATCCGCTGCCAATCAAAACGATGATCGACTAACCGTAACGGGTGTAGCCATTTCACCTGTGAAAACGTCAGGTCGCGCAAACGTGCCAGCGCCTGCTGCGGTTCCACGATCTCATCGGTCAGTGTCCGGTAAAAGGCGCTCGCCACTGCCGATAACTGGGGATGGTACGGTGTTTGAGTGGCCAGTAATGCCTCAAGTTCAGCAGTAACCTGCTCAAACTGTTGTTGAAGCGGCTGTAACAGACGGTCAATCACGCCATTATCGTGATGCTGCGCCGCAGGAGAGAGAAAATGTTGATATGCCGGCATCACCGACGCCAAAGCGCGCTGCCCCCAGCCCTCACCCAATAAGGTACAGTAATAAAGCCAGGCCATTTCCAAGACGATCAGCGGGAAAATATCCTGACGAAAATCCAGTTGCTGCTGAAAGACACCATCCGGCGACATCACGCTGTGACCATGATGCACACGCAGTTGCGCCACCGCCCGTTCGCTAAAGAACTGCGGACGGTGAAAATGCTCCGGTAACACCTTGGCATTTATCGGTCTTGTCGAATACATTTTCCCACTCGGGCTCAGCGCCACAATCTGCGCAGGCTCGTGACCACTGGCGTGATAACACAGCGAACCCGCCGCATCAGCGACGAAGCGCCCGCCGCGTCCTTCTGTCAGATACAAGCAGATATCAATCGCCGTCAACCCCATCCCCAAAAGGGCCAAACGGCTGCTGGGGCGCACGGTTCGCGCTGAGAAACGCGCTTCTAACGGATACGCGTAATCAATATAACTGCGGCTGCGGGAAAAACGTGCTTCCATACTGCCGGGACGAGGCCGACAGGGCATGTGCCCGGTGACGAACAGCACATGATTGGCCGCTAAGTCTAGGCCATGCAACGTGAAGAGTTGGAACCCGTTGCTAATACGGCGTACAGAGGTCACCTCATCGTGGTGCGTTAACACCGTGATTCCCGGCAACGCACTGAGCAATGCAGCATACAAATCGAAGCGATCGCGTAAAGCCAAGCCATGCAGATAACGACGTGGCACATCATGGCCAGCGACATCAAAACGCGGATCGCCCGTTTTTAACAAACGCTGCCGACACCACTGGTAAAAGGTTAAACGCAACGACGGCGGCAACAATACGTTTGCCGCCTGCACAGATTCATCTGCTGCAAACGAGATTTGATCGACGCAGCGGTTGAGATAACTGCTGTAGGGCTGTTCATCGCTGTGCGCCTGACCAGCCCCGCTGCGGCCACAGGCCTCAAAGACGTGGATTGTTAACGTTGCCGATACCGGCGTGGTACGCAACAACGCCAACAGGCGCTCCAGAGCATAGACCGATCGTGGGCCACCGCCCACAATCGCAATCACACGGTTTTCCATTACGCCCTCCACGTACGCTGGCATTAGCTTTTCTGCTTTTTGTGCCAGTGCAACCCTTGGATCGTCATTGAATCATCATCATTGGCCACATCCAGCAAGGATTGCGCCCACAGTCGCAACCGCTTACGGTTATCCTGCTTTTTGAAATTCAGCATGAAATCCATATCCTGATACGCTTTGAATTTCTCTCCGAAGAACGTCGGGAATGATGAGTAGTGCACCGTTATGGCGTCCATGCCGGTCTGTTTAGCCAAATCATAAAATTCAGGCTTCATGTAACCGGCGATGCTGATACGGCTATGATTGAGGGTTTCACGCAGCGTTTTTAGCATGCCCAACAGTGCCGGATGATTATGGCGATCGTAACCACTACCGCGACTGGCCCCTGCGATCAGGCTACTGAGATCGTTCATGCCCACCAAAAAATAGTCGATCCCCAGCTTTTCAATATCGCGTGCATGCCAGAAGGCGGCGGGCGTTTCCATCATGCAGGAGATGTTGTTGGGGAAGGCGAAACGTCGCGCATAGCCCATACCGAACTCAATCTCTTCCATCTCACAAACGTAGGGGAAAATGATGTGCAAATTTTTATGCCGCTGCGCCAATTGGGTGACGACATCAAATTCAATCTCAAAGGTGTTGGTCAGCTCCATCGCCCGGCGCATACCGCGCAGGCCGATGGTCGGGAATTCTTCCAATACATATTCATCATAACCTTCTAACATATTGATTTCGTTAGCCGGTGCATCGATAAAACGATACCAGACGTCTTTGTCAGGGAAAACGCGCAACACATTTTCGATGTACTCGGTCATCAATTGGCGTCCGTCCGGGGCGGTGAGATACTTCCCGGCACGGCGAAAAATGTACTCGCCACGTAGCAGACCCACCGCAGAAACCTCTTGATAGATGCGTGGATCGGGTAATTCGCCGCTCAGGGATACTTCAATCTCCATTACTCTCTCCTAAAATTTCACATTAAGGGATTTTTAACGGCTAACCATGTTGCCTACGGTGCCGATACAGCTAAAAATTGTTCGACCCCGGCCTGTAATGCGCGGAAAACCTGCTCTGGGGGCTGGCGGCCATCAACAATATGCCAACCCTGTTCATCGGCATGTCGCAGCAAGGTGCGATAAACTGGGTTCATCTGCGCCAGAAATCGTTCATCACTGCAATCAAGCTGATTACCGCATTCGTAAGGAGCATGGGTGTCGCCATTGTGCCGCCGCCAACCCACGATGGTTTCGGGGTCAACATCAAGAAATAGAGTGAGATCGGGGGTGGGGAAGACTCGCGTCAACTGCGTTAGCCATTGTTCATCCAGGCCCAACGCCATTTCCGTCGCAATATGTTTTTGCCAGCCGCCATCAAGCAACACAATTTCATCCTCCTGCGGAGGGCAATGGCACAGCGAAATAGCAAACAGGTTAAACAGAAATAATGCGCGGCTTTCGCCGCGCATGTCAGGCAAAATTTCGTACATGAGCGTGCGATAATCACAGCCGAAATAACGCGCCTCTGGATAACCGTCAATCTGCACGGCATCGCGCTTGGCTAACGTACGCAACGGCATTCCCAAAGTCTCTTGCAACCAAGGGATCAGCCACTTCATCTGGGTTGATTTTCCGGCGCCGTCGCAACCGAGCAAATTTATCAACATGGCAACCTCGATAACAGGCGTCACACTGCCCGAGCCATCACCAACTCAGGCGTGATCGTTAGTCAGCAGAACGCAATATGGCTTCCGACTGTTCATCCAGGCTCTGTCCACGGGAGTCCTTGAGCATCTTTTGAAACTTATGACGCAGCGCCAGCGGCACCATACGTTCCACATAAAAGCCAAGTTGCTCATCTAGGTGGTATTCCACCGGATCTGTCGCTGCCAGCTGGGACAGCCCGCGCGCCATTTGCTCAGGGAAGCCCGGATAGCTCGATTGCAAGGTATAAATCACGCTGTAATACAGGTTACGCCCCAGAGAGAAGCAGGGATAACGCGCTTCATAATTATCCAAGGAGTATTTCGGGAAACAGCCGTCAATAATACGCTTCGGGCACATCCACAATGGCATCACTAATGTCATGTCGCCTATCTGACGAGCAGGGCAAGAGGCCGGTTTCAACCCGGTTGACAGGCGATAAAGATTCTCACACAGCACATCTTCCAGATTCAGGCCGGTGCTGATATAGGTTGTGCCCAACTCACGCGCGTAACGCGTCAGCGACAGGCGGATTAACAACGTCCCTAAAAACTCGAAGTCATCCCCTTGGAAAGTCCGTTCGAAGCGATCGATTAACCCTTCGCCATCCGAAGGAATACCCAGTAATGATTTCACCTCATCTTCGTCAATGATTTTCAAATCCAGTTGATAGTGGCGACACAGTTCTACTGCTCGCGGCACACCTTTATCCCAGTCAGGAATGCCCATAATGATGACAGGATGCACATTGACATGATCGCGGATCAGACTTAGCCCATGCAGTAACGCATTGCTGTCACCGCCCCCGCTAACGCCTACAACCAAGTCCGCCCCCTGCGGTAAATGTGCTTTAATGGTTTCTGCCACGCGTGCAGCAATAATGTCACGGCATTCTTCCGGCGAAAGTTTTTTCAGGAAGGATTGGGCACTGGCATCACTATTTTGTAGGTTCTGATAAATATATTCTGTTGATTCCGCATTCTGCTCCGCGCTGCTGACAATCTGGAACTTTTCGGGTGAAAATTTGAAAGGGTTAACATTGCGGTTGAAATAAAGCAGGAGTTGGTCGGCGTCAAACTCTCCCATGGTTTTTTCCAGACCGGAGCAGAGATGCATCTGCTCTTCACCTTCTCGCCGCTGGTAAATAGAAACAGCCGACCAAGGCACATTATTCCGGCCTAACACATCTATCAGGCGTTCATCAGGACGACTGGCAAGCAGTTGCCGGCCATGCGCAGTAACAACGGAGATTTCAGGCCCTACAGAATTCAACAACGACTTTGTAGACATATCCTCACCTTATAATTCATCCTGATTTATTAAAATAATGAAAAAAAAGACGATCGTTTCTAAGAGCCTATCCCATCAAATGGCATGATCTTTGCCGACGTTTAGGAATACATATCGCCTAATACGCAGCACAGAAAAGACATAATAGAAATAAAAACAACCTGATGGGATAGGCTCTTAGGCCACTGAAGATACGTGGCCCTATAAATTATTGCGCGCCTGTTTCGCAGCTTGCACCGCAAATAGTTTCAATGCCATGCCGTGATGCTGGAATAAATGCACGCTCTGCACGCATTGATTCCAACTCGTTGACGCTAACATCCGCATATTGTCCATGAGCAGAATGACTCATTAGATCAACGGTTTCATTTTTCAAATTGAAATTACTGCTTGGGTTTTGTTTAAGTGCGTTTTTCATACTCACATCCTCAATAAAGTGGGAATTATCTAAGTATGTTACATGTGCAAAACTTAAATAAAACAAACATGCAACGAAGCCAGTTTTAAAGTACTTTCGCTTTTTGTCAAATCACCAAACATTAAGATTCTCGTTAAAAAACGAAAAGAACACCCCCTCAAAAAAACATAGCTAACATATTGTTATACAAAAATAAAAAAACAATAATAAAATACTATGAATATAAAAAACCTTACTAATCATGGTGATGAATTAAATCCACAAATCCAGACAACAACCGCACCACAAAAAATAAAAAACAATTAAATTTCAATAAATTAAACAAAATCACTTTTGTAAATTTTTTTGTTTTGTTATTCTTAAATTGCATATATTTATATTTTTTATAAAAAACAATTATAAGTAACGTTAAAAAACCTCATATGAATAACAAAAAAATAGTTAGACATTTGAATTATATTCAATAGAAATAATATAAAAAATATTTACATTTATTTTTTTATTCTTATAAAACAATAAATTGAATTTTGATTATTGTTATCAACCTGACTAAACCCGTGATTTTGGTTAATATTTACCCACACCCGCCCCATCAATTTTAGTTAACATTAAATTGACAAAAATTTACATCGTGCTAAGACTTTATTCGTTGCCAATTTTCATTTGATAAGTTGCGCGGCATAACCTGAAATGAAGTTTGTTACTTTTAATGGAGATATCGACATGAAAGCGAAGAAACTGAAGAAAGTACGTCGCATCAATGTAGCTCTGTAATCGGCAAAATAATCAATGGCACAGACAACTGTGCCATTGATATTTTTTACCCTCTTCGATTCACCGCAACTTCTTTTCATTAAAAAGGTACATGCGATGATTTCTTTACCGGATTATGTTCATATCACAGAAAACGAAAATGAACGTACGCTTTCACTTACCGTATTTCTACAAACGCATGAATTATCCTTTGATAACGACGAAAAATATCGTACGGCATTAGATCAACTCAAACAGCTACAGTTGGGTACTCAATCCCCATTACACGATGAAAACCTGTGTGATTATCTGCTGGAGAACAGTTTGGCGTTTGAATATGACGACAGCTCATCCCCGGAAAATGCGCAAGGGAGCAGCGGTAGCGCTTTTTATAATCGTCTTTTCAATCTGGTCAATAATCAATGGCTGTTAGAACGGGGGGAAACTGCACTGGCACAAGCCATGCTGACACCGGAAAAACACCGCGTATTATTGCTGGGCTGGACGCTGGAATATTTTCATGTCACTCGCTTGGCAGTGTCTTCACTGATCGGTTTTCTGGCCGATTCGCTACCACCGGCCTTACAGCGCTTAGCCCAAGAGTTTGTGAAAGAGGAGTTGTTTCACGAACGTATTATGGCGAAAGCATTTTCTGATACGCACTGGCAGGAAAAACAGCTCTACGCCTCGGCTCCGCTGCCATCAACCCAAGCTTATATGGATTTTCTCAAAGATGTCGCACTGCGGCGTCCGCACTCTTTCTTTGCCAGTTTGTTTTTTTATGAAGGGGATGATGGCGATCTGCTCGAGTTCTCTGAACGCATTCCCGACACGCCTGAGTTCCACAAAATTCGCGATAGTCACTTGAGCCATGCACGTATCAACGAGCAAGGGGAACACGCGGATTTCACCCAGCGCTATTTTGCCCAGATACCGTTTTTATCACACCAACAGCAGCAAGACATTATTGACGATATGGCCTATCTCAATTTCCTTTACTACGACATGCAAGAAGAGATCTTTGCCAGCTATCAACAAGAGGATGACTTGGAGAACCGCTTATGTGCCAATCAATGATGTTCAAGCTGGTCAGTCTGGGCGTGGCAATGGGGAACGAAACGCGGGTGGATTTACGCAACCTGTGGAGAAAAATGACGCTATTGCCAGAAATTAGTCATGAACTCAGTCATCCACAGCGGGCGTTGCTCACCCGTGGCCGTATGTTAATGCTGGAAGGCCCAACGCGCTTTCTGGCTTTTTTACAGGTTTGCAGCAAACACCAGCACCCGACTCCGTGGTTGCAGGAACTGATCGCCCTATTGGAACCACAGGATCTACCAGTATACCTGGAAGACCAAACATTTCTACGCCATTTTAACCGGATGGATCCCTCACTATGACACTGCTTTTGTTGATCACCGCGCTCAAAGCGATTGCCGAAAAGATTACCTACTTTGTGTTACCGCTGTGGGCATTCCAACTCACACAATCCAACGATCTCATGAGTCATGTCAGACTCTTCGAGTATCTGCCATTTTTAGTGTTGGGCTTTGTTATTGGTACTTTCGTCGACCGCATCGGCAGCCGAAAAGGCTTCCTCGGCGGCACAATCGGGCAAATTGTAGTGTTGATTTTGCTTGGCTGGAATGGCGTTGATTCACAACGTTTGCTGTTCTTACTGGTCTTCATACTGATGGGCATGACGTATTTCGCCAATAATTCACTTATCGTCCAGTCAAAAATAGCCCTACCGGAAAACAAACTTATCACCTATAACAAATATAATAATATGGTGACTAATGTTTTCGACAGCGCGGGACCAGCGCTGATTGGTGGTATCCTACTGTTACTCACCTATACCCAAACGTTACGCCTGTCCTATGCCTTACTGGTTATCGCTCTACTGATCAGTTTGTTCAGTTTTCGCGCCTCTCCCCCCTCAGAGAAAAAACCGTTTATCCCTGATATTATCTACGGTTTCAAGGCATTATATGCCTTACGTAACTTATGGGTGCTATCTTGGTGGACGGCCTTCGCCAACGCCATTGTCGTGGTATCTGAAATCGCGGTGATGTATTTTGCCAAGTCACATCTTCACTTTTCCGACTTTCAGGTCGGTGTGCTGTTCGCCGCCGGTGGATTCGGCGCCATCGTCGGCTCTTGGTTTTCTGACCGAGTTGAGAAACACGTCGGCGTTATCCGCGTCTTAGTCTATTCCATTCCGCTTATCGGCCTCGTTTATATATTAACGAGCATTCATATCAACGCAGTGACTCTGGCATTACTGCTATTTTGTGAGTCTTTTCTGTTTTCGATCTACATTGTTTGTGTACGTACCTACCGCTTGGTTGTAGCTCCGACCCATGACTTAGGCAAGATTAATGGGATTACCGGCAGTATTTTCAAAATGTTTATTCCCATTTCACTTGCCGCTTATGGCGCCTGGGGCAACACCATCACCACGAACGAACTATTGCGAATTATGGGTGGGCTGTTTCTGGTGGGTTCGATCATGCTGGCAGCCTCCAATTTATTAAAAATGAAAGAAAAGCTTTCAGATAATTATTAGATTGGGGGAAAAATGATCGCGGCCGAATGGGTCAGTTGGGTATTACAACATGGCTGTACTGAACGCCTGATGGCGGTGATCGATACGTTAGCGGAGCACGATCGCTATCAGGCTTCACTAGGCATTGAGCGTGCCGCGACTTACGTCAATCAGGTAGCCCAACAACGTGGGCTGTCCAACGTTGAAACCCATCATTTCACCGCCGATGGCAAGCAACGTTGGTGGCAGTTTCACGCCCCTTTGGCCTGGACGCCTCTGCAAGCCACACTCCAACTTGACACCACAAAGTGGTGCCTAGACCACCACCAGCACGCCTATGCATTAGCGACGTACTCTTGTTCCGCCCATGGTCAATACACTTTGGTGAATACCCATACTTCCCAAATGGCACGTTGCATCGTCGTCATTCCCGCGGAAGATTTTCAAAACGGCAATTGGCCTGCGGTGTTAATACAGGCTGGCGCAGCCGGTTTTGTTACCGATGCCTACGCCCGTTATGACCCTGTTACGTCATCTTCATACCGTGGCCGCCTTGAGTTACCCCCCGGATGCCCGCTCTTCGCCTTCAGCGTCTTACCGGAAGAAATGCAACACCTACTCTCTGCCGCACAACAAGGCGTATCGGCAACGGTAGCTATCTCTCTTGATCGCTCTGCCTCCATGCCCGTCGTCACTGCTTGCCTCCCAGCAGCCCCTTCAACACAAACTCGCGAAATATGGCTAACCGCCCATTTATGTCATTCGCGGGCGGGGGCTAATGACAACGCCTCTGGCGTCAGTGCACTGCTGGAAACCGCAACGCTGTTGATGCAGTTGTTAAAAGAGGGACTTTCGCCATTACGCTACGTATTACGCTTGGTCTGGGGACCTGAGTTTCTTGGTGTTGCCGCCTTACAGCATGCCTTTCAGCACCGGCCTCCCCCGTTGGCAGTGATCAATCTGGATATGGTCGGTGAAGATCAGGCTCTGTGCGCATCACCATTTTGCATTGAACGCCCACCGATCGGTGTGTCTTCCCCTTTGGGGTCGCTGGCTGAAGCATTTGCAGCCGAAGTTTTTACACAAACAGCCAACGCGGGCGGGCGTTGGCTAAGCATGCCATTTCACGGTTTTTCCGATCACGCACTGTTTATGAATTACAGCAGCCCAGAGCAAAACTGCCCTGCGATTCAACTCTGCCATATTAACGATCGCTTTAATCACTGTGCCGCTGATACACGCGATAAAGTGTCACCGCTAGAACTCAAGCGCACGCTGGCTATCGTGGTGCCGTTACTGCTGGCGCTCCAGCACTATGATCCAGAGCAACTCGCCCCACCGCGTCCCCCAGTCCAGAGGCAAGACGGGCCACGCGGTCACTGGCCGGGGCCTTTGAATTTGCGCGGCTTGATCCAAGAACTGCCCGCTTCGCTGCGGCAATCACTTGAAGGCTATCTGGCACAAAATAAACGCTATCTGGCTGCCTTGCATCATTGCGCACTCAACGCCGACGGGCGCAGCTGGCAAGATATTTTCGCCGCCACCAGCCAAGAGTTGGAGATGCCACTCCCTGACGACGTTAAGAGTCTGTTTTATCAAGTGCTGACACATTCACCCTGGTTCAGCATGCCCTCACCAACGGTTCAGGAAACTCCGTATGACAGATGAAGATCGGCAATTTGACGCTTATATGAGCGTACTTGATATACAGGTTCCTTCGGCGTTCCGCGTTGGTGCCGTTCGCTGTACACAAGAAATTCGCCAAGCTGTGGCACTGCTGGCGGTGGTGCAGTCACCTGAAGACGAACCAGCCAATACCTTCTTCGCCAAAAATATTGCTGAATACTACCGAGCACGCCATGGATGAATTATTGCATACTCTGCCATTGACCGAGCTGGCGCTGCGTTTACGCGATGGTCGGCTTACCCCCGGAGTATTAACGGATTATTTTCTGACGCGTATCGCCCATTTCAACCCGCATTTACACGCTTTTATTCATGTTGATGCCGAGCGCGCCCGCCGGGATGCCAAACGAGCCGAAAAGGAGTTGGCGACAGGACAGGATCGTGGGCTGTTACACGGTATCCCCTATGCACTCAAGGATATTTTTGACGTAGCGGGTACAGCAACCACCTGCCATTCAAAAATCATGCAGCATAGTATTGCCCAGCGCAGCAGCACGGTAGAAACACGACTGGCTCAGAGCGGCGGTATCTATCTCGGCAAGTTGGCCACGCACGAGTTCGCATTGGGCGGTCCCAGTTTTGAATTACCGTTTCCACCCGCACGTAATCCTTGGAACCTGGCACATTTTACCGGTGCCTCCTCATCGGGGGCGGGGGCGGCGGTTGCCGCAGGACTTACGCCGATAGCGATGGGGTCAGACACCAGCGGTTCAATTCGCGGACCTGCCTGTTTATGCGGCGTTGTGGGTTTTAAACCCACCTACGGGTTGGTTTCCCGTGCAGGCGTCTTCCCACTCTCTTGGTCGCTGGATCACTGCGGCCCCTTAACGCGCTACGTGATAGACAGTCAATGCGTTATGCAAGCCTTGGCCGGGTACGATAAGCGCGATCCATCCAGCCACCCAACGCCCTATACATTTGATGCGCCGCGACCTCACTGGGCGGCAATGCGCATTGCATGGCCTCGCCATTTACTGACCGAAAACCCGCATACCGATCCCGAACTGATCGCCGCGATGGATCATTGCGTGACACTATTGCGGGAGGCGGGAGCCAGCGTTGAAGAGATTCATTTCCCTGATTTTGCGCTATTCAACGCCTGCGGCCGCATTATTATGGCCGCTGAAGCCTTTGCTATTCACCAGAAAGCGATTCGCCATCGCCCTGAGGCGTTCGGGCGCTATACCTATCAGCGTATTTTACCCGGAGCCACCATCTCCGCAGCGGAACTGCTCGACGCTCAGCGCTTACGTGCGGAGCTGACCGGTCGCCTGAACAGCCAACTCTTCCCCCATTATTCCCTGTTGCTGTTTCCCAGTACGCTGCGTTCAGCGCCCCACTTCAACGAATTTACCCCCGACTGGCCGCCACCAGGTAACGTCGTCCCGACGCAGACCATTCCTTTCAATGTCACGGGTAATCCAGCATTGAATATACCGATAGCTCTATCATCAGAGAGGTTACCGCTGGGGATGCAACTGGTGGGTGGCTTATTTGATGACGCCGCGCTGTTGGCTGCAGGAAAAGCGCTGGAAAGATGGCTTGCCATGCCAGCATTAGATGACATGACAATCCATAATAATATTGCCCTTTTTCAAGAAGCGTAAAGTGAAAAACGCCCTTGGATCCGCATCAACCCCTGCGCTAACACGGTATCTTGCGGTTGGTGTTGCAACAAAAAGTGGGACAGACTGCAAAAATAATGCACATAGGGTACACCGCTCCAGACAAATAACGGTGTTTTCTCCAGCAGCCACTCTGGCTGCTTACGACTACGGTGATAAATAGGGTTAACCTGCACCGCATTGCGAAAAGCCTCGGCGACCCCTTGTTCCGGCGCTAATAAAGGAAACAACGCAAACAGAGACTGTTTAATGGCTTCTATTGACCAAGCGCGAGTATCCAGCCCTGGCGATAAACGTGTACACAGACGCCATTCTTCGTTGAATGCAGGCAACTCGGTATCCCAAAAGGGTAAACCGTAATCGCCGCAAGGATGCGGGCTCAACAGGTGATGGCGGCAATGACCAAGCTCATGGCTTAACTCCAGCGCTTCGCTCACGGTTAGACGCCGCAAATCCTTGGCGTTAAGGGCAATTGACGCCTGTCGCTCCCCCTCTTCCAACGACAAATCGGCGTAGCTGTCATCGTCAGTCACTATCTCAACGGGGTATCCCGCAATCTTCACCGTGGCCGTATTACGTGCACAATCGATACAGACAATATCGAGCGCCTCACACACCGCCGCCAACGTCATCGTTGCTGGAAGCTGCGAAGCTAAAAATTCATAACGGATAAAATGTGGATGCGCCGGATCAAATTGCAGATCGTCCCACGTGATGCTTGCGGCAATGTGCTGCGTCATCGCGATGATGTCCGAAGCCAATCCCTGACGGTCCACCTGTAGGCCGTAATCGGCCAAATGCCGGTGCGCAGCGGCAAAGCAGGCGTCATATTCGCTATACGCCGCGCCGCTGTCCAGCGCCTGAAAATAACGCTCTTCTAGCGGATTTTCCCGCACGTTTGCCATGATATATAACCAAGAAAGACGCTGTGACAACGGAATATCGTTACCAGCGGCCCGCAACGCTGCCTCATCAGACGGCTCAGTTAACAGCAGGGAAATATGCTCGCGATTAATCTCCATCCATAGTGCTCCTACGCAATATCAATAATAGACAGGGGATGTTGACTCGACGACAGGTAAATCACAGAGCCTTAAAAAGCATAGCAACAACAACCCAGATTAGCGGTAAATCATGTAGTTGGAGAAACATCCGCGCACGAGTGGCGCTTTAGCCGTTAGCAAGTCAGGTAAATATCACCCAGCGTCTGATCCTTAAGCGAAACCATCGGATTTGAGACTTGGAATGTTCACCGCCATACGCATCAGTTGAGTCAGTATTGCTGCAGGAGGGAAAATAAGGGGCAATCTAGGAAGTGAAATGTATGAAATATGACATTCAACAATAATCCAGCATAACATGTTGATTACACTATCTTTTGAATGTGACCTATATTAGGTAGTACTAAATGAAAGGAGCTAAAGTGAAAAAAACATTTACCTTATCGGCGCTTGGCCTGTCTCTGCTGGCTTCTACCAACGTAATGGCTGCAGATAGCTTTCCACGTGACATTTTCCCAATCGCCACTAACACCGATCGAATTCTATTCGAAGGTAATAACGGCTACAGAACATCCAAATATACGGTGCGCGATTTAGACGATGTTAGCGCTCAACTACAAAAGCATGAAAGAGCGCTAGAACAGTTGCAACAAGAAAACAGGAATAAGGATCGTCAGATCGACGAGCTAAAACGTTCGCTGCAGGAACTGAGCAGCAGGGTTAAATAACAAAAGAGCCGGCGCTGAGGCCGGCTTCCTAGTATGCTGCGCTCGCTTATTCCACGGTCACCGATTTCGCCAGGTTACGTGGCTGATCCACATCGGTACCTTTGATGAGTGCAACATGGTAAGACAGCAGCTGCAACGGTACGGTGTAGAAGATCGGTGCAACGATCTCTTCCACATGCGGCAGAGGGACGATGGTCATCCCTTCGCTGCTGACAAAGCCAGCGTCCTGATCGGCGAACACGTACAGTTGACCACCGCGTGCGCGCACCTCTTCGATGTTGGATTTGAGTTTTTCCAACAGTTCGTTGTTAGGCGCGACAACAATCACCGGCATATCCGCATCAATCAACGCCAATGGACCATGTTTCAGCTCCCCGGCAGCGTAAGCTTCAGCATGAATGTAAGAGATTTCTTTCAGCTTCAGCGCACCTTCCATCGCGATCGGGTACTGATCGCCACGGCCAAGGAACAGCGCGTGGTGTTTGTCGGAGAAGCCTTCCGCCAGCGCTTCGATGCGCTTATCCAGCGACAACATCTGTTCAATACGGGCTGGTAAGGCTTGCAGCGCATGCACGATGTCATGTTCAACGCTTTCCGCCATGCCTTTCAGACGGCCAAGACGCGCCACCAGCATTAATAATACCGCCAATTGGGTGGTAAATGCCTTGGTTGATGCTACGCCAATTTCGGTGCCCGCTTTCGTCATCAGCGCCATGTCAGATTCACGCACCAGCGACGAACCCGCCACGTTACAGACCGCCAACGACCCCAGATAACCTAACTCTTTTGACAGACGCAACGCCGCCAGCGTATCGGCGGTTTCGCCTGATTGCGACAGTGTAATAATTAAGCTTCCAGGGCGCACCGCAGACTTGCGGTAGCGGAATTCGGAAGCAATCTCAACGTCGCACGGTACGCCAGCCAGTGATTCAAACCAGTAACGCGCCACCATGCCAGAGTGATAAGAGGTGCCACAGGCGATGATTTGCACATGCTGGACTTTCGCCAGCAACGCATCCGCATGCTCGCCCAATTCGCTCAGGTTGATTTGGCCGTGACTGAAGCGCCCTTCCAGCGTGTTTTTCAGCGCTAAAGGCTGCTCAAAGATTTCTTTCTGCATGTAATGGCGGTAAGCGCCTTTATCACCGGCATCATACTGCACCTGAGATTCAATCTCCGGCCGTTCAACCGCATTACCTTGCTTGTCGTAAACGTTGACGGTGCGGCGGGTCATTTCGACCAAATCTCCTTCTTCCAGGAAGATGAAGCGGCGAGTCACCGGCAGCAACGCCAGTTGATCTGAGGCGATAAAGTTTTCACCGACGCCGCGGCCAATCACCAACGGACTGCCTGAGCGCGCCGCCACCAGCACGCTAGGATCGCGGCTATCCATTACCACCGTGCCGTATGCCCCGCGCAGTTGTGGGATGACGCGCTTAACCACATCTAGCAAGCTCCCGCCCTGCTGCTGCTCCCAATGTACCAAGTGAGCAATCACCTCAGTATCGGTTTCAGATGCAAAGCGATAACCGCGTTCAATCAACAGTTCACGCAACGGTTCATGGTTTTCGATAATGCCGTTGTGCACCACGGTAATGTAATCAGAAATATGCGGGTGGGCGTTGGCTTCGGTCGGTTCGCCGTGGGTTGCCCAGCGGGTATGTGCGATGCCGGTTCCACCGTGCAAAGGGTGTTGCTCCGCGGCTTCGGCCAGCTTTTGCACTTTCCCGACGCGACGTAAGCGGTTGACGTTACCTTGTTCGTCAACCACGGCTAAACCGGCTGAGTCGTAACCGCGGTACTCAAGACGGCGTAAACCTTCCAACAGAATCTCTGCAATATCACGTTGCGCTACTGCGCCTACAATTCCACACATCAGTTGTATTCCTAATTAAACGCCTTTCGGGACGTTTTTCGATGTCTCGACCTGATTTTGCCGGTTTTTACCGTGCGTCCCCGAGCCTGTAGAGAATGGGGATTATCCTCTTCATCTTTCGAACTGCTGCCTTGCGGGCGGCAACTCAAAATCTATTGAGGACTTTTATGTTTTGTATTGGGCTCTTGTGCAGAGCCCAACGCAAAACACACTCGTTATTTCTTTTTAACCGGTCGCTGCCAGTCTTGGATGTGAACCTGCTCCACGCGGCTCAATACCAGTTCGTTTTCGGCAATATTCTTGGTTACCGTGGTGCCCGCCGCGATGGTTGCCCCTTTTGCTACGCGAACCGGCGCTATCAATTGGGTATCGGAACCGACAAACACCCCGTCGCCAATAATGGTCTTGTGCTTATTGGCACCGTCGTAATTGCAAGTGATGGTGCCGGCACCAATGTTTACGTCATCGCCAATTTCGGCGTCGCCCAGATAGCTGAGATGCCCCGCTTTGGAGCCCACGCCCAAACGCGCCTTTTTCATTTCTACAAAGTTGCCAACGTGTGCCCCCTGCGCAAGTTCTGCGCCCGGGCGCAGGCGGGCAAACGGCCCAACGGTACACTCAGTATCCAGTACGGCATCTTCCAACACGCTGTATGGGCTGATTTCACAGTCGTCACCGATGACACAGTTTTTCAGCACGCAGCCAGCGCCAATTTTCACCCGATCACCCAGTTTCACCCGGCCTTCAACGATCACATTAGTGTCAATTGATACATCACGGCCATGCGTCAGTTCACCACGCAGATCGAAACGCGCCGGATCGAGTAACATGACACCGGCCAACAGCAGTTTTTCTGCCTGTTCAGCCTGATAGACGCGCTCTAACGTCGCGAGCTGTAGACGGTTATTGACGCCTTCCACTTCACTCAGGCGGGCTGGGTGCACCGTTTCGATTTTTTTGCCCTCAGCATGCGCCAGCGCAATAATATCGGTGATGTAATATTCACCTTGCGCGTTGTCATTGGTTAACTTGCTCAACCAACGCTTCAGATCGCCGCCGTTTGCCACCAAAATGCCGGTATTGATTTCATTGATTTCACGCTGCTGCTCACTGGCATCTTTATGCTCGACAATGCCCACTACCGTACCGTTCTCGCGGACGATGCGCCCATAACCACTTGGATCATCGAGTTTCACCGTCAATAAACCGATGCCGCCCTGCGGTTTGGCTGCCACAAGACGCGTCAGCGTATCCACCGCAATCAGCGGTACGTCGCCATAGAGCATCAGCACATCTTCATCATCGGCAAAATGCGGCGCAGCCTGCTGCATCGCATGGCCGGTTCCCAACTGCTCGGCTTGCAGCACCCAATTCAGTGCGCCGTCAGTCAGCGTATTTTTCAACAGATCGCCGCCGTGACCGTACACCAGATGAAGGTTTTTTGCCCCTAGCTTCATGGCGGCATCGATAACGTGCTGTACCATCGGCTTGCCCGCTAGCGGGTGTAACACCTTGGGAAGATCGGAATACATGCGTGTTCCCTTGCCCGCGGCGAGGATCACCACACTCATTGCGCTGTTCGACATAAGCAACCTGATAACTCCATTTTGATAGACAAAAGTAAAACCGTTTAGCGCCGAAATTACTACATATTTCTCTTCACGAACCCAGTGTAAGCCTTGTGGCGCTAAGCGCGGCGAGGTTCGTAGCAATCTTAGGCAACTGCCGACAAACTGTCGGCGTTCGGAGACATATTTCCGCGCGAGTATTCGTTAATACACCACAATACTCGCAGGGTGTGAACGCTTATTTTAAAGCAAAAAAAAAGCGACCATACAGGTCGCTTTTTTATTTCGGTATTGCTTACATCGCTTTTCTGGTGAGCTCGATAACGCGCAATTTTGCGATCGCCTTCGCCAGTTCAGCCGATGCCTGAGCATAGTCGACATCGCCATGAGAGCTACGGATGTGCTCTTCAGCTTTACGCTTCGCTTCCAGCGCTCTCGCTTCGTCGAGATCCGTTCCACGGATGGCAGTATCCGCCAACACGGTCACCACGTTCGGCAGTACCTCTAAGGTACCGCCGGACAGGTAGATGAACTCTTCTTCACCGTGCTGTTTAACAATACGCACCATGCCAGGCTTGATGGCAGTCAGCAGCGGCGCATGCCCAGGGAAAATCCCCAGTTCGCCTTCGCTACCTGTCACCTGGATCTTCTGCACCAGGCCGGAAAACATCTGTTTTTCCGCGCTGACGACATCCAGATGGTAAGTCATAGCCATATCACCCTCCTCTCAAAGCGTTACAGTTTCTTGGCTTTTTCCACTGCTTCTTCAATGGTGCCAACCATGTAGAACGCCTGCTCCGGCAGGTGGTCATAGTCGCCGTCCATAATGCCTTTGAAACCACGGATGGTATCTTTCAGCGATACGAACTTGCCCGGAGAACCGGTAAAGACTTCGGCCACGAAGAACGGCTGAGACAGGAAGCGCTGGATTTTACGCGCGCGGGATACGACCAGTTTGTCATCTTCTGACAGCTCGTCCATACCCAGAATCGCGATGATGTCCTTCAGTTCCTGATAGCGTTGCAGAATAGACTGCACGCCACGCGCAACGTCATAGTGCTCTTGGCCAACTACCAGCGGATCCAACTGACGGCTGGTTGAATCCAGCGGGTCAACGGCCGGGTAGATACCCAAAGAAGCGATGTTACGGCTCAGTACCACGGTTGCGTCCAAGTGCGCAAAGGTGGTGGCGGGTGACGGGTCAGTCAAGTCATCCGCAGGAACGTAAACGGCCTGTACAGAGGTGATAGAACCCGTTTTGGTTGAGGTGATACGTTCTTGCAGAACGCCCATCTCTTCCGCCAGCGTTGGCTGATAACCTACCGCCGATGGCATACGGCCCAGAAGTGCAGACACTTCGGTACCGGCCAAGGTATAACGGTAGATGTTATCAACGAACAGCAGAACGTCACGGCCTTCATCACGGAATTTCTCCGCCATGGTCAGGCCAGTCAGCGCAACGCGCAGACGGTTACCTGGTGGCTCGTTCATCTGGCCGTAAACCAAGGAAACTTTGTCCAATACGTTGGAGTCTGTCATTTCGTGGTAGAAGTCGTTACCCTCACGAGTACGTTCACCCACGCCCGCAAACACGGAATAACCGGAGTGCTCGATCGCGATGTTACGGATCAGCTCCATCATGTTAACGGTTTTACCGACACCCGCACCGCCGAACAGACCTACTTTACCGCCCTTAGCGAACGGACAAATCAAGTCCATTACCTTGATACCGGTTTCCAGCAGATCCTGGGAGTTGGACAGTTCTTCGTAGCTTGGCGCAGCGCGGTGAATAGCCCAACGCTCTTCTTCGCCGATGTCGCCCTTCATGTCGATTGGTTGGCCCAACACGTTCATGATACGACCCAGCGTAGCTTTACCTACCGGGACTTCAATCGGGTGTTCCAGATTGGTCACTTTCAGGCCGCGACGCAGACCGTCGGAGGTACCCATAGCGATACAACGAACCACACCACCGCCCAACTGCTGCTGAACTTCCAGTACCAGAGTTTCGGTACCGTTTTCTACCTCAAGGGCGTCGTACACTTTTGGTACGGCATCCTGAGGGAACTCGACGTCCACTACGGCGCCGATTACCTGGATAATCTTTCCAGTAGCCATCTTGAATCCTCTACGTAATTCGTTTACCCGCATTTTCAAACCGCTGGTGCGTTAACCGCTGCCCTGCAATTTGAACTGGTGTGGGTAATAACCTGGTTAAACCGCGGAGGCTCCCGAAACGATCTCGGTGAGTTCCTGAGTGATGCTGGCCTGACGAGCCTTGTTGTATACCAACTGCAGCTCTTTGATCAGGCTACCGCCGTTATCGGTTGCGGCTTTCATCGCGACCATTCGTGCGGCCTGCTCGCTGGCCAGGTTTTCCACGACGCCCTGATAAACTTGCGATTCCACATAGCGGCGCAGCAAGGTATCAAGCAGCACTTTTGGATCGGGTTCATACAGGTAATCCCAGGCTTTTTTCTTCAGCTCACCGTCATCGGAAGGCGGTAACGGCAGCAACTGAATGACCTGCGGCTCCTGGGACATCGTATTGACAAATTTATTGCTGACAATGTAAAGCTTGTCCAAACGACCTTCGTCGTAAGCTTGCAGCATCACTTTCACCGGCCCGATCAGATCCGACAAGGAAGGGTTATCCCCCATGCCAGTCACTTGGGCAACCACGTTGCCACCCACGGAGCCAAAGAAAGAGGCTGCTTTAGAGCCAATCAGCGCCAAATCAGCTTCAACGCCTTTTTCGGACCACGCTTTCATCTCTGCCAACAGCTTCTTGAACAGGTTGATGTTCAAGCCGCCGCAGAGACCACGGTCAGTAGACACCACCAAATACCCGACACGCTTAACATCACGTTCGTCCAGGTAGGGGTGCTTGTATTCCAGATTACCCAACGCAAGGTGACCAATCACTTTGCGCATGGTCTCTGCATAAGGACGGCTGGCCGCCATACGATCCTGCGATTTACGCATTTTGGAGGCGGCGACCATCTCCATCGCTTTAGTGATCTTCTGCGTGTTTTGCACGCTCGCGATCTTACTACGTATCTCTTTTGCGCCGGCCATCTCTGCTTCTCCTCATTGCCAGACGGCCTGCTGTCTTTCAACAGCAGGCCGCTGTGCTTTACCAGGACTGGGTTTTCTTGAAGGTCTCGAGGACGTTTTTCAACTGCCCTTCGATCTCGTCATTGAGGTTGCCAGTTTGGTTGATTTGGTTCAGCAGCTCAGCGTGTTCGCGGTCAGCGTAAGCGACCAGAGCCGCTTCGAAACTCACCACTTTGGCGACTTCAACATCATCCAGATAGCCACGCTCGGCGGCAAACAGCACCAGAGACTGTTGTGCGACGGACATCGGCGCATACTGTTTCTGCTTCAGCAATTCCGTCACTTTCTGACCGTGATTAAGTTGCTTACGGGTCGCATCATCCAGATCGGAAGCGAACTGGGAGAACGCAGCCAGCTCACGATACTGTGCCAACGCGGTACGAATACCACCGGACAGTTTCTTCATGATCTTGGTCTGCGCGGCACCACCCACACGGGATACAGAGATACCCGGGTTAACTGCCGGACGAATACCGGAGTTAAACAGGTTCGATTCCAAGAAGATCTGACCATCGGTAATCGAGATTACGTTGGTCGGAACGAACGCGGAAACGTCACCCGCCTGAGTTTCGATGATCGGCAGTGCGGTCAGAGAACCGGTTTTACCTTTCACTTCGCCTTTGGTGAACGCTTCAACGTACTCAGCGTTAACACGCGCAGCACGTTCCAGCAGACGAGAGTGGAGATAGAAAACGTCACCTGGGTAAGCTTCACGGCCTGGTGGACGACGAAGCAGCAGGGAAATCTGACGGTAAGCAACGGCCTGTTTGGACAGGTCATCATAAACAATCAGCGCATCTTCACCGCGATCGCGGAAGTATTCGCCCATCGCGCAACCGGCATAAGGTGCCAGGTATTGCAGTGCTGCGGATTCAGATGCCGTAGCCACAACCACGATGGTGTTAGCCAGCGCGCCGTGCTCTTCCAGTTTGCGCACCACGTTAGCAATGGTGGATGCTTTCTGGCCGATAGCCACGTAAACGCATTTGATGCCGGAGTCACGTTGGTTGATGATCGCATCGATCGCCAACGCCGTTTTACCGGTCTGACGGTCACCGATAACCAGCTCACGCTGACCACGGCCGATTGGAATCATCGCATCAACGGATTTGTAACCGGTTTGCACGGGTTGATCGACCGACTGACGCTCGATAACGCCAGGCGCGATAGTTTCAACCGGCGAGAAGCCGTCGTGCTCAACCGGGCCTTTACCGTCAATAGGTGCACCCAAGGTGTTAACCACACGGCCCAGCAGGCCACGGCCGACCGGAACTTCCAGAATACGGCCAGTACATTTTACCTTCATGCCTTCGGCCAGATCCGCATACGGACCCATTACCACGGCACCGACGGAGTCGCGCTCCAGGTTCAATGCGATTGCATAACGGTTGCCTGGCAGTGCGATCATTTCGCCCTGCATAACGTCGGCCAGACCGTGTACGCGGATGATCCCGTCACTGACGGAAACGATAGTACCTTCATTGTGAGCTTCGCTCACTACATTGAACTGAGCAATGCGCTGCTTGATCAGTTCGCTGATTTCGGTGGAATTCAGTTGCATGCTCCAGTCCCCTTAAGACTGCAAGACGTCTGCCAGGCGTTCAAGACGACCGCGAACGCTGCCATCAATCACCATATCACCAGCGCGGATAATTACGCCGGCCAGTACAGACTTGTCAATTTTGCAATTCAGCTTAACTTTGCGTGACAGACGTTTTTCCATCGCAGCGGCTATCTTAGCCTGCTGTTCGTCATTCAGTGCGCTCGATGAGAGCACCTCAACTTCGACGGTAGATTCCAGCGCAGCGCGCAGTTCAATGAACTGCTGCAAAACGGCAGGAAGAACCAGTAAACGTCCATTTTCGGCCATTACGCGGATAAAGTTCTGGCCATTTTCGTCGAGTTGATCGCCACAAACCGCAATGAACGTTTTCGACAGCGTCTCTGGCGCAACCGCACCAGACAGCAGTTCGGAAATCTGTTCGTTTTGGGTGACAACCGCCGCAAACGCCAGCATTTGCTGCCAGCGTTCTACGCTTTGATGCTCAACGGCAAAGTCAAAAGCTGCTTTGGCGTAGGGGCGAGCTACAGTAACAAATTCAGACATCAGCCCCTCCCTCCTTACAGTTCAGCGACCAGTTTATCAACGATGTCGCTGTTAGCAGCTTCATCCACGGAACGTTCGATGATTTTCTCGGCACCGGCAATTGCCAGCATCGCGACTTGTTTACGCAACTCTTCACGAGCGCGCTTACGTTCGGCTTCGATCTCAGCCTGAGCCTGCGCCACGATTTTGTTACGTTCCTGCTCGGCTTCGGCTTTCGCTTCATCCATGATCTGAGCTTTGCGTTTGTTTGCTTGCTCGATGATCACCTGAGCTTCTGCTTTAGCAGTTTTCAGCTGGTCGGTCGCATTGGCTTGCGCTAAGTCCAAATCTTTTTTGGCACGTTCTGCGGAAGCGAGACCATCAGCAATTTCTTTCTGACGCTTCTCGATGGCAGCCATAATCGGCGGCCATACGTACTTCATGCAGAACCAGACAAACAAGACGAACGCGATGGCCTGGCCGAGGATTGTTGCGTTAAGATTCACAGCACAATGCCTCTTTTAAAGTTAAATAGTATGGTTTGTCGCAGAGAAACTCTCTGCTTACGCGACGGCAAACATCACGTACAGACCCAGACCAACAGCGATCATCGGGATGGCGTCAACCAGACCCATAACGATAAAGAACTGTGTACGCAGCAGAGGAATCAGGTCAGGCTGACGTGCAGCGCCTTCCAAGAATTTACCACCCAGGATGCCGATACCGATCGCAGCACCGATTGCCGCTAAGCCCATCATCACAGCGGCAGCCATGTACAGCAGATCCATACTCAGGTTTTCCATGACAGTCTCCAGTTTGTTTCAGTTTATAAGTGCAAGTGTTTTAAGAAAATCAGTGCTCTTCAGACGCCATCGACAGATAGACAATCGTCAGAACCATGAAAATAAAGGCTTGAAGCGTAATGATCAGGATGTGGAAGATAGCCCAAGGCAAGCTCAGGACCCACTGTGACCACCACGGCAACAGGCCGGCAATCAGGATGAAGATCAACTCACCCGCATACATGTTGCCGAACAGTCGCAGACCCAGAGAAACAGGTTTGGACAGCAGGCTGACACCTTCAAGAATCAGGTTGATTGGAATGAATACCGGATGGTTGAACGGCTGCATGGTTAACTCTTTAACGAACCCACCAACGCCTTTCATTTTGATGCTGTAGAACAAGATAAGAATAAATACGCCCAGCGCCATCGATAATGTCACGTTCACGTCGGCGGTTGGTACCACACGAAGCGCAGGTAAACCAAGCTGAGCACCGATAAACGGCAGGAAGTCTACCGGGATCAGGTCCATCAAGTTCATCAGAAATACCCAGACGAACACGGTCAATGCCAACGGGGCAATCACTTTGCTCTTGCCGTGATACATATCGCGAACGCTGCTGTCGACAAACCCAACGACCAGTTCCACTGCGGTTTGCAGCTTACCCGGTACGCCGCTGGTGGCGTTCTTAGCAACCCTGCGGAAAACCGCCAGGAACAGAACCCCAAGGACAACGGAGAAAAACATCGAGTCGAGGTTAATCGACCAAAAACCAGTCCCGACCTGAAGCTGTGTCAGGTGGTGACCGATATACTCCTGTGGACTGTTGTATCCCTCTGCAGACATGATGCCTCTACCCTTATTTAGTTAATTTCGGTAACTGTTAATCACGGCGGGTGCCACTATCTGCACCACTAACACCGCTAAATAGGTCAGGCCAAGCGGTATAAACTCCGCTTTGAACACCCCAAGCGCCACAATCAACAAAACGATGGTGATCACGACCTTTAGCCCCTCGCCGATAGCGAACGACCAGGCAACCCGTCCGGGCGCTGGCGTCTGAGCCTGATGGCGCAAGGCAAACAGCATAAACATTGCACTCGGCAACCAAGCGGCAAGACCGCCCATTAATGCCGACACGCTCCATTCCACGTTTTTCAACAGGAAAGCAGCGCCGATCAGAACAAAAGTCATCAACTGCCAAAACAGTAATTTACGTGCGACTTTCCCGCTGTAAAGGGACACAGACATGACGTTTGTTCTCTCCGTACCCCTGAGGGAGTATGCTGAGTGACGTATACAACTGTTTTTACTGTGCTGAGTCAAGCAGCAAAAAACGAGCAAATTATACGGTGCACAACAACGAATTCAATCGATAAGTAGCGAAAAGGTGAACAATTATTTAAATTTCCCCATTTTGGGCTATTTTCACAAGAAAACGGTCGGAATAATCGACCTGATTTATTGTCTGATTATTCCAGCGTTGCGCCGCGAAACGTGCCTTCGATCACAATAATGATCACTATTGATTTATAGCGTATCGTCACTTGTGGCGTCTTTAGCTAATAGAGCGATCAAAAAATATTATAAATCAAAACATTACGCGTTAACTGTTCAAAAACAATCCGTATACCGGGTAAAAACCTTTTATTGACATCCCTGGGAAGAATATAACTACAGGTATTTAACACTTGCAGCAATATTGCATCGTTTGCACATGATAACCAACGTGACTATTTCACGTTATATTTACGCTATTGTCGCGAATTAGCACACGAATTTGTGTTAATAAAAAGTAATGTAACTAAAAAAAGCAGCCAATTGATTAGCGTGTTAATTTTTGCATTGTTATTACTATTTAAATAGCGCCTATTTGATCAAAAACAAACTTAGTTTGCCTTAAGCACCACTAAATGACGCTCGCCTTCCAGTTCTGGCACCTGCAAACGCACCACAGACTCCAGCGTAATGCCATCAGGTAACTGCGCCAACTCTTCATCTGGGCGCACGCCCTTCAACGCATAGAAACGCCCCTGCCCTTTCGCCGGCAAATGATGGCACCAGGCCAACATATCCTGGAGCGATGCAAAGGCGCGGCTAATAACACCGTCAAAAGGCGGAACTGCCGGGAAGACTTCAACGCGGCTTTGTACGGGCTCAATATTGGTCAGCCCCAACTCGTGCTGCACCTGACGCAAAAAGCGGACGCGCTTGCCCAAGCTATCGAGCAGCGTAAAGTGAGCCTCTGGCCGTACGATGGCTAAGGGAATGCCAGGTAACCCCGGCCCGGTACCCACATCAATAAAACGCTGGCCAGTCAGGTGAGGATTGACCACGATGCTGTCGAGAATATGGCGGATCAGCATTTGTTGTGGATCGCGCACTGAGGTCAGGTTGTAAGCCTTGTTCCACTTGTCCAGCATGCCGACATAGCCCAGCAACTGCTGCTTTTGGCGATCGGGAAGCGAAATACCAGCTGCAGCCAGCAGCGAGTCTAACTTTTTATCCACAACGGAGTCCTCTGACGGGCGCGAATCAGCCCGCAATTCGGGCTGGCTAAACGGGGTGACTATGATAGTTCAGGCTGAAAATGTTGTCAGCGGCCATTTGTCTATCCGTTAGGCAAACAGCCACTGAACATGTCGATTTATGCGCTGCGGCGCAGCAATCCCTGTTTTTTCAACCATACTAACAAAATGGATATCGCCGCAGGCGTAACGCCGGAAATGCGCGATGCTTGGCCGATTGAATTCGGTTTGTGATCGTTAAGCTTGGCAATCACTTCGTTCGACAGACCTGAAACTTGACGATAGTCCAGATCCAACGGCAGTACGGTATTTTCATTCCGCTGTTGCTTGTCGATTTCGTCTTGCTGACGGCTGATATACCCTTCATATTTGACTTGAATCTCAACCTGTTCGGCTGCTTGTACATCCGCCAGCGGCGGCGAAAAAGCCTCAACGGTGGTCAATGAGGCGTAGTCCATTTCAGGGCGGCGCAACAGTTCCTCACCATTGGCCTCACGCGACAGCGGCGCTTTGAGCAGGCTGTTCACTTGAGCAACGTTGTCAGAATTCGGGTGCATCCAGATATCACGCAGACGTTGACGTTCACGCTCGATCGTTTCCAGTTTTTCGCTATAACGCGCCCAACGTACATCGTCCACCAATCCCAGCTCGCGGCCTTTCTCCGTCAAGCGCAGATCGGCATTATCTTCACGCAGCATCAAGCGGTATTCCGCCCGTGAAGTGAACATACGGTACGGCTCTTTGGTACCCAAGGTGCTGAGATCGTCGACCAATACGCCAAGATAGGCCTGATCGCGGCGCGGCGACCAACCTTCGTCTTCATTGGCATACCGCCCGGCATTAAGACCCGCCAACAAGCCTTGTGCGGCGGCTTCTTCATAACCGGTGGTGCCGTTAATTTGGCCTGCGAAGAACAAGCCTTGAATGAATTTACTTTCCAGCGTGGGTTTCAAATCACGCGGATCGAAGAAATCATATTCGATAGCGTAACCAGGCCGCACAATACGTGCATTTTGCATCCCTTCCATCGAACGGACGATTTGCATCTGCACGTCAAACGGCAAACTGGTAGAGATACCGTTTGGATACACTTCATTGCTGGTCAAACCTTCCGGCTCCAGGAAGATCTGATGCGCATTACGATCGGCAAAGCGCATCACTTTATCTTCGATCGAAGGGCAGTAACGTGGGCCGATCCCTTCGATGATCCCGGCATACATCGGGCTACGATCGAGATTATTACGAATTACATCATGGGTTTTTTCATTGGTGTGTGTGATGTAACACGGTATTTGCTGCGGGTGCTGGCTGGCATTTCCCATGAACGAGAATACCGGCACGGGGGTATCACCGTGTTGCTCAGCCAATACGCTAAAATCGATAGTTCGTGCATCAATCCGCGGTGGTGTACCGGTCTTTAAGCGGTTAACGCGTAGCGGCAGTTCACGCAAACGCTGTGACAACGAAATTGAAGGGGGATCGCCAGCACGGCCACCGCTGTAATTTTCTAAACCAATATGGATCTTGCCATCGAGGAATGTTCCTACGGTCAGCACCACCGCTTTGGCACGGAACTTAAGTCCCATTTGGGTGACAGCACCAACGACACGATCGTTTTCGACGATCAGATCTTCAACTGGCTGTTGGAAGAGAGTCAGATTTGGTTGGCTTTCCAGTGCGGTACGTACCGCTTGGCGATACAGTACACGGTCAGCTTGAGCGCGAGTCGCACGTACCGCAGGGCCCTTACTGGCGTTTAGTATCCTAAACTGAATGCCGGCATGATCGATCGCCGTGGCCATCAGGCCGCCAAGTGCATCAATTTCCTTAACCAGATGCCCTTTACCAATACCGCCAATTGCCGGGTTACATGACATCTGCCCCAGCGTATCGATATTGTGTGTCAGTAATAAAGTCTGACGCCCCATACGTGCCGCAGCCATAGCGGCTTCGGTACCTGCATGGCCACCACCGATGATGATGACGTCAAATTGCTCTGGATAAAACATGGAACTTCACCTCGAAGTACTTGCGAACGATCGTGTTTGCCCTGGGGTCAGGGATTCTACTCAAGTTTAGACGATCGACCAAGTGGCGAGGATCGTCGGTAATTAAAAGAAGATCTTTTTTATTTAAAGATCTCTTTATTAGATCTCTTATTAGGATCGCGATCTTCTGTGGATAAGTGATTATTCACGATGGAGATCAGGAAATTAGGAAGGATCGATAGCTGTGAATGATCGGTGATCCTGATGCTTATAAGCTGGGATCTAAATGGCGACTTATACACAGCCTGAAAAGCGTACAGCCGTTGTTATTGGGATAACTACCGCTTTTACCCTGCTTTTAAGCCTACTTATACACAATCGTTCGCACGATCTTTGTACGAATTAGAGTAAATTAATCCAATTCTTGACCCATTCTTCTGCCGGATCCTCGGGAATTTCATGTTTGGTCACGTCGATCTCAAGGCGATCACCGATCTTTTTAGCGCCACGAGACACGAAAAGATCGTCGACCTGTTTGATCGCACCACAGAAGGTGTCGTATTCGGAACTGCCCAAACCGACGGCACCGAACTGTACTTGGGAGAGATCGGGTTGCTGCTCGCTAATTTGTTCCAGTAGCGGCAGTAAATTATCCGGGACTTCGCCTGCGCCGTGGGTTGAGCACACCACCAGCCAGCGCCCGGACAGCGTTAATTCATCCAACTCAGGGCCATGCAGCATGTCGGTAGAAAAACCGGCGTCTTCCAGTTTTTCAGCCAAATGTTCAGCTACATATTCAGCACTGCCAAGCGTACTGCCACTGATCAGAGTAATGTCTGCCATGAATGAATGATCCCAACCTTTCCAAAGAGGCTGCATTGTACGCTGTGAATCGGCTGGGATCTACCTGTGGATAATATGGGTATAGTAAATAGTACGCTATGGCGTGATGGTACGCATGATGGGGTTTTGCAGAGAGATCAGCGTTTCTGTTGACTGGATTTCATCAATCGTTTGGATCTTGTTGATAAGTACCTGTTGCAACGCGTCTATTGAGCGACACATGACTTTGATGAACACGCTGTAATGGCCTGTGGTGTAATAGGCCTCGACCACTTCTTCCAGGCTTTCGAGCTTTTGCAGGGCGGAAGGATAGTCTTTAGCACTCTTTAAAATAATGCCAATAAAGCAGCACACGTCGTAACCCAGCCGTTTTGGGTTCACGTCGACACGTGCGCCGGTGATGATGCCTGCCTGTTTCATCTTTTCCACCCGCACGTGGATGGTTCCCGGGCTAACGGCGAACGTTTTTGCCAATTCGGCATAGGCCGTGCGTGCATTTGCCATTAAGGCATTGAGGATGCCGCGATCGAGATTGTCGATCTGATAAATATCTGCCATATAATCCCCTGTTAATTATGTTTTATACAATTTTCACCGCATAAAAATGAATGATTAAAATTCAAAAGGCAATATTGTTGAATACATATTGAGTTCGACGGTGTTTTTGTTGCTTAATCATCAGCAACAGAGACAGGTTTTGAGAGATACGGCAATGAAAAAACAGTTTATCCAAAAACAACAACAAATCAGCTTCGTGAAATCCTTCTTTTCCCACCAGTTGGAACAGCAACTGGGTTTGATAGAAGTACAGGCACCGATCCTCAGTCGTTTGGGGGATGGAACGCAAGATAACCTCTCTGGCAGCGAAAAAGCGGTGCAGGTTAAAGTAAAAACCCTGCCCGACGCGACGTTTGAAGTTGTGCACTCACTGGCAAAATGGAAGCGTAAAACCCTAGGGTGCCACGATTTTAGCGCCGGTGAAGGTTTGTATACGCATATGAAAGCGTTGCGCCCAGATGAAGATCGTCTAACACCGATCCATTCGGTGTATGTCGATCAATGGGATTGGGAGCGGGTGATGGGCGACGGTGAACGTAGCCTGGACTACCTGAAAAGCACCGTTCGCAGCATTTATAGCGCGATGAAAGCAACGGAAGCGGCGGTGAGCCGTGAATATGGTCTGGCACCGTTCCTGCCAGAGCAGATTCATTTTGTTCACAGCGAAGCCCTGTTACAGCGTTTCCCTGAGTTAGATGCTAAAGGGCGTGAACGGGCAATTGCTAAAGAACTGGGCGCAGTGTTCCTGATTGGTATTGGCGGTAAATTGTCACATGGAAAAGCGCATGATGTTCGCGCGCCGGATTATGATGACTGGACAACCCCGGCTGCCGATGGGCTGCTTGGCTTGAACGGCGATATCGTGGTGTGGAACCCGGTATTGGAAGATGCTTTCGAGCTTTCTTCGATGGGCATTCGCGTGGATGCCGATACGCTGAAACGCCAATTGGCACTGACGGATGATCAGGAGCGTCTCACGTTGGAGTGGCATCAATCTTTGCTGCGCGGTGAAATGCCGCAAACCATTGGTGGCGGCATTGGTCAGTCGCGTTTAGTGATGCTGTTACTGCAATTGTCGCATATTGGCCAAGTGCAATGTGGCGTATGGTCACCGGAGATAAGCGCGACGGTTGACGGCTTACTGTAATGTCTAGCGCCGCCAGCGGCGCATTAAACGGCTTTTTAACCCGGTATCAAAACGCCAGATGTGATCGAAAATGCGCATGATGCCGGGTTTGCCATAGGCTGACATTGCCACTGCATGAAAACGTTGTTGGTGGCTTTGCTGCTGCTGTTTCACCTTTTTTATCACCTCTTCGGGCAACCGCTGGGCAATAAAGTCGGAAATAATCACCGCGTCGGCGTCAAACCAGCCGCTTTCAGCCATTTTCCCTACCGTTGCACTCAGGCAGGCGGCCAGATCGGTACCGCCACGAAAATGCTGGCCGAGGAAACGTACCGCCTGTTCAATCCCGCTGGCAGCGGTCAATTCATAATGCACGATTTGGTTAGCGAACAGCATGATATAACAGCGTCGATTATCAGCGAGAGCAATGCGTAACAGTGCTAAACAAAACGCTTTGGCGCACTGTTCGTTGAATCCCCCCATCGAACCGGAGGTATCGACACAGACGATAAACGGCCCGCGCGGCTGTTGATCCTGCTGTTGATGCGTGACCTGACGTATGACCACCTTTTCATGCCAAGCATCGCCTTGCAAACGGTAGCTCAGTAAGCGCTTTTCCAATAAACGGCGATAAAACTCGAATTCTAATTCGTCGATACCCAGCGTCGCCAGTTCAGCGGGCAACAAGCGCAGGATATCATCGCTTTGATGCACGCCGTTGACCTCTTCTGGCAGGGTGGCAGGCACTTTCACCATCACTCGGAACGGCTCTGGCACCGCATCCTGCTGCGGCACCGTTTTGGCTTCGTAGCTGCGCCCCAACTGTTGCGCCAGCTTTTTTAGCTCTGGCTGCGTTTGTAGAAAGTTGCCGTATTCCACCAGCCGTTGATAATCACCGCGCTGCAACTGCCCTTTGCTCATGTCCCATAACCGTCCAGCCGCCGTGTCGTTTTCAGCCAACACCGGCTCCAGCGCGCCGCTTAAGGCTAAACGCTCCTGTAATTCGGCCATCAACTGTTCGCGTTCTTGTTCTAATAACTGATGATGTAGCAGGGTAGCTTGCAGCGTCAGGCTGATACGCCAGCGCTGCAAAAATAACGTCTGGAAACTGTCGTCGAGCGGATGGTGGGGTAAGTCGGCTGCGTCCACCAGCTTGCACGCTTGTTCGTAGAAGGGGGAAACCAGTTGATTCAGTAGTTCCAGGGTATCATTGAGGTTATGGTAAAACTGGCTATTAGTTTCCAGTTGGCACTGCTGGTAGCGATAAAACTCCTGTGCCAGCGACGGCGGCACCATCGCCTGATGGATGCGCTCTTTTAATTGCAGCTTCCAGCGGGGAAGATCGCGATCCAATGCGCGGCGAATGGCCGGGAATTTTTTGAAGAACACTGACAGTTGCGGCGCCGCCAACATGGCGACGATCATTTCCTCGATCAGCTCACCTTCGGTGATCGCCAGCAACAGATCGAGCGTTTCCAGACTGAGCATGGTTATTGGCCGCGCATCTGTTGTTGTTGCTGTTTTATTTGCTCTGCCACTTGTAACAGGCTGGCCTCAATTTTTGCCAGCCCGGCTGCGGGGGTAAATAGACACGGCTGATGTTGGCTGAATAACCGCCGTTGTTCTGCTAAGCGCAGTGCCAGCGTTTCCATATCCTCGAGCAGTTCTGGCGGTGTGGCGTGTGTCTGTTTACCGGGCAGGGCCAGCAGTGAAGGTTGACGGCTAATATCTAACACGGCTAGGTGCAATTGCTCATCTACGTCCAGATCGATGGGTTGAGCAAAGCCGATACCGTTCAGCTTGGCACGTACATTGCCGCCCTTTTGTAACCAATTTTCCAGAGCGCTGCTGTCGATACTAATATGGTTAACTTGAATATCATGCAGTTGCAGTGGTTTTTGCAGCAATAGCGTTTGCGTGGCGCCGCTAAGCGGTTCGGCTAACGCATAGTGAGGTTTACGGTTGAACATGCCGCCTTTTTTGATCAGACGAATGGCTTGGCGGTCGCTTTGCTGCTGTTGGTGTTGCATCCAGCGGGTATGAATTTGTTGTAGCTGAAGCAACAGGGTTTGCTGCTGGTAAGCCTGTTCCGTTAATAACTGGTCGACTTGCTGCTGCATCAGTTTCAGCGAGGTCAAATCATGCCACAAGCAGTCTTTTAACAGCATCAGATCGATGGGGGCAATGGCATCACGCCCGCTAAAGAACGCACAGGCTTGCAACAGGCGGAGGGATTTTTTCCAACGTCGGTCAGAGACATACGGTGCCTGTTCCAGCGCGTCTAACCGTTGGCGCAATTGGAAAATCAGATCAAAGCAGTGTTCGGGGAGCGCTACGTTGTCGATCTGGGATTGCCACTGATGGAACTCGTCATCGCTGATACTGAGCGCTTCGGGCACCGGATTGTTGCTTTCAGACTGACGGTTGGTCAGCAGCGAACGAAAATTTTGTTTGTCCTGCACTTTGTCCAACCACAGACGGATCAGCATGCGGTCATACAGTGCTTCCAGGCTACTGTCATCTTCTGGCAGTTCATTGGATGCGGTGACCAGCAGGCGCAGCGGAATCGGCTCTTCGCTGTTACCGTTACGAAAGCGGCGTTCATTAATGGCGGTTAGTAAGGTATTGAGGATTGCTGGGCCCGCCTTCCAGATTTCATCTAAAAACACGATTTCTGCGTCCGGCAAGTAACCGGTAACCAGGCGCTGATAGCGGCCTTCATCTTTTAACGCTTGGATCGACAGCGGGCCGAAGACCTCTTCAGGGGTGGAGAAACGTGTCATCAAATATTCAAATGATCGCGCGTTGCGAAAGGCAAATTTCAAACGGCGAGCGATTAAACTCTTGGCGATGCCCGGTGGACCGAGCAGGAATACGCTCTCGCCGCTGAGCGCGGCCAGCAGGCACAGGCGAATCGCTTCTTGCCGTTCATAAAGGCCGCTCTCCAGCGCACTGCTGAGACGGGAAATTCGTTCTGCCAAATGTGATGAAGACGCCATAGTTTTGCCGTGTTGTCCGAGAGTTAGCCAATGTTGTTTGAGAAGGCGACAATAAACCATCTTTTTTTAAAGTGATAGCTTATTGATTAGTCGTATTTTTCTATGTTCAACAGCGTTGTCCGTTTACATTTTGTATTTTTTTCGATGCATATTAAAGAGTAGGCAGGTCGTATAATTCATGCATACTGTGCGCCTTTTAGTGGACGTAACGGATCTTGGAACCCGTATCTTCTGGCTGATGCGGATGCATCGCTAACGGCTGTTCTAGCTAAAGAAACGAATGATGAGCACAGAACGTAAGCAATCCCTATCGGCGGTGACATTAGCCGCCATTGGCGTAGTGTATGGTGATATTGGCACCAGCCCGCTTTATACCCTCCGAGAATGTTTCTCTGGTCATTATGGTTTTGATGTCCGCCCTGATGTGGTGTTCGGTTTCCTGTCGCTGATTTTTTGGATGTTGGTGATTATCGTCTCGCTGAAATACCTCACCTATGTGATGCGGGCCGATAACGCGGGCGAAGGCGGAATCTTAACGCTGATGTCGTTAGCCGGGCGTAATACATCGTCGCGTTCCACCGCTGTCTTGGTGATACTCGGTCTGATCGGTGGCAGCTTCTTTTATGGTGAGGTGGTGATCACGCCGGCTATTTCGGTAATGTCGGCGATTGAAGGTTTGGAAATAGCCGCACCCTCGCTGGATCCGTTCATTGTTCCCTTATCGATATTGGTTCTGACCCTACTGTTCATTATTCAAAAAAAGGGAACCGGCAGCGTCGGAAAACTGTTTGCGCCGGTGATGTTGATTTGGTTCCTCACCATGGCGTTGCTGGGCATTCGCAGTATTATCGGCAACCCAGAAGTGTTGCAGGCGTTGAATCCGCAATGGGCGCTAAATTTCTTTATTGAATACAAGAAAGTCTCATTTTTTGCCTTAGGGGCGGTGGTGCTGTCGATTACTGGCGTGGAGGCGTTATACGCCGATATGGGGCATTTCGGTAAATTCCCTATTCGCCTGGCTTGGTTCACCGTGGTGTTGCCTTCATTGGTGTTGAACTATTTTGGTCAGGGGGCGTTGTTGTTAAAGAACCCTGAAGCCATCAAGAACCCCTTTTTCCTGCTGGCACCGGATTGGGCGTTAGTGCCATTATTGATTTTGGCGACGCTGGCGACGGTGATTGCCTCGCAGGCGGTGATTTCTGGCGTGTTCTCACTGACGCGTCAAGCGGTGCGTTTGGGATATTTGTCACCGATGCGCATCATTCATACTTCGGAAATGGAATCCGGTCAGATCTATATTCCGGTGGTTAACTGGTTGTTATATATCGCCGTGGTGTTGGTGATTATCAGTTTTGAACATTCCAGTAACCTGGCGGCGGCTTATGGCATTGCGGTCACCGGCACCATGGTGATCACCAGCATTCTGGTGACTTTCGTGGCAATAAAAAACTGGCATTGGAACCGCCTGTTGGCGATCGGTATTTTAGCGCTGCTGCTGTGTATTGATGTGCCGATGTTTGTCGCTAACGGGTTGAAATTGTTCTCTGGCGGTTGGTTGCCGCTCAGCATTGGCCTGTTGATGTTCATTGTGATGACCACCTGGAAGAGCGAACGTTTCCGCCTGTTGCGCAGAATGCACGAACACGGCAATTCGCTTGAGGCGCTCATCGCGTCATTAGAAAAATCGCCTCCGGTACGGGTGCCAGGCACGGCGGTGTTCATGTCCCGCGCCATTAATGTGATTCCTTTTGCCCTGTTGCATAACCTTAAGCACAATAAAGTTCTGCATGAGCGTGTCGTGTTGCTGACGTTACGTACGGAGGATGCGCCGTATGTGCACAATGTGCGCCGGGTGACGATTGAACAGTTGTCACCAACCTTCTGGCGCGTGGTGGCCAGCTATGGCTGGCGTGAAACGCCGAACGTAGAGGAAGTCTTCCACCGCTGCGGCTTAGAAGGATTACCTTGCCGAATGATAGAAACGTCATTCTTTATGTCACATGAATCGCTGATGCTGGCTAAACGACCATGGTATTTGTTGTTACGGGGCAAACTGTTCATTGCGCTGAGCCGGAATGCGCTGCGCGCGCCGGATCAGTTCGAAATCCCGCCCAACAGGGTGATCGAATTGGGAACTCAGGTCGAGATATAGCCGCGGTAACGTTTTATCCGGCTCTGCGGTGGCTTACACCATCGTCATTCCTTCCCTACTAACAGGCTTTGCTCAATATGGCAGGGCCTTTTTTATTTGTGTCTTTAATTAAATGTGAGCGAAACGTTTCGATAGCGATCACATTTCCACTATCTCTTCGTTGCCTTCCGCTGTCGATTTTTTACACTCAACCAGTAGCGAAACGTTTCGCTACTGATGTGGCGAATGGAGTGAAAAAGAATGAAAAAAGGCGTGCTGCTGAATGCTGATATTTCTGCGCTGGTTTCCCGGCTTGGCCATACCGACCAAATTACCGTTTGTGATGCGGGGTTACCTATCCCGGCGAACACCCCGCGTATCGACTTGGCGGTGACTCAAGGTGTACCGACATTTTTGCAAGTGTTGGCCGCGGTAACGCAAGAAATGCAGGTAGAAAGCGCGATCTTGGCGGAAGAAATCGTCAAACAAAATCCATCGCTCCATCACGCCTTGCTGGCTCAACTGACTCAACTTGGCCAACTCCAGGGAAATACTATCAGCGTGCGCTATATCAGCCACGGTGAATTTAAGGCGCAAACCGAACACAGCCGAGCCGTCATCCGCAGTGGCGAGTGTTCGCCTTACGCGAACGTGATTCTGTGTGCAGGCGTAACTTTCTGAGGCACTTATGCAACCTTTATTGCAACTGAAAGGAATTGATAAAGCCTTTCCCGGCGTTAAAGCGCTGTCGGGTGCTGCACTTAGCGTTTATCCCGGCAGGGTGATGGCGCTGGTGGGTGAGAACGGCGCAGGGAAATCCACCATGATGAAAGTACTCACCGGTATTTACAATAAAGACGCCGGTAGTCAGCACTTTCTGGGCAAAGAGGTGGCTTTCAATGGGCCAAAAGCGTCGCAGGAAGCGGGCATCGGTATCATTCACCAAGAGTTGAACTTAATCCCACAGTTAACTATCGCGGAAAACATTTTTCTAGGTCGTGAATTTGTTAACCGCTTTGGTCGTATCGACTGGAAGAGAATGTACGCCGAAGCTGACAAACTGTTGATGCGGCTCAATCTGCGATACAGCAGCCATCGGCTGGTGGGTGAACTGTCGATCGGCGATCAGCAAATGGTTGAGATCGCGAAGGTGCTGAGCTTTGAATCACAGGTCATCATCATGGATGAACCGACGGATGCCTTGACCGACACTGAAACCGCCTCACTGTTTAAAGTGATTAATGAACTGAAAGCGGAAGGGCGCGGTATTGTCTATATTTCGCACCGCCTGAAAGAAATTTTTGAGATTTGCGATGATGTCACGGTATTTCGTGACGGGCAGTTTATTGCTGAGCGGCCAGTCAGTGAACTGCAGGAAGATTCGCTGATAGAAATGATGGTCGGCCGTAAATTGGAAGAGCAGTATCCACGCCTGAATCTGCCGCGTGGCGAAAAGCGTTTGCAGGTGAGCCATGTTTCTGGCCCCGGCGTGCATGACGTCAGTTTTACCCTATATCGGGGTGAAATTCTGGGCGTTTCAGGCCTGATGGGCGCTGGACGTACTGAACTGATGAAGATTCTGTACGGTGCGGCACCGCGTAGCAGCGGCACCGTTAAACTGGACGGTCGTGATGTGGTGACACATTCACCGCAGGACGGTCTGGCAAATGGCATCGTTTATATCTCAGAAGACCGTAAGCGCGATGGCTTGGTGTTGGGCATGTCGGTGAAGGAAAACATGTCGCTTACCGCACTGCGTTATTTCAGCCGCGCTGGCGGAGGATTGAAACATGCGGCAGAACAGCTAGCCGTGGGCGATTTCATTCGATTATTCAATGTAAAAACCCCATCAATGGATCAGCCTATTGGCCTGCTTTCCGGCGGTAATCAGCAAAAAGTGGCGATTGCCCGTGGGTTGATGACGCGGCCGAAAGTGCTGATCCTCGACGAGCCAACGCGCGGTGTGGATGTTGGCGCCAAGAAGGAAATTTACCAGTTAATTAACCAGTTCAAACAGGAAGGGCTCAGCATCATTTTGGTGTCATCGGAAATGCCAGAGGTGATGGGCATGAGTGACCGCATCGTGGTGATGCATGAAGGCCATCTCAGCGGAGAATTCACGGTTGAACAGGCCACTCAGGAAGCGTTGATGGCTGCGGCCGTCGGTAAGCAATACGGTGAGGAGTTATCAGTATGAGTTCAAACACTATCGCGGCTAAGCGCTGGTTCAGTAAAGAATGGCTGTTAGAGCAAAAGTCGCTGATTGCGCTACTGGTGCTGATTGCCGTGGTTTCTACCATGAGCCCCAATTTCTTCACCGTAAATAACCTGTTCAATATTCTGCAACAAACCTCGGTGAACGCCATTATGGCGGTCGGCATGACGTTGGTGATCCTAACGTCCGGTATCGATCTGTCGGTGGGCTCACTGTTGGCGCTAACCGGTGCGGTTGCTGCTTCTATCGTTGGCTTTGAAGTGAATGCGGTGGTCGCGGTAGCGGCTGCGCTGGCATTGGGGGCGGCCATTGGTGCTACCACCGGTGTGATTGTCGCCAAAGGTAAAGTACAGGCGTTCATCGCAACATTGGTGATGATGCTGTTGCTACGCGGGGTGACAATGGTTTACACCAATGGCAGCCCGGTCAATACCGGCTTCACCGATGTGGCTGATACCTTTGGTTGGTTCGGCATTGGCCGCCCTTTGGGGGTGCCAACGCCTATCTGGATTATGGCGATCGTGTTTATTGCCGCGTGGTACATGCTGCACCATACGCGCTTGGGCCGCTATATTTATGCCCTCGGCGGCAATGAAGCGGCGACGCGTCTGTCAGGTATTCGCGTCGATCGTGTCAAAATCATCGTGTATTCGCTGTGCGGCCTATTGGCGGCGTTGGCTGGCGTGATCGAAGTGGCACGCCTGTCCTCTGCGCAACCTACTGCGGGTACTGGCTACGAATTAGATGCCATCGCCGCTGTAGTATTGGGCGGCACCAGTCTGGCGGGTGGTAAAGGGCGCATCGTCGGCACGCTAATCGGCGCATTAATCCTTGGATTTTTGAATAACGGCCTGAATTTAATGGGTGTTTCTTCCTACTACCAAATGATCGTGAAAGCGGTAGTCATACTGCTGGCGGTGCTGGTAGACAATAAAAGTAACAAGTAACCTCCCCTACAGGAATCACGACCATGAAAATGAAAAAACTGGCAGTTCTGGCATCCGCGTTTGCGCTGAGCGCGACTCTGAGTGCCAATGCGTTGGCTAAAGACACCATCGCGCTGGTGGTTTCCACGCTGAATAATCCGTTCTTCGTTTCAATGAAAGAGGGCGCGCAGCAGGAAGCCAATAAACTGGGTTATAACCTGGTGGTGCTGGATTCTCAGAACAACCCGGCTAAAGAGTTGGCTAACGTGCAGGATTTGATGGTGCAATCTCCAAAACTGTTGCTCATTAACCCAACCGATTCCGATGCGGTGGGTAATGCCATCAAAATGGCTAACCAGGCTAACATCCCGGTGATCACCCTAGATCGCATCGCCGCTAAGGGTAAGGTTATCAGCCACATTGCTTCCGACAACCGTGCCGGTGGCAAAATGGCCGGTGATTTTATCGCTAAAACGGTAGGGTCCGATGCCAAAGTGATCCAACTGGAGGGCATTGCCGGCACGTCGGCTGCGCGTGAGCGGGGTGAAGGCTTCAAACAGTCGCTAGAGCAGAATAAATTCACGCTGTTAGCCAGCCAGCCGGCAGATTTCGATCGTACTAAAGGGTTAAACGTGATGCAGAACTTACTGACTGCGCATCCGAATGTACAGGCTGTTTTCGCTCAGAATGATGAGATGGCGCTTGGCGCAATGCGTGCTTTGCAAACTGCCGGTAAAAATGACGTAGTGGTGGTCGGATTTGATGGTACCGCAGACGGTGTGAAAGCGGTTGAAAGGGGTAAGCTGGCGGCAACGGTAGCGCAGCGTCCCGATCAGATCGGTGTCATCGGTGTAGAAACTGCCGATAAGGTGTTGAAAGGCGAGAATGTCGCGGCGACTATTCCGGTAGACCTGAAACTGGTCACTCAATAAGCGCGTTATTCACGCCATCGGAACAGGGCGTTTACCATGGCGTGATATTAATAAAGTAGGAAACAATGCGATGGATACAGGAAAACTGGTGGTTTTGGGCAGCATCAATGCTGACCACATCCTTAATATTGAACAATTTCCCCGCCCGGGTGAAACGGTGATCGGGAAGCAGTATAAGGTGGCATTTGGCGGGAAAGGTGCTAACCAGGCTGTTGCCGCAGGGCGCAGCGGTGCGGATATTGCCTTTATCGCTTGCGTAGGTGCAGACGATATTGGCAAGCGTATTCGCCAGCAATTGACCACCGATCGCATTGATACCCATTCGATAGAAGCCATCAGTAATACGACGACCGGTGTCGCGTTGATTTTCGTCAATGGTGACGGGGAGAACGTCATTGGTATTGATGCTGGTGCCAACGCGGCGGTCACGCCGCAGTATTTGGCGCGCTATCAGCAAACGGTGATCGATGCAGATGCATTGCTAATGCAGTTGGAATCGCCGTTAGAAACCGTGATCGCCGCTGCGCGGTTGGCGAAACAGCATCATACCCGAGTGATCCTTAACCCGGCTCCTGCCCGGGCGTTACCGGATGAGCTGTTGGCGATGGTTAATATGATTACGCCAAATGAAACCGAAGCGCAGCGTTTAACCGGCATCGCGGTGAATAATGATGCGGATGCCGCCCGTGCTGCCAAGACGTTGCATGATAAAGGTATCGAAACGGTGCTGATTACGCTTGGCAGCCGTGGGGTTTGGCTGAGTGAAAACGGTGAAGGCAAATTGGTACCCGGCTTTAAGGTCAAAGCGGTTGATACCATCGCGGCGGGCGATACTTTCAACGGGGCGTTGTTGACGGCGCTGTTGGAAGGAAAAGTAATGAACGAAGCGGTGCGTTTCGCCCATGCGGCAGCGGCCATCGCTGTAACGCGCCCTGGTGCACAGCCTTCGGTGCCTTGGCGTGAAGAGATCGATGCCTTCTTGCAACAGCAGGAGTAATGTTTTTGGCCACCATGAAAGATGTCGCCCGCTTGGCGGGTGTTTCAACCTCTACGGTTTCACACGTCATTAATAACAACCGTTTTGTCAGCGACAGCGTGCGTAACAAAGTCATGGCGGCCGTTGAACAACTCAACTATGCGCCTTCCGCATTGGCTCGCAGCCTGAAAATAAAGGAAACGCGCACCATTGGTATGCTGGTCACCGCGAGTAACAACCCGTTTTACGCGGAAGTGGTGCGCGGCGTTGAGCGTAGTTGCTATGAGCGTGGGTACAGTTTGATATTGTGCAATACCGAAGAAGATGCGGCACGGATGAATCGTAGTATGGAAACGCTATTGCAAAAACGTGTCGATGGGTTACTGCTGATGTGCACTGAAAATCATCGACCGTCGCAGGACTCGCTGAGCCGTTACCCTTCACTGCCGATTGTGATGATGGATTGGGCTCCGTTTGAAGGGGCCAATGATATTATTCAGGATAACTCGCTGCTGGGTGGCGAAATGGCTACCGAACATTTAATTACGCGCGGTTATCGGCATATTGCCTGCATTGCCGGGCCACAGGATAAAACCACCGCACGGCATCGTTTAGACGGTTATCGACGCGCAATGCAGCGCGCGGGGTTAGTGATTCCTTCGGGGTATGAAGTGCACTGCGATTTTGAGTTTGAAGGCGGGGTGCGTGCGATGCAGCAACTCTTGGCGCTGGATGAACCGCCACATGCCGTATTTGCGGGTAATGATGCGGTTGCCGTGGGCGTTTACCAAGCGCTGTTCCAGGCGGGTCTCAAGGTACCGCAGGATATGGCTGTGGTGGGCTATGATGATATCGAGCTAGCGAAATATCTGGCACCGCCGCTGAGTACTATCCACCAACCCAAAGATTCATTGGGGGAGCTGGCGATAGATGCGTTAATCCATCGCCTACAACACCCGGAACGTGATGCACAAATCTTAGTGCTGACGCCAGAGCTGGTGGATCGTGCATCGGTCGGCTGGCGTTAACCGGTCTTTTGGGTTGTTTTTGCCCGTTTTTCTTTGCCGCTGATCAGATTATTTCCGTCAGTTTTACGTAGCAAGATGAACACCAGTGCCGATACCGTAGTGATGATGCCCATCGTAATAAAGGTATAGTGGAAGTGGTCTATCATGGTGCCGATCGACAGTGAATCATAGAAACGCAGTACAGCAGCGCTGACCGCCACGCCAAAACTGATAGAAAGTTGCTGAGTGACGGCTAACACGCTGTTGCCAGAACTGGCATTGGTGTCATTCAGATCGGCCAAACTGATAGTATTCATGGCAGTAAACTGGGTCGACATTGCCATCCCTAACACAAATAATGGAATAATCATCAACCACAGTGGCATCCCAGGGCTTTGCAGGGCGAACTGGGCGATCAGTAAACCGATCACAACGGTGATACTGATCAACGTCTTACGGTATCCAAACCACCGTAGTACCTGCGTTACGGTGGATTTTGCCATCATCGCCCCAATAGCTGTCGGGGCCATCATGCAGCCCGCAATAATCGCCGTATAGCCAAAACCGACCTGTAGCATTAGCGGCATTAGAAACGGAACGCTGCCGGTACCAAGCCGCGAAGCCACGTTTCCGGCAATCCCGACCGAGAAGGTGCGGGTTTTGAACAGATCTAATCCTATCAGCGGTTGGGGATGACGGCGGGCATGGGCGATATAACCGAACAGTACTGCAAACCCGCTCAACAATACGCCCAGTGAAATGTAGCTGGCCAGTACGCGCTCACCGAATAACTCGAGCCCAGTTGAAATCAATACCAGACTGAGGCCAAACAATATAAAGCCAAAAAAATCGAAAGACCGCTTCGGTGTAGTGAAGTCTGGCATGTATTTACGTGCGTAAAAGATACCGAGCAGACCGATAGGAATGTTGATCAGGAATATCCAATGCCAGGTGGCGTAGGTTACCAACCACCCCCCTAGCAGTGGCCCTAGTATCGGGCCAACCAAGCCCGGCATGGTCACGAAGTTGAGTACCGGTAATAGTTCACTGCGTGGATAAGCGCGTAACAATGCCAGACGAGCCACCGGCATCATCATTGCCCCACCAATACCTTGCACAACGCGGGAGGTCACCAAGAAACTTAGACTTGGGGATAGCGCACACAATAATGAGCCGAGAGTAAATAACGAGACGGCAAAAATGAATACTCGCCGCGTGCCGTAGCGGTCTGCCAACCATCCGCTGACCGGGATCAGCATTGCGACGGTCAAGGTGTAGCTGATGACCGCGGATTGCATCGCCAGTGGTGAACGATCAAGGCTATGGGCAATTGCCGGTAAGGCTGTGTTAAGAATAGTGGCGTCCAACGCCTGCATAAAGAACGCCATTGCGGCGATCCAAGGTAGCCCTGCCATACTGCGCGCAGATTTTATCATTATGGTTCCTGGTTAATCATCGGACATTGTTGTTCTTCTATATAGAGAGAAGGCTAGTCTTTTCCTTTTAACAAAGTCTGGCATGCCGTAAATGCGGCATTGCTCTCGCAGGCTAAGATTGCGTCTACAATGGCCTGATGCTGTTGCAGCTTAATCACCTCGTTGCCGGTAATCGCACGGAAATAACTTTGATACACCGAACTGAACAGATTGGCGAACGACGACAGGAATGGATTACCGCTGGCTTCATAAATCAGTTGGTGGAATTGGGTATCCACCATGATCCAGCGTTCGCGATCGAATTCTTTATGTAAGGTACGCATTTCAGCCATTAATGATTCTAATCGTGCCTTCTGTTGTTCATCTGCATGTACTGCTGCCAATGAACAGGCTTGTGGTTCTAATGATGTACGTAGGATAAGAAAGTGCTGCATGACGTGATCAAAGTTTTCGCGTGTCATCCACCACGTTAGCAATTCTTGGTCGAGGAAGTTCCATTGGCTTCTTGGCATCACCCGTGTGCCTATTCGGGGGCGGGGGAGCAACATGCCTTTTGCTGCCAGTATCTTCACTGCTTCACGCACTGCGGTACGGCTGACGCCAAATGTCTCCGCCAATTCCATCTCACCAGGTAGGATACTCCCAGCGGCGTAGTCGCCTGAAAGTATTTGTTGGCCGAGTTTCTCCGCTAACAGATAAGAAAGATTACGCTGGGCGGCCTGTTGTTGGGCGTTAAATTGCATGGCTGCGGATCCTTGGCTTACATCGTTATTGTCATTTTACTCTACTGTGTGACCACGATAGTGGCTATTGCAGGGAAAAATTGACGGAAAAACGTGCTTTTTTGTCGCTTTTGTCGAAAAAAAACGCGGTTGAAAACTTTTTTGAAATTAGGGGTTGCGACGTTCTGAGAACTCCCTATAATGCGCCTCCACTGACCGGGAACAACGACTGACAAGTCGCTGGGTTAGCGGGAAGAAAGCGAAATAAACGCTTGACTCCCAGGGCGAAAAGCGTAGTATACGCAGCCCGCACCGATGAGTTTTATCTCCGGTGCTGCTCTTTAACAATTTATCAGACAATCTGTGTGGGCACTCACAAGACGATATCCAGCATCCTCGGATGCAAAAAAATATCAAGTCTTGAAGAGT